>CAIQWJ010000051.1 GCA_903875575.1 uncultured Acidobacteriia bacterium | reverse complement strand
GTGATGAAGGCCGTGGGTGATCTTGCTAATACATTTGCCGGTAAGCGCCTTGCGGCAGGGGCGTGCTGCAACTGCGGCGGTGGCCTTCCAGATGGAACTGTTGGGGACATCGGCAAAACACTATGCGCGAATTGCTTCACTTCTCCGATGTCACCAAACGGTGAGCGTATGGTCCAGCATGACTCCGACTGCGCCACTCACAACGAACCAGCGTAATGGAAGCGAAAATTCAGACTATCGAATTTCGATGTGGGGCGCGAAGTTTCGCAAGTGGGCCGCGACCGCAGAACTGGTATGGAGGGGTGATGCCGAATAAACACCGGGCTTGACGCGGGGCCATCGACAGGCGTAATATGATCTTGCGGACTGATCCCCTGCAACGGAATGGCACGAAAAACGGGTCGTTGCTCCTCACCTGGCAACGGCCCGGCCAACCTCCGAAAAACGACACGGGTGAGAAAGGTGAGAAAATGGCTACTAAAAGACTGCCGTACTTCCGCTGGTATCCAGCCGACGCAATAGGCGACGACAGGTACGCATCCTTCACAGATGAAGAACTCGGATTCTTCCATCGTTTGATAAATTTCTCATGGATTAATTTCGGAATCGATTCATGCGCATCAAAAAGATGCCGCGTGTTCCGAATCTCGCCCGCGAAAGAAAAACGCCTGTGGGCGGCGGTCGGGCCATGCTTCAAACCGGACCCGGACAACCATGATAAGTTATTGAATCCACGGCAAGAAGAAGAGCGTTTAGCGGTCATACACAAGAGCGAAACAAACGCGGCGTCTGCCCGCACTCGCTATGCGAACGCACCTGCGAACGCAGTGCGAACGCACCACAACACGCGCGCTACGCGCGCTGAGTCTGAATCTGAATCTGTATTTGAGAATTTAGGGAGTAAAGAAAATTTAGAGATTCAGGGGGGTGCAGGGGTGAACCCGTTCGACTGCGACGAACTGGAGGAAGCCTGGGAGCGGCACCACAAACACATTCGCGCGGAGCCGAAAGACCTGGCCTTCCGGCGCATCGTGGGTATGAACGGAACTTTCGACCTCGCACGCTTCCGCGATCGACATCGCAAATTCTGCGAATACTGGGACGGCCGGGACTGGAACTATTGCGCGTTGACTTTTCTGGGCTGGGTAGAAGCCGGGATGCCAAACCCGCCGCCAGCTGCGAAGGCGCCACCGGGCACGGCAACCAGCGCTCAGGTTCGGCAAGCGGAGTTTGAGAAACTGATGGAGATCGAGTACGCGAAAGAGGCACGGGGATGAGCATCGACATCAAAAGCGCGAAGATCGCCATCGACAAACTGACCGCAGCATCCCTAACTTATCCTCCCGCAGCTGACGGATTAGCGGTACTGGCAAAAAGCCTAGGCAAGCACGCGAAGTCAGAACGGCACGCGGAACTGGTGATCGACGGCTGGATCGAGCACTGGCCGCAATGGCCGAAACCCTCGGAACTGGTGCAACTGTGTGGCATCACAGACGCGCCGGAACAGGCTCAGGCGCGCTCCGTCCGGGAATCCTGCCACCGATGCGGCGGAAGCGGCTGGATCAGCGTCGATGGGCCATACGGCACCAGCGCGGCATATCCGTGCAGCCACAATAACGAATCCGAGGCGGATCGGCGGGCGGGAGTTCGTATTTCGCCGGCACTGCACCGGCATTACGGGGCGCTCAGCGAGGCCGCGGAACCCGACCGGGACCGATGGACCGGCAGCGGCGGCAAACCGGCTGCACGGGCGACGGTTGGGCAGGAAACCGGCAAAGCGGAACTGGTTGAAGCGCTGGAAGCCGTCATGGGGCGCGTATGATCCGGCCATGGTGGATGAGCCCGTGTTTTGTTTGTGGGGCGAATACGACGACGTGCGGGCATCTGGAACCTTCGCTCAGGGACGCACTGCCGCAGGCGAAACAGACGTATGGCGATTTGCGGCGAAAGCTGAAAAGGGCGACGAAATGACAGGAAATGAGCCGTTAATCACCGATATGGACCGATTCTTCGCTGATTCATGGCAGGAACAGGCCGATGGTATCGAGCGGGACGCACCCGCGCCAAGATCGCCACTGATGCAGGATCTTCTCGATCACGCCAGCGGAAGGGCTGAGTACTATCGGGAGCGGATTATGCTATGCTCTTGATTTGGCACGTAAAACGATCAAATCAGAACCGAAACCGCTGTTAAAGATTGAATACTGGCCGATTTCCAGGTTAAAAGCCTACGAACGAAACCCGCGAAAGAACGATAAAGCCGTCGGGCAGATGCAAGCCAGCATCAGGGAGTACGGTTTCACGGTTCCGATTCTGGCGCAATCTGACGGCCTGGTGATCGACGGCCACCTTCGGCTGAAGGGCGCGATAGCGGAGAAGATGCCGGAAGTCCCGGTGATCCCCTGCGACGGCTGGACAGCGGAACAAGTCAAAGCCTTCCGGCTGCTGGCCAATCGCTCCGTGGCGTGGGCGAACTGGGACATGGACGCTCTGGCTCTGGAGTTCGCGGATCTGAAGGCGTCCGGGTTTGACCTCAGCCTGACCGGATTCGACTCGAAGGAAATCGACGGCTTCACGCTGGTGACCGCTCCCGAGGAAGACGAGATCCCGGACCCACCGAAGATCCCGACGACGAAGACCGGCGATCTGTGGATCATGGGCGGCCACCGGCTGCTGTGCGGGGATTCCACGAAACCGGAAGACGTCGGGCGGCTGATGGGCGACGAACGCGCCGGCCTGATCGCCACGGACCCGCCGTATGGTGTGAAGTACAATTCAGCGGAACTGCACCAGAACGACACCAATTTCGCATATATCCACAACGACGATTTACAGGACATGCAACTGCAAGCGTTCCTGCAGGATGTGTTCAGGTTGGCCGCATCACACGCGATCCGCACGAACGCGGCCTGGTACCTGTGGCACGCGCACCTGACGCAGGGGTTCTTCGCCGCCGCCGCCGCCGCCGCCGCCGCCGTAATACTTCATAGGCAAATCATCTGGGTAAAGCCGGTACTCGTCTTCGGGCGCGGACAGTATCACTGGCGGCACGAACCCTGCTTTATGGGCTGGATCAAAGGCCACGAACCAGCGAACCTGACCGGGCACAAAGACACGACCGTCTGGGAGATCCCCGGCGTTCCACAATCTGAGCGGGCTGACTTTAATCACCCGACACCAAAGCCGGTTGAGTTATTCCGGCGTCCGATCCTGAAGCACCTCCGACAGGGCGAGATAGCCTACGAACCGTTCGCCGGGACCGGGCCGCAGTTCATTGCGGCGGAACTGACTGAGCGCCGCTGCTTCGGACTTGAAATGGAGCCAGCCTTTTGTGATGTGATCGTCACCCGCTGGGAGCGCATTTCCGGCAATAAAGCTGTACTGGAATCAATAACTTAAGGAATATCTTTCAAAATGGCAATGAAACGACCGGTAGGTAAGCCACGATATGAGCCGTCCATCTCCGACAAAGCCACTGTTCAGAATCTCGCGGCGCTCGGTAAGTCACAGGAAGTAATC
Source organism: uncultured Acidobacteriia bacterium (assembly GCA_903875575.1). Lineage (GTDB taxonomy): Bacteria > Acidobacteriota > Terriglobia > Bryobacterales > Bryobacteraceae > BOG-234. Next base: position 346 of record CAIQWJ010000051.1, on the reverse strand, counting down.
GCCAGTTGCCTTGGAACGCGAGGTATCAGCGTACCGACGTTGCGGAAGAACTTCGCGCACGAGTTGAAGAACAGCCAGCTGGAGGTATCGGCTATGGCGATGGCCAGCATGGTCAAGGGGCTGCGCAACGGTGACGCATGGGCGACGACGTTCTATCTGTCCCGGCGCGAGGGCTGGTCGGAGAAGTCAGCACTGGACAATATCGCCCAACTGACCATCAAACGTGTCATAGGTGTAGCGGATTCCGAAATCTAGCATGTGCCGAAATACATCGATTACACGCCGCTCGGCGCATCGAAGGATCTGTTCGGCACCCGCTGCGATGAGGTAATCGTCAGCGGACCTG
>CAIQWJ010000050.1 GCA_903875575.1 uncultured Acidobacteriia bacterium | reverse complement strand
TTACAGGCCGCGGAAAGCGTACCGTAGGTGAGATTGAGGCCGTGGGGATCGCTCAGCACCTGCAAACGCGCGGCGAGGCGAACCATCTGTGCGTTGCCATCGAACTGGACGAAATCCTGCGCGGCGGGAGTGAAGACCGGGTTGCCGGTTGTGGCATCGAGAGCTGTGAACACGGCAGAGAGGGCACGATCTTCGGTGAGCTTCGCCACGAACCAATCCTGAATGGCTTTCTCGCCGGCGTGGCCAAACGGCGGATTGCCAATGTCATGCAGCAAGGCACAAGTGGCGGCGATGGTGGCAACGTCGGTGGCGTAGCGGGTTGGGATGAAGCCGGCAAGACGGCGGCAGGCCGCCTGCGAGATGTCGCGGGCCACGCTGCTGACTTCGAGGGAATGGGTGAGGCGGGTGCGAACGGAATCATGCGCTTCGAGGGGGAAGACGTGCGTCTTGTCCTGGAGACGGCGGACGGGCGTACTGAAGACGACGCGACTGAGGTCGTCTTCGAACTCGGTGCGATCGCTCGCCGGATGACCGGCTGGTTGATCGGCAGGGCCCGCGCGCCTGCCGCTGATGAGCTTCGTCCAGTCCATTGCTTCCACGAAGTCAGGCTAGCATTGGGATGGCGGATGGCGCACCTGGCCGTCGTGCGGGAGTTGCTAAACTGAGGGGCGTTCCTGCTTATCGCAATGACAAAGGAAACTTCCAGTTCGCTATTGCTTGCCGCTGTCGTGCTGCTGGTGCTCGGTTCGTGCGTGACGCTGATCCCCTGGTCCTCGCATACGGTCAGCGACCTCGGCTATCACACGCTTTGCCCGTTTGCGCCGTGGAGCACGCTGACGCTGCTGTTCCTGGCTGGTCTGGCGTGGGTGATTCGCGGTTACGCGAATCAACAACGCAAATCATGATGGAAGACCGCACAATTTATCCCAGCATGAAGTCGGTGTGGGCGGCCTATGCGCTGGCCGGAATCGTAGTGGTGGCGGGGATGTGGGCGGTGCATCGTTACGGGCAGGATCAGCCGGGCTGGCTCTATTTCATCCCGTTCCCCGCATTGCTGCCTGCTGTCAATATGCAGATGAAACGGCGCATGGTGACGCTGAGGATTCAGGACGATCATCTGACGCTGGAATCCGGGTTTCTGTCGCGCACGCGGCGAACGCTGGATATGGCGAAGATCCAGGATGTCACGGTACAGCAGACGTTGTGGCAGCGCATCATGGGCACCGGGGACCTGATGCTGGAAAGCGCGGGCGAAAGCGGCGCGATGGCGATTGGGAATCTGGACCGGCCGCGTGAGATTGCGGATGCCATTATCAGCGGTTCGAAAGCGGCGCACCGACTCCCGTAAGTGCCTGCGGTTTTTGGCTCTTTGGGCTCTGGTCAGAATTGACTTATGAACGCCCTGTCTCTATACTGCCAAGTTGAGGTTTCAAAGTAGATCTGGATTCAGAGGAGAAGGAACACGCGCATGTCCCGGAAGTAGCCGGCGGAGAGTCCGCGCGGTCGGACGTGCGGGTCCTGGTTGTCATCGCCGTGCTGGCTGCCGCAGGCGCTGGTTACTGGTTTCTGAATCGTGATGGCGGGAACCCGCCGAAGCCGGCTGACTCCGGAATCGCTTCCGTTAACCCGTCGCCCACTTCCGTCGCTGCAGTGCAGCAGGCGGAGGATCAGGCTGCAAAGAATCCGACTCCCGGAAATTACCTCAATCTATCGCTGGCCGATTATCAGGCCAAACGGCTTCCGGAATCGATTGCAGCCGCGCGGCAGGCACTCAACCTGCAGCCAGCGTACGCTGAAGCCTGGAACAACATCTGCGCCGCGCACAATGACCTCAAGCACTGGGATGACGCCATCCAGGCCTGCCAGGAGGCGGTGCGACTGAAGCCCGACCTGCAACTGGCAAAGAACAATTTGGCCTGGGCGGTGTCGGAAAAGGCCAAGGGGCACTAATCCTGTACGGCGGTCCCGCCGCCCCTCATTTACAGTGGCACTTCCCACCAATCCCAGCCGTCCGCAGTCTGGAATGCCCTCTACCTGGCGGGACATTATTTCCGGAGTGGCGGTCATCGCCTTCATCGGCAAGATCGTCATGGCCCTGCGCACCTTCGGCACCAACGATGTGTACGCCTGGCGGAGGTTTGCTGACGGTGCGCGCGCTTTCGGGGGTGGCCTTTACGCCGTCGCAGGCGACTTCAATCACCCGCCTTCAATGCTTCATGTGCTCCCGTTGATCGGCAGTCTCTCCGATGCCAGCGGAATTCCGTTCCCTTTCTGGATCCGTCTGCCCGCCATCGTCGCCGATGTCGGCATTCTCTGGTTGGTGTGGCGGATTCTGGGTGTCCGCGTGGCTGAGCGGTCCATTGGCTGGGCGGTCCTGTTTCTCGCGGCCGCGCCGCCGCTGATCCTGATCTCGGGCTTTCACGGTAATACCGACTCCGTGATGATCTTCTTCATCCTCCTCGCCATTCATCTCCTGGAGCGAGGCCCCCGTCGCTGGATGGCCGGCGCGGCCTTCGGTCTGGCGCTCAGCGTCAAGGTCGTGCCGGTCATCCTCATCCCGCTGTTCCTCTTTTATCCGAAGAGCTTTCGCAAGGCCCTCGAATTTTTCGCCGGAACCGTAGGTGTGATTGCTGTGTTCTGGTCGCCGTTTCTCTGGATGGAGCCGGTGCTAATCGCTCGCAAGGTCTTCGGGTACGGCAGTCTTTTTGGCATCTGGGGAATCTCCAGTCTGATAGATTCCGGCACCGCCGCGGAGTGGAGTAGTCTGGTGCAGCGTGCCGCCACATTCTCGCTGATCGCTCTGATCGCTTGCGGGTCCTGGTGGATGAATCGATCGAAACAGGCGCCCTCGCTGTTTTCGCAGGCCGGCCTGGTATTCTTTGCGTTTCTTGCCCTGACCACCGGTTTCGGCATCCAATACCTTGCGTGGCTGACTCCGTGGGTGGTTGAACTCGGGGCGCTGCCGACAGCTGTACTCTACGCCACAAGCGGCGTGTTCCTGCTGGTGGTGTATAACTACTGGTCTCTCGGCTTCCCGTGGTATGTGGCGGACAGCAATATTGTCGGCTCCTGGGCGGGGCATCTGGATTTTCTCCAGCTGCTCTGCTGGTTGACGGTTGTATTCGTGTTCGCGGTGGCCTGGAAGCGCGCGCGAACTGGCTCCATCCCGGAATTTGCGTTGCCTTTCGATATGCCTTATCTGAATCGCCGCGCTGCCGGGAGCGTGGCTGTCGCGCTCATCCTGCTCGGTCTGTTTGTGTGGGGTTTTGAGAAGGATAAGGATTCGATCCCCTGGGTAAACCCAGCCGTCGGCCTCCACGCACAAACGTCACCCTTTTGACGTATTACGTCACAACCATGCGCTATCGGGATGATCCTCGTTTCGGCGGTCCTCACCGAAGGCGTGCTACTGCCAACCAACGCCCGGGGAGGGCGGATACTGAAACATCTCACCGCTCGTTACGTAACAACAACATCCATTCGTAAGCTTTTCCCAATATTCGCCTCGGTTTCTCCGATGTGCTTCGCGCACGCCTCCACCGCGCGTGCGGGCTCCGTAGTCTTTGACAATCTCACCGCTCAACAAAACCTGGCAGCCGGGTCAGCTGTGAACGTGACGGGATCGAATCCAAACACGTTCATGGGTGATGGTTACATCCTTACGGCCGGGACAACCAAAATCTCCGGCTTTGATTTCGCGGCAGCCAATCTTACGGGAACGAATTATACAGGGCTGGAGGTAAATCTGGATGTCTGGGGCAATGTGAACACAGGTACCGTAAACTCCACCACTCCGGCCTTCGGCAGTTTACTGGGTACCTACACGATCACGGCCACAGGAAGCTTCAACTCCGGTGTCCTTTACTATCTGTCGACCGTCACCCTGTCGACCCCGCTGGCGATATCCGGTACGACGATCGGACTGACATTTAACGTACAGGGCACAACGGACGGCACCAACTACAGCAGCGCCAACGCGCTCACATCCGTGATCGAATCCGGAGTGGCGCCAACTGTGGGGGCAGCTGTATTTAACGGCTATTACCGCAACGCGAATTCGGAAACGAACGGGAATTTCACCTCCACACTCAGGAGTCTTGGTTTGCAGGACCAAACGATAGGAGTGCGGATCTACGGAGACAGCAGTTCGTCGAGCACACCGGAGCCCGCGACGTTCGGTATGGTGGGGATGGGGCTGTTGGTTATGCTTCGCCGCCGCACGTGATGCAGCGGTGCTGTTCCCCGCGGTTCATCGCGCGGCGAGCATCCGCCGCACGGCGCCCACAATAACTTCCGGGGAATCCAGGTTTATCCAGTGTCCGGTGTCCGGAACGATGGACTGCTCGCCGCGCGTGGATAACCCGGCATCGCGACGATGTTCGGCCAGGGTATCCGCGGAGGCGCCGGCTGACGAAAGAACCACCGTCGGGAGATCTTCGAGCCCTCTGGACTCATCCAGTTGGCCGCAACTCAGGGCCAGTTGTTCAATGTAATCCGCCATGGTGCGGAACGCGCGCTCTTCGCTCCAGTGCGCCGCGATGACGGGCCAGAGTTCGCTGGGAATTTTGCGCACCTCGCCCACCAGTCGGGTGGCAACGCCGGATGCTTTGCCGGCAAACGTCTTCGCTACCAGGCCTGAGACTCTATGCGAACCGCCCGTCAGGCGGCTCAGCGCAAAACGCACGACGCCGATTCGCGCCAGAAAAGCGCCGCGCCGCGAAAGCGCGGCACCACGCGACAGCATCTTCCTGTGCCTTGGATCTGGCGTATGCCACTGGGAACGCGCCACGGGATCTACAAGAATGAGCCCCGCCACCAACTCGGGGTGCAGTTGTTGCAGCAGGCGCGCGATCAAACCGCCGAAGGAGTGGCCAACCAGAATGAAGGGGGCCGGCAGCTTTGACTCCAGCAACAGTCTTCGTAATTCGTTAGCCGCATTGAGCGCTGTGGGCGGCGCCACCGGATCGTCACTCCAGCCCAGGCCAGCGCGATCGTAGCTGGCGACCTGCGCAAATTCCGCAATTGCGGGTTGCACAAGCGCCCAGCTGAGCGATGTGGCCGCGAGACCGGCCTCGAGGATCACTGTCGGGTTGCCTGGCGCGTGCTGACCGGAAACGTGCAGGTGAAGGCAATGCCCGCCGATATCCACCATTCGGCCTGGCGGCGGAAACTTCATGACGACTTCTTACCCTTCGACCGTGTGCAGTTTCATCAGATTGGTAGAGCCAGCGCGCCCGACAGGTGTTCCGGCCACGAAGACCACGCGATTGCCAGGGTACAGAAATTCGCGCGAAACCAGCAGCGCATCCATTTGGCCGATCATTTCGTCCGTGGTGGTCACGATCGGTGCCTGCACCGGGGTGACGCCGTAGTTCACCGTCAGCCTGCGCACCACATCGATCGAACTGGCCATTGCAATGACGCGGAACAATGGCCGGAAGCGCGAGATCAGACGCGCGCTGTAGCCGCTCTCGGTGAAAACGACGATGGCTTCCACTCCGGCCGATTTAGCGGCATGAAACGCGGCGTCGGCCACGATCTCAGAATCGTCTGTTCCGATCGCCACTGGTTCGGCGAAACCACGGCGGCGCAGACCGCGCTCCACTTCCTCCGCAATCTTGACCATGTATTCCACGGCGGCCACGGGATGCTTGCCAACGGAGGTTTCAGCAGAGAGCATGACCGCATCGCTGCCATCGTAAACAGCGTTGGCGACGTCGCTCACTTCGGCGCGGGTCGGATTCGGGTTCTCAATCATGGATTCCAGCATCTGCGTTGCGGTGATGACGAAGCGGCCGCGGCGACGGGCCTTGCGGATAAGACGTTTCTGAATTGGCGGCACCATCTCCAGAGACATTTCGACGCCGAGATCGCCGCGCGCCACCATGATGCCATCGGCCACATCGAGAATTCCGTCGATATCCTGCACTGCTTCGGGCTTTTCGATCTTGGCGATGATGGGCACGCGGGCCGCGCCCATGCGATCGCGGACCATCTGGACGTCCACCGAAGAACGCACGAAAGAGATCGCGACGAAATCGACACCGGCGGCGAGACCTGCGCGCAGGTCGGTCAGATCCTTTGACGTCATGGAGGGCGCGCTGACTTTGACGCCGGGAAGATTGATGCCCTTGTTGTCGCCAATGGGGCCGCCGGAGACGACGTCGAAAGTTACGGAGATGCCATCGGTCGAGATGGCTCGCAGAGACACGGCACCATCGTTGAGCAGAACGCGATCCCCCACGCGAACGTCGTTGGCGAAGCGTTTGTAGACCGTGGAGGCGCGGGTTTCGTCGCCCAGCAGTTCTTCGGTGGTGATGGTGAAGCGCGAACCTGTTTCCAGGATGCATTTGCCGGTGGCAAACTTGCCCAGACGGATCTTGGGGCCCTGAAGGTCCAGCAGAATGCCAACCGGCTTTCCGGTATGGGCCTCGGCGGCGCGCACAGTCTCAATTCGCTTCTGGTGTTGATCCCACGAGCCGTGGGAAGTGTTCAGGCGGAAGATGGTAGCGCCTGCGCGGATGAGAGTACAGACGGTTTCGAAGGCGTCGCTGGCAGGCCCGAGTGTGACGACGATTTTTGCGTTGGCCATGGGTTCAATACCAAGATAGCGTGAGGTTGGGCGGCGTTCGGTATTGGTCCCCCGGGCGAGGCCGCGCCATAGCGATGGACTTCAGAGACAGGCCGGTGTGCGAAGCGCCGCGCGAAAGTTAAAGGCCGATTACATGCGGTCGAAAGCCTCCTGCCTGGTAAGATGGACTTACTTGAACGACTATCTTCTTACCCTCATCCTCGGCATCGTCGAGGGCCTGACTGAATTTCTGCCCGTTAGTTCCACCGCGCACCTGCGGATCTCGCAGGCGCTGCTCGGCATGGACCTGAGCGACGGCTTCTGGAAGATGTTCGCGATCGTGATCCAGATTGGGCCAATTCTCTGCCTGCCGATCTTCTTTCGTGACCGCATCGCTGTCTGGTTCGCGTCGTTTCCCGGCGGCACACAGGGTGATCGCACTGTGGCGACGCACCCCATTACGCTCACCGCCGTGGCTTTCTGCTTTACGGCCGGACCCGCGCTGCTGCTGAAGAAGCTGATCTCGAAACATCTGGAAGATCTTTCGCTGATTGCGATCACGATGATTGCGGGTGGCATTGTGATGTGGATCGTGGATGCGGTGTTCGGCTCCCGCGGGAAGGGAAGCACGGAAGCCGAAGCGGCCAGGGAAGTGGAGGATATGGGGCTTGGGCGCGCTGTCTGGATCGGTCTCTGCCAGGCGGTTTCAGGGATTTTTCCGGGTACTTCGCGCTCCATGGCGACCATTGCAGGCGCGCAGTTGTGCGGCCTCTCACGGCCGGCTGCGCTTGAGTTTTCTTTCCTGCTCTCCATTCCGACGATGATCGCGGCGACCGGTCACGATCTGCTTTCCTCGCTGAAGCCCACGGCTGGTGAGACACCTGTGCACGTGGATGCGCACGGATGGGTGCTGCTGCTTCTGGGTACCGTGATTTCGTTTGTGGTGGCTTATGCCGTCGTCGGCTGGTTCATGAACTGGGTGCGGACGCGCGGCTTTGTGCCGTTCGCTATTTACCGGCTGATCGCCGGCGCGGCGGTGCTGGCCTGGGTGATGAATAAGTAGTTGGCCGATTGGCTTTTTCTTCGACTGCCTGGCATCGCTCCAGCAGATTTTCAAACGGATAGGATTCGTCGGCGGGCAGTAGCCGGTCGTCGAGCATTCTCGCGTAGTCATCTTCCAGCTTCGCCAGTGCGTCGCCTGTGGGTATGAGCCGAAGGTTGCCGCTCACTGCGGTTCCGTAATCGACGCCTTTTTCTGCAAAGAAACCTGCTTTGTGACGGGCCACGGCCTGGGCGAGTTCCGTGTCCGCAATAGCGGCGTCGGCCAGGCCCGCGCCGTCCAGACACGTGACGTCATGCCAGTGACGCGCAAAGCGATTGCCTCCGCGAAAACCTCCGGTCACGCAGTAGACGTGCATGGCGGTTGCCTTCTCCCAGAAGGTACGTTCCGGTCGCAGCGTGCGCGGGTTGGCGGTGGGGAAGGTGAGTTCGGGGATATGTTGCGCGGCGTCGGAAACCACGGGGCGGATGTCACTGGGCTCGCCGGTCGAGCGGGCACCGAATTCCAGCAGGATTTCCGGGCGGACGTAGCCGGTGCCGGAGGTTAGGGCGGCATACCGGATGTAGAGTTTGTCATCGTCCTGGCGAAGGTCGGCTTGCAAATGCTGGCGGTCGAGCGCAGTGCGCAGCCACGGGCGCACCTGTTCGTCGATTTGAAGGGGGAGCCGCCGGCGGATTTCGGCGGTCCAGCGTTTTTCCTGGCTGCGAGTCGGCGGGATGGCCTCGTCAGTGCCCGCAAGTTCCGGCACCAGCGCACGGATATCGAAGGTGACATCGATATCTTCCGAGAAACGCCGGATGATGCCGTGGGCTTTCGAGAGCGAAGTGCCTCCCTTGAAGACCAGATGCTTGCCGAAGGGCGCGCGGAAGAGAGAGTCAAGAGCCCAAACCACCCAGACGTCCTTTTCGAGGAGATGCGGTGCCCGCCCCGAACGTGCGGCCGCGAAGTTGAGCGCTTCCCGGCGGTCATCGTCGGGAAGCCGGAGAAACTCAGGCATAGGCGGAAACGGCCTGCGCGATCCAGGTGGGCAGCAGTGCGCGTGTGGCGAGAAGCGCCGCTCTTTCGGCAGGCGAGAGATGCGGCTTCAGCGTTAACGGCGTTGCCTCGCGGCCGAGCCAGGCCATAGCCCGCACCGTATCCCCTGCCGTGGTTCCGGGCAGAATCAGTTGCCACGCCGGAGCATGGCGCAGTTCAATCACCTGAGCGCCGAGTTTCAGTTCGCGATTGGGGCCGGATGTGAGATAGACCTCGCGCACGGGGACCTGCGTGGTCAGACCGAGGCGATTCGCTATTGCAGCGCCGTGCGGCACGATAGTTTCTCCGCGTTTTTTGGCAAGAGCGGCAACAGTCTGCTCAGCCGCAGGGGGGCGTGGGCCAAACCGGCCCTGCACCGGTGCCGCGTACAAGCCGCGACTGATGCGAAGGATCTGGCCGCTCTTCGCCAGACGTGAGAGCGCCTGATCTACAGCAGCACGGTTGCCCAGGTGCAGCAGTTCCTTGGCCGCTACCTGGCCTTTCTCCAGAAGGAGAGCGAGAATTTGTTTTCTCGTGTTCATGTCAGAAGTATATCATAAATTCTGACATTACCGAAAAGCTCGGAACGTCCTTGCCGAAAGCGGTAGCATCTAAGCAGTGGAACTCAGCGGCGAACAGTTGCGCAAGGCGAGCCAGGCGCAGGCACAGCAAACCGCCGATCGCATCCGGATTCTGCGGCAGGAACTCGCCAGTCCGGAACTGCAGCAGGTCCTTGCGCTGACTCCCGAGCAGCACTCCCGCTTCGACGACTGGTCCCGCGGGCAACTCGCGGAACTGGCGCGGGATTTCGACGTGGATGTTTCCGCCGCTCAGAAGCGCGCGTCGTGGGGGATGCGTATTGCCTCCACGCTGGGGGCGCTGGCGATTTGCACCGCCGTCGTCCTTTTCTTCATCCGCTACTGGGGCTATCTCGATACTCCCGTTCAGGTAGCAATCGTGATAATCCTGCCGCTGTGCCTGCTCGCTGGCACCGAATTCGCAGCCAGGCGGGAGCGGACTCTCTATTTCACCGGGCTGCTGTCACTGGTCGCCCTCGCGTCTTTTGTGATGAACCTTTCGGTCCTGGGCAGTATCTTCAATATCGTGCCCACGGAACGGGCATTGTTCGCCTGGGGCGCATTCGCGATGGCGCTGGCGTATCGGTATGGACTACGGCTGCAACTGACGTTGGGCCTCTTGATGCTTGTTGCCTATGCCGCTGCGATGGTGACGGCACAACTCGGCCATGGATGGCTCGACTTCGGGCAGCGTCCGGAATTTGTGGCGGGTCTGGCATTGCTGGCGTTCTGGATTCCTTCTGTTATCCGGCATGAGCGGCACGGCGATTTTCCTCCGGTTTACCGGCTCGTCGGTACCATCGTTTTCTTCATTTGTCTGCTTTCGCTGGCGGAATGGGGTGTTCCCAGCTATCTGCCCTTCAGTCAGCAAAACATTGAGCGGCTGTACGAATTCGCCGGCTTGCTGATTTCCGCGGGGGCCATTGGCCTCGGAATCGCACGCAATTGGAATGGGGTGGTGAACGCCTCGGCCACCGCCTTCGTGTTCCTTTTATACGCCCGCCTCTATCACTGGTGGTGGGACTGGATGCCCCGCTATCTGTTCTTCGCGGTGATTGGCGCTCTGGGAATTGCTCTGGTGCTGGCTTTCAAGCGCGTGCGTGGGCAGATGGTTTCGGCAGGAGCCACGGCATGAAGCTCACTTCACTGCTGGCCGCGGTTGCCATCGTCCTGGTTGCCGATAGCGTGGCATTGATGCACGCGAGGGCGAATCGCACCGGCGCTGCGGAGGCGGAAATCATCCTGACACAACGTGAACTCACGCCTTCGTATGCTGCTGATGACGATAGCGGCGTCACGCTCGATCTGCAGTGGATCCGACTGGGATCATGGCCGGACGATACGCAGACGTCCTGGCTGGATACGAAACACTTGCGCGAGTTGGGTTTCGACACAACGGTCCCGCCAACTGACGCCGCCGCCGCCGAGTTCTACCGGAGACAGCGTCCGCGCCGCGCGTTTGTGGCCCTCGAAAACGATGGACCGGCATGGCAGAAATGGAATGAAGCCGTTGTCCGGCGGGACAGCGAGAGTTCGGTGTCTCCGCAATTTACCAGGCGACAACCGGTCGACACAACCTATCTGATTGCCATCGACGCTGGCACTGACCCAGCCCGGTTGCGCGCAAGCCACCCGGATCGCCAATCGACAATCATTGTGCCTGCTGTAATCCGGATCGACCTCGAGCCGTTTTATGCCGGTGAAGGGGCCGCCTCCCGCGCTCCGGTTGCGAGGCGGGACCCGAGGGTTGTGGGCGGGATACAGGAGATCCCTTCCTCCATCCACGTCCCGCTTGAGTTCAGCGACGGGTTCAGGCATTTGCCGAAAGACGGTACCGCCAGGTATCGTGTCCATCTGCGCTACGGCGCGTCACTGGAGCCATGGATTGTCGGAGTCGACTTCCTGCCTGCGTCGCCTGTCCGCTGAAACGCTGAACGGGCTTACTTCGTCCGCGTGATCCGAAGATTTGCGAAATCGCCGTCGCTGTTGTTCCCTGCCCACAGGCCGATCATGCCGTGTTCGGCACTTCCCAGCCTGCGGACGCTCAGCGCCGGCACTGTCGCCTTCCCCACGTAGACCCGCACCGACTTTGCCGCAACGACAATCCGGAGCGACACCCAGCCGGCGGGCTCTATGGTCTTGTCCACATCCACCGAACTCTCGAATTCGTCCGGGAACTTTTCGCGCAGTTTTGGCCAGTCATTGTCCGGTACCGAGACGTATTGCACGGCGTGTTTGTGGCGCACCGGATCGTCGGCCCGGAAATTGAACGGACGCAGATAGACCGCTTCGTACGTTTGGTCGTCCACCCCATGAAAGGCAATTCCCGGGAAACTCTGCTGGTAGACGTCGCGGCCGCGCACTTCCACTTCGATGGTGCCCTCGGAAAACTCGGTACCTTTGAGCCAGACGAGCCCCGAACCAGCGGCCTCGGACAGGTGAACGCTCCCAGCGGGTGCCGGAAGGGCGCTGGCGGTGCGATTCACTCCGTGCAATTGACCTGCCGACAACTGCTCCGCCAGGTTGACGGACTGTGCGCCTCCGGGCTGCTGCCCGAATGTCAAAGGCACTAAGCACGCTGCCACGAGGGCAAAGCAAAGAATTCCGGCCAAGCCGGGGTTTTTGGTCATAAGTGTGAGATACGAGGGGCCGGATTCGGGAGTTCCCTTCGCAAGGTCTTTCTTCAGGCGGACTTTATCCCCATGGCCAGAATCGTTTCCAGCCCCGGCGATTGCGCTTCGCGGTCCACCACCCAGCTCTGCACCGCCTTGAAGCCCGCGCTTTCCAGAAAGCCGCGCAGTTCCACTTCGGAGAATCCCAGCCAGGTATCGGCATATAGCTCTCTAGCCTGCTCAAAGCTGTGCTTCTTGAGATCCAGGATCACGATCCTCCCGCCGGGCTTCAATAGCCGAGCCGCCGCCGCCACCGCACGCTCCGGATGCAGCGCATGATGCAGACTCTGACTGAAAAATGCGAGGTCAATGGAAGTATCGTCAATAGGCGGCGTCTCAAGGTCGCCCAGCCGGTACTCCAGATTCTTAATCCCGTTGTCGCGCGCCAGCTTCGCGCCGAACTCCACCATCTTCGCGGAATTATCCACCGCGATGACGCGTTCCGCGCGCTGGGCCAATAATTGCGAAAACGTACCTTCTCCCGCACCCAGATCCGCAATTACCATCGGCGGCATCAGTTGCAACAGCATCTCCGCCAGCCCTTTCCAGCTGCGGCCAGGCACATAATCCCGGCCAAACTTCCCAGCCAACTCGTCGAAATAGCCCCGAACCTTGTCCTGCCGCTTCTCCAGCACCAGTTGGAGCGCCCGCGCGTCGTCCTTCGCCTCTGGAATTTCGCTGGCGGCCGAATGCAGAAGGTCTATAAGTTGGCGGTCGCAGATCCGATAAAGACTATTCTTGCCCTGTTTCCGATCTTCCACCAGCCCCGCGCCCTTAAGCTGCGACAGGTGCGTTGAGATGCGGCTCTGCCCCATGGCGAGAATCTCCTGCAACTCCGCTACGGACAATTCCTCGCGTTCCAGCAGCAGAAGCAGGCGCAGCCGACTGGGGTCCGATATCAGTTTCAGGGTTTTGAGGATGGAGGCCACTTATGCTATTGTAGGTCTTGGCGCAAAGATATATCAATATATTTTGATTTGTTGATTCGATAAAGGAGCATAAGTAAACACACCATGAGCACCGCAACCCTGCCCGAAATCGGGCTCGACTACAAAGTCGCAGATATGAAGCTGGCCGATTGGGGCCGCAAAGAAATCACCATCGCCGAGAAGGAAATGCCCGGCCTGATGTCGATCCGCCAGAAGTACGCGAAGACCAAGCCGCTGGCCGGCGTCCGCGTAACCGGGTCGCTCCACATGACCATCCAGACCGCCGTCCTTATTGAGACGCTGGTGGATCTCGGCGCTTCCGTGCGCTGGGCGAGCTGCAACATTTTCTCCACGCAGGATCACGCTGCCGCCGCCATCGCCGCTGCGGGCGTTCCGGTATTTGCTTGGAAGGGCGAGACGCTGGAAGACTACTGGTGGTGCACGAATATGGCGCTGAGCCATCCGGGTGGCGTGGGCCCGCAGCTCATCGTGGACGACGGTGGCGATGCCACGCTGTTCATCCACAAGGGCTACGAACTGGAAAACGGCGGCGATTGGGTCAACACCCCGTCCGGCAACAAAGAAGAACAGGTCATTAAGGATCTTCTGAAGAAGATCCACGCTGAAAACAAGACCATCTGGCACAACGTGGTGAAAGACTGGCGCGGCGTTTCCGAAGAAACGACCACTGGTGTTCATCGCCTGTACAAGATGCACGAAGCGGGCGAACTGCTGATCCCCGCCATCAACGTCAATGACTCGGTGACGAAGTCGAAGTTCGATAACCTCTACGGTTGCCGCGAATCGCTGGCCGATGGCATCAAGCGCGCTACGGACGTCATGGTTGCCGGCAAAGTCTGCGTTGTTTGCGGTTACGGCGACGTCGGCAAGGGCAGCGCCCACTCTCTGCGCGGCCTCGGTGCCCGCGTGGTGATCACGGAAATCGATCCGATCAACGCTCTTCAGGCCGCGATGGAAGGCTACGAAGTCTGCCCTATCGAAGACACCCTCGGTCGCGGTGACATCTACGTCACCACCACCGGCAACGTGGACGTGATCACGCTCGAACACATGCGGAAGATGAAGGATCAGGCGATCGTCTGCAACATCGGCCACTTCGACAGCGAAATTCAGGTTGCGAAGCTCGACGAGTCCGACGCGAAGAAGCTGGAAATCAAGCCGCAGGTGGATCAATATACGTTCCCCTCGGGCAATGCGATCTTTGTGCTGGCGGAAGGCCGCCTTGTGAATCTCGGTTGCGCGACGGGCCACCCGAGCTTCGTGATGTCGAACAGCTTCTCCAACCAGACGCTGGCGCAGCTGGATCTGTGGGCGAAGAAGGACAGCTACAAGCCGGGCGTTTACGTCCTGCCGAAGAAACTGGACGAGGAGGTGGCGCGGCTGCACCTGGAAAAGATCGGCGTGAAACTCACGACGCTCACACAGGAGCAGGCGGATTACATCGGCGTGCCGGTGGATGGTCCGTACAAGCCGGATCACTACCGCTACTAAATCGCTCTTCAGTGCAAAAATGCGCGAGCCCACAGCAACGTGGGCTCGCGCATTTTTTATTGATCGAACCGTTCGTTTCTACGGGCCGACTGGCAACATCACGTTGTTCGGCGAGGTCTGACCCTGCACGGTAACAGTAATGGGATACTCGCCCGGAGTGAGACTCGTCGGAATCACAGCATTGAGCTGAAACTCACCCGCCGCCACCAGGCCCGCATAAGCGGCCGTGAAAGAGGTGGTCCCGATCGTCACGGTCACGGGGCTGGAATAGGCGATGGGCGACGAGATAATGTTGCCCGAAGGCGACGAAGCCAGCCCGTTCACAAACAGAATGAGCGTGTCGCCCGGTTTTGCCTTACGGCTGGAAACGCCTGTTTGCGTCGGATCGCCTACCAGTATGCCGTCCGGGAAAACAGCCGCAGGATAGATCTTCGTTCCGCCCGCATAGTAAAACAACGACGGCGCGTTGGTCACCACCGTGGTTTTGAAAACCGCGCTGGTGGAACCATTGGCGGTTACCGCCACAGAGACCGAGCCGCTGATGTTTGCCGGCACCTGCACATCGAGCTGAGTCGGGCTGATAAAGTACACCGGCGCGGGGAGGCCGTTAAACGAGACGCTCACGCCGCTGAGAGCCGTGGGCAACGCACTGCCCGAGTTAAAGTCCTGAGTGTTCCAGATCCGCGTAGTGCCGGATAAATTGGACCCGTAAATGGCGGCCCACGATCCGGCCACAACCGTGGCACGCGAGCTTTCCGCATCCAGAAGATTCGCCATCACGGGCACCGTCGACTGGTTGTCCGGTGGTTCGCGATACAGCATTACCCCGGTATCCGCCTGCGAGGAGCCGACGTTGAACCAAAAGAGCAGCAGTTTGTCGTTGCCGCCGAACGCAAGCTGGATCGAATCGGGATACAGGTTGAAGCTATTCGTGTTCGGCGCGGAACAAACGGTCCAGTTTACGAGGTTGCTGGAACGCGCCAGCTTCGGGTTCCCACATGCCCCGCCACCAACTGAGCCGTTCACTCCATAGGCAATCGCTGCTGCATCCTGCGACGTTGTTGCGATATCGAACGGATAGTCGGCGCCGGATTCGCCATCCTGCGGAATGACTGCGGGCGACTGCCATGTGGTCCCGCCGTTGTCCGAACGCACGAAGAAGACATGCGCCCCGGAAGGCGCGGTCTTGACCTCGGCCCCAAAAGCGATCCTCGGGTTCAGGTTGTGAAACACCATCCGCACATAGCTGGTGGACGCCACGGTATCGTCTGTCGTCAGCACCTTGACCGGTGCCGCGCCCGTCGTCGGGCGCCAATAGAACAACATTGTATTGCCAGTACCTGAGGAATCGTTAGCGTAGTAGGCCACCGCCGGATTCCCCGCGCTATCCACCGCGAGCGAAGGCGAGATATCCGTGCGGGCGATGCTCATGCCAGCCGGCACCGGAGCAATAACCGTTTGATACGTCGATGGATCAGCCCCTTTGGCACCCGTCACATAGGTAAGCCCCTGTCCCCCGACGTTAAAGACCATATAAAAAATGCCACCCGCCGCGCCGAGCGAAGGGCTGGAGACATAGCCCGAAAATGTCCGCTTCAGGCCCCATGTCACTCCCCCGTCCTTCGAGGTGTAGAGCCGTACCGAATCGGTGGAATCTTCACACGCCAAAGCCCAGGTGTTCGTTGCGGAATCGTAAGCCAGAGACGTGGATGCATGGCCGCCGGTGGAGACATCGCCCACAACTGCGATAGACACTACCGGGTTCCATTTCGCCTGTGCGCGGTTCCAGCTGCGGAACATCAACTGGGTTTGCGTATAATCCTGCTTGTTGTTGGGATCGGCCCAGAGGAACCCAAACGCAGGGTCGCCATTACCATCAAGCGCCAGCGTCGTGTTGAAGCCATAGCCGGGGGACGGCGTACTGCCGATGATGGGTGCCGGTGCCGCCACGCTGATCCCGGACGGTGGAGCGCCAACTGTGACCTGGTTCGATACCTGGGAACTGGAAGCCGCGCTGACAATCTGATAAGTATAGTCGCCGTATGGATCGATCGGCGTGTCGGTAAAACTCGTGGCGGAGACTGTTGCAATGGCACCGAAAGCCCCTCCCACCGCCGCTCGTTGGACGATGTAACTGGTGCCGGTTCCGTTCCACGTGAGTTGAACCTTCACATTCGTTGCCGATACCACGGTCAGTCCGGATGGTGCCTGGGCCAATGCCAGGCCTGCGAATACGGCAAACATCAGCCACTGTAGAAGCCGGAACCGAAACACGCGCGCGGTCTTTACAGGCCTGAATGAAGATATTACAAATCCTGGGGTTACCTTGTTGACGAACATGCCTTGCCTCCTCAACGAATGCACTGAGAAACTGCGCTATGGTTCGCGCAATTCTCATTCCGGCCGGGAATGAGGCAAGTAAAACACTTCAGGGTGCGGACAATTGCAGGTGCGTGGGATGGCAGCAGGCTTTCCGCCCATAACGCAGCCCTGGTGCCGGAGGATCAGCTCGTAGTCGGTGAAATCCACCGCGCACGGGCTTCGCGCGAGTTCACCACGTCGAAATTGTAGAACTTCGCGAACAGGTCGCGCTGGTTAATAAATCGGTTCACCACCTCGCCGATAATCTCCAGCCGGTCGAATTCCGTCGGCAGGCACGCAATGTAATCCCGAATCGTCTGGTGCCAGAAACACGTCAGCGTCTCGTGGTAACCACTGTCTTCGGTATTCGCGCCGCCCTGACTCACGTTGTACTTCGGGATATTCGCTCTCAGCCGATCCAGCGGTGAAATGCCATCCCTGTCGCCCTCCAGAACATAAGAGGCACAAAGCGCCAGGTGCGCGGCGTGCGTCCATTCCGCCCTCGGCAGGGAGCCATTTTCAAAGCCGTAGATCATGCCGTCCAGGTCGGCCTCGCTCCCCATAAATCCAGGGCCACCGATCATTGCGCCGCCTTTGTGTACACCCGGACGTAATCCACCAGCATCTCCTTCGGAAAAACTGTCTCCAGCCCCACCGGTCCGGCGAAATTCCCGCCTACCGCCAGATTGAGCAGCAGGAAGAACGGCTGATCGTAAACCCACTGCGTCCCGGCGGGAATGTCCGTACTGTGGACGGTGTTGTACGCGACATCGTCGACAAAGAACTTCACTTCTGTCGGCGTCCATTCAATGGCGAAGAGATGAAAATCGTCCGCGAACTTCCGGCCGCCTGGCAACGTGTAGATCGCGGTCATCGGCTTCCCGCCGGAGTAACCCGGCCCGTGCAGGCTGCCGTGATTCATGGTCGGTTCCCTGCCAATGCTCTCCATGATGTCGATCTCGCCGGCCTGCGGCCAGTTGCGGTTGTTAAAGGTACTCCCGAGCATCCAGAACGCAGGCCACATACCGGTACCGGCGGGAACTTTCACGCGGGCTTCCACGCGGCTGACCGGCCCAATGGAGAAAAGCCCCTGCGTTTTAATCCGCGCTGAAGTATACGCAGGCGCGCCCGCCGCGATCGGAGTATCGGACTTGATGGGCTCGGCGTGAATCACCAGACTGCCCTTGCCATCCGTGTGGGCGTTGGCCGGATCTTTGGTGTAATTCTCTAACTCGCGGTTGCCCCAGCCGTTGTTGTTGCCCAGGTCGTAGGTCCACTTCGCGGCGTCCGGAGGAGCGTTGGCTGGGCCGTTAAATTCATCGCTCCACACCAGTCGCCAACCTGCGGGAGGCGTGCTCTGCGCCTGACCCAGCGCGAGCGGCAACAGGAAGCACGCGAACTGCACCCAGCGTTTCATGCTGAAAGTTTATCAGCGGGAATGAATACATCCCAGCGTATCGCGCGCGATGGTCACCTGTTCTTCGGTGGGCACTACCCATACGGGTATCGCCGAGTTGCCAATGGGTCGCGCACCGGGCAGCTTCGCACTGTTCAATTCCGCATCGAGTGCGATACCAAGGCTGTCCAGTCCGGCGCAAATCCCGGCCCGAACCGCGGCGGAGTTTTCGCCGATCCCCGCCGTAAAAATCAGGGCATCCGCACCGTTCATCGCGGCGAGATAAGCTCCAATGAATTTCTTCGCGCGATAGCAGAACGCGTCCACCGCGAACCGCGCCCGTTCGTTCCCCGAATCCGCCGCGCTCAAGACGTCGCGCATGTCGTTCGAAATTCCGGAGATGGCCTTCATGCCGCTCTCGTTGTTCAGCATTTGCAATAATGCCGCCGGGTCTTCGCCTTCCCGGATGATCAGGTGGAGCAGGGCACTGGCATCCATATCGCCGCTGCGCGCCCCCATCACCAGACCTTCGAGCGGGGTAAAGCCCATCGACGTATCCACCGACCGACCGCGATCCACGGCGCATACAGAGCATCCATTGCCCAGATGACAAATGATCACCCGAAAATCTTCCGGCGATTTCCCCTGCAGCTTTGCGAACCGCAGAGCGACAGAGCGGTGTGAAATCCCGTGGAAGCCGTAACGCCGGATCTTCTTCTCTTCCAGAAAACGCGGGGGAATCGCATAGGCATAGGCATGTTGGGGCATGGTCTGGTGAAACGCCGTATCGAAAACAGCTACGTGAACCGCATCCGGCACATGAGCGCGCGCCGCACGGTAGGCGGCCAGGCTGCGCGGATTGTGCAGGGGCGCAAGCGCACTCAACTCATCGATAGCCTGCTCCACTGCGGCGTCAATCACCATGGCCCCCGGAAAACTGCCGCCATGCACTACCCGATGGCCCACACCGGCGATCACTTCGCCCTTCAGCAGCGGAGTCAACTCGTCGAACGCTTCCCGGAGCGCATCTTTCATCTCTGTAACGCGCTCGATGAGCCCCTCACTTACCAATCGATCGGAATCAGAGGCGGCCGCTTCAGGCGTCGTTTCGTACAGCGCGTACTTGAGCGAGGAACTGCCCGCATTGAGAACCAGGATTTTCATGACGTAAAGAGCTATGCCAATTCTGGCACGGGCGAGCTCGTATGGTGACGCGAAGAAGCGTCACCGGAAAAGGGCGCACGCTAAAATAAATGTGATGGAAAACTTCCGCGATTTCCAACTGGGCCCGGACCCGTTTGGCCGCACCTGGCACGCCCGCTTCAAGTATTTGCAGACGGGCATCTCGATTCGCCACAGCGATTCGGTGGATGTCTGCTTTGTGATTGAAAGCGGCGACGAAAAGGCACAGAAGGTGGTCGTGCTTTCGCATCCCGCCATCCGCGAATTCTCAAAGCGTACAGGCCGGCTGATCAGTGACACCTGGTGTTCGCGCATGGCCGCGTGCAAACTACGTCAGGTCACGGAAAACGGCGAAGATCTGGACAAGGAATACCTGACGATCACGCAGCGCGAGATGGAAGAGTATGACGCCGCGATTCGCAAGTGGGAAACCGAGTGGGTCCGTACCCACGCAGCTTAGAAGCTAACGCTGAAAGCTGATCGCTGAAAGCCTTCTACTTCAGCTTCGCCAGCAGTCGTTCCGCGAGACCCTTCTGATTCAGGTCGTTCGTCGCTACAGCATCCGCCAGTTCGCGCTTCGCATCATCCAGCGCACCGGCATCCGCATAGAGAATTCCCATGGCCAGCGGCGCATGAGTCATGGCCGTACGCGCTTCCGCCAGTCGCTGTGTTACCGCCACACCGAGAACGCTGAATCGAGCTTCCGGCTCTGTGGGTGCGGGTGCCAGATCTGCGTGCTTCCCCTTCACCGCGCGGACTTCCCAGCGATACACCGCACCGCGTCGCAACGGCTTATCGGGACGCCACTCTGTGACCTTCAATCCGCTGGCGCTTTCCATCGCGTGAAACTGGTCGTCGTAGATCGAAATCGTATAACTGGCACCATCCACGGACGTCCAGCGGAAAACCGGCGTGTCTTCCACCACGGCGGTCGCCTGCGGGGAAATCACGTGCAGAGCTGAAGGCTTCACGTCAGTAGTCGATCGCAGTTGAATCGGCCCGGCCTCCATGCCGGCAATCGCTTCCGGAATGTGGAGTCCCCCGGAGTACATGGCCGCCTTCACCTCGTCGCGGTACTGCACCGGTATGTTGAGAGCAACTTCCTCCGGCGACTGGCCAAGCGACGCGACAGGGGCCTTATCTCCCGCCGGGTCCACCTTCTTATCCAGCGCAAACCGTACGGCAAGTCCCAGCGCGGCCACAGCTACCGCGGCGGCCAGCGACCGCAGCCATACCGGCGACCCACTGCGTATCGGGACCACTTTGTGCGTGGTCGCCGCGGGCGGTTCTTCGCTGGCAAACTTACGCAGATCCGCAGCGTCCGCCCGGCATTCTTCACACTGATCCAGGTGCTGCATCACGTCAGCCGGCAAAGGCCGGGATGCCGCGTAATCGTCCATCTGCGCGTCAGTCAGGTGTTCGGACGAGAACTCGCTCCGCAGATGCCGAATCGCGGAGTTGATGTCCGGGGAATCCGTGCCACCCACAACCAACGCGCGACAATCCGGGCAACTGGCCAGGTGATCGTCCAGACGCAAAATATCTTCCGCGCCTGTAACGCCTGACCGCCACTCGGTCACTTGTTGAGATGTAAGGTGCTCTTTCATCTTTCTATACCTGTTGAGCGCACAAATTCTCTCAATATTACCGCTCGTTGTATCACCGGCGAACTCCCATGCGCCGAATCAGTCGATCCCGGGCGGATTTCCGCAGATTCGCGATCTGTTGCCGGGTCAAAGAAAGGAGTTCAGAGATCTTCAGATCATCCACGGGCAGGTCGCGCCAAAGCCCGGCCAGGGCTTCCGGTTCCATTTCGAGGGCCATCGCAATCTGCCGAATCGAGGCGATTCCCAGCGAAGGCAAAAGCCGAAGTGCCGGATCACCAATCTGATCCCGGAGGTTTAACAGCAGCGCAACCTTTTGATTACGAGGCAGTTGCACGATTTCCGTCCAGAGATGCGCCAGCCACGCCCGTTGGTCCATCTGCTCCGACAGATTGGAGGAAGCCACGTTCGCCGCGCTTTCAAAGGCCTCCTCGCGGGCATATCCGCCCAGCGCCGTGCCAATGTAATCGGAAAGGTCGTCCACCAATACCGGAGCCTTCAAAGGTACCAGTACCCTTTCGATCAGAACCCGCAAATTCATACCGGAAGCACCCTGCGGCACGGGCATGGCCATCAAATCCTTCAGGGTCATGGTGGCTGCACCCGATCGGCTACTGCTCAGTTCCGCCAGTCGCCGCCCCTGCGAATCCTCTGTGAGCGCGAACTGCGGGTTTGTCTTTAGCGAGTAACGGATGCGGTTTCGCAGTCGGTAGCGCTCCGGATTATTCCGTCGCAGTACAAAACCCGCCGCCCGTCGCGCGGCCGAGGCTACGTAGGCCTGGAAATTGCGAATCAGGGAATCTTCGCTCTGGCCCCCGGCCTGAACTTCCCGCAGCCTGCGGAGCCGACAGGTCAGATCCAGCAGAACTTCCTGTGATGCGTCACTGGCTTCCGCCTGATGAGGTCCTCTGAGATTCGAGGAAACCACCATGCGGACAAATGGGGCCGCCGTCTCCGCAATCAGCGTGTGAAGAAGGAGCTCGGCGGCAGTATCATCGGTCTCGGCCAGGTACTTGGCGAGGATCTCGTCGGCGTTCAGGGAATCCATCCTCGGCGAATGCGGGACGCCCTCAACTATGGGCGTGGCACATACAATTCTAACCGATCAACGGATCTCCGCCCTCCTTTCCACGGCACTATGCATTCAGGCGCCTTTCCGTGCCTTCGACAACCGCTTGCCGCCCAGCAGAATCAGGAGTGTTCCGCCGAACAGAGCGAAAGTCGCGGGTTCGGGCGTGGCCGCGCCGTTGGTGTAGCCGTTCGCCGAAGAAAGTGCGGACGACGGTAATGCATTCCCTGCCATATCGAACGCCGAAATGCTGCTCATTGAAAGGGTGTGGCCGGCGTCAATCGAAGCCTGCGGCAGACCTGACGGATATATTATGTTGAGTCCCGACCATACCGACATGTTGGCCTGGAGGATGATTCCCCACGCCTGAGAACCATTTGGCGCGATCGTAAAAAGGGGGGTCGTGATGGTCTGGTTGATCGTATTGTAAGTGCCTGCACCTCCGCCATTGATGCTTTGACTGAAGATGGAAGTCTGATTGAAACCGAGAACGTCCAGAACCTTGAGCGAGACGTAGGCATCGGAGAGTGCGTAGAGTTGCGCATCCAGGTGAAAGCTGACCTGAAACTGAATCGCATTGGACGTGGTATTCACCGCTGTATCGAAGAAGTCGGCATACGCGGTAACGTCTTCTTCGCTGTTTCCCGATCCGGACGCGGACGTGACTATATGTGAACCGTTAGCATCCGTCCACGCACTGAGAGTCGCCGCTGCAGTGCCCACGCCGTTCGCCGGAATAAAATTCTGGGGTGGGACGTTGGACCCGATACTAAGCCCGCAAGTGCTGCCGTTTCCGTTTGCCTGGAGATAACAACTACTGGGGCCCGAGTAGTTGGTAATGCTCTCCTGAATATTCCCCGAGCCCGGCCCCCATTGAGACGGGGGAATGACGACACCCCCAAAGGCGGGCAACGCCAATGTGAACGTGACTGCAAACTTAAGGGCGATTTGTTTGAATTGCGCTGTGGACGGCATAGATGTTTCCTCCGGAGAGCGGCTGGTTGCGCGCTCTTCTTCCTGCAAGGTGCGCCATGCCCGGAGCATATTAGTCCGACTCGAAAGATTCTTTCCGCGCCAGTCGTTTATCATGGATTGATGCCATTGGCGCGGAATCCGACCGTCGGCGATCCCGTGCCCCCCTCCGGCACTGCGAGTACCGGCACAGGTGACGCTGCCGAATCCTTCGTCCTCGCCGTGGTCTTACCTGTTGTTCGAAACACAGTAAAGCGTCGTTTCAGTTCCGCGCGCAACATCCGGCCCGAAGATCTTGAAGATGTCTGCGCCGATGCCGTTTCCGCCATCATTGTGCGTCTCCATCGTGAGACCGATGGCGGTCCGCCAATCGGCGACCTCACAAACTACGCTGCCACCGTTGCATCCAATACCGCTGACCGATTTTTTGCCGCCCGCGCTCCGCAACGCGCCCGCCTGCGCAATCGCATCCGTTACGTACTCACCACGGATGCGCGCTTCACCTTCGTGGAATCCGAACATGGTGTCTGGCTTTGCGGACTGGCCGGCATGGCACAGTCTGGCGAGGCCGCTTCCGAAGAGACCCTCGATAGCTTCAAGACAAAGCTGCTCAACGCGAAATCATCGGTGACCCGGCTGCCGGACCTGATCTGTCAAATCCTGTCTTCGGCACCCGCCAGGTTTGAACTGAGTGACGTCACCACGTTAGCGGCACACGCCCTCGGCATCACGGACCGCATGGAGGTCGTGGAAGATCATGCCGAATCTCTGACTGACCACGGGGTCCGGTTCGCCCACGCCGCCGAACTGAAAGATCGCCTCACCTGGCTCTGGCGCGAAGTCAGCCAGTTGCCGTTGCACCAGCGCATCGCTCTGTTGCTCAATCTCGGCTCCGGGGCCGCCAACGCAGGAGAAGCCACTATGTGTGCTCTTGCCGACCTCCGGATCGCCACCTTCGCCACCCTCGCAGCCACTCTGGAAATGACACAAGAGGCGCTGGCGGCCATCTGGAACCGCGTGCCACTTCCGGACAATGAAATTGCAGTTCTCCTGCAATTGGAGAGGCAGCAGGTCATCAACCTGCGCTCCTCCGCGCGGCAGCGGTTGACGCGTCGCATGGCCGTTATAGATCAATCCCCGACCGGCACTAATATCCCACCGGATTCCGGCACCACAGGAGCAGGCAGATGAACGGCGACCATTTCACCTTCGCGCAGTTGCAGGACTACGCGGCGAAGCGCCTCCCTCCGGAGCAGATTCCTGCCTTTCACGCGCACATCGATTCCTGCCAATTGTGCGCCGAACTGTTGTCCGCGCTGGCCTCGGGGGCGGGTGCCGATCACCTGGCGGAACAGCAGGCAGTCGATTACGTGGCTGGCCGCCTGACATCGGGCGATCAGGCTCGGCTGGCCGCTCATCTGCAAACCTGCGAATCATGCGAGGCGATGGTTGCCGATCTCCAGGACTTTCGTCGCGAGCAACTCTCCCCACGCCAAATGCCGGCACCGCCGTCCGCCCGCCGTACCCTCGCCTGGGCGCTTCCGCTTGCCGCGGCACTCTGCCTGGCGGCTGGAATTTCCGCCTTGCTCGTGGAACGCGCTGGAAAATCCGGACCCGCCGCCTCGGCCCAACTCCGCGACGCGGGTGGTTTTTTCCGGCTGAGCGCGTCGGGTGCACTCGTGGCCGATGCCACTCCACCTCCAGGTACCGCGAAACTGATCGCTGCTGCACTGAAAGCCGGACACCTGCCAGATGGCCCTCTGCCCCTCGTCGATGCCGCCAGGCAGGAAGATTCGCTACGCGGCCTGCCCACTGGTCCCGCACAGCCGGAAGCTGGAGCCTTTTCTCCGAGCGGAGTTTTCGTGCTTTCCGATCGCCCCGAATTTCGCTGGTCGCCGCCTGAAGGCGCCACTGCTTATCGGGTCTCGATTGCCGACGACAGCCTGAAGGAAATCGCCACCAGCGGCACCATTCACGCGCCCGTCTGGACTCCGGAAGTGGCGCTGCCGCGCGGCCGCCCCATGGTCTGGCAGGTCGCCGTGCTTCGCAATGGCGCGTGGACCACTTCGCCCGCGCCGCGCAAAGCGTCTCCTCGTTTCGAAATTGCCGCGGAAGAAGAAGCGCGCGGCATTGCCCAGGCGCAGGCCGCCAATCCGCCTTCGCATCTGCTCCTCGCCATTCTCTACACCAAAGCTGGGCTTGCCAAAGAAGCCAATGCCGAACTGGACGCCATCGTGGCGCTGAATCCCGGCTCTGCGCTCGCGGCGTCGTTGCGCGGCACCCGCTAAGCGCCCATCCCGCAAACAGACTACTCCGCCGGATATGACACAATCGATCTATTCCACACCCGTGGGGAGATAAGACCTTGAAGATCTACAGACCATCCAGTTTCGCGACAGGCGCAGTCCTCGCGCTGGTATTTTTGACGAGCGCCGTCCAGGCCCAGACCGTCAAGGTGGGCGTTCAGTTGCCCCTGACCGGTGAGCGTGCCGACGTCGGCAAGCTCATGCAGAACGCACTGCAGATGGCGCTGGATAAAGTCAACGCAGGCGCGAAAGGTCCTAAGCTGGAACTCGTCTGGTCCGACGATGCGAGCACGGCCGACGGCTCCGTCAAAGCTCTCGACAAATTGGTTCACGATCCCCAGGTGATCGCGATCGCCGGTGAAATCAACAGCCCACTCGTTTTGGCCAGCGCACCCATCGTCGATAAAGAAGCGGTGCCCTACCTGACCGGCGGCTCGAGTCCCCGCACTACCGCGGCGTCGAAGTGGATCTTTCGCGCCGGGGCCAGCGACACGGTTCTCGCCGGTTTCATCGCCCAATTCATCGTTGACGACCTCAAAGCGAAGGACGTCGCCATCCTGCATGACAAAACGGGCGTCCACAATCAGCGCGCGGGTTTTGTTGCCGATACGCTGAAGGAAAAGGGAATCGTCGCCTCAGTCAATGCCACCTGGAGTCCCGGCGATAAAGACTTTGCAGCGCAAATCGGACAGGTCAAGGCCAGCAACGCAAAGGTGCTGGTGGCGTTGGGCGAGACGGCGGAAGGCGGGGCGTTCCTAAAGCAGGTGAAGTCGTCCGGCTTGCAGGTGCAGGTGATCGGCCACCGCGATTTCGGCGTGAAGCCGGTTCTGGACGAAGCCGGTGCCGCGGCGGAGGGCACGTTGATTTTCACCGAATACGCTCCGGCGCTGATGTCACCCGCCACCCAGACATGGGCGGCAGATTATAAGAAGCGCTTCGGTGCCGATGCGAACGTCATCGCGGCTCAGTATTACGATTCGCTGCTGATGATCGCGGAGGCGATCAAAGCTGGCGGCTCCACGCGCGCCGGGGTCAAGACCGGCCTCGAAGGTCTGAAGGCTTTCAAGGGCATCATGGCCGATTACACGTTCGACGCCAACCACAACGGCGTTCACCGGTTCTTTGTCGCGAAAGTGAGCGGCGGCAAACTGACGCTGGCAAAAACCGTGACGGAGTAAAGCCCTACAGCGCTCCCAGAACTTCTTCCGCGTGTCCCTCCGGCTTCACGCCGGTAAAGATACGGGTGATCACGCCGTTATCGATCAGGAAGGTGGTGCGCGCCACCCCCATCACCTTCTTGCCGTACATGTTTTTCTCTTTCATGACGCCGTAGAGATTCGCGATGGTCTTATCGTCATCGGCCAGCAGCGTGAAATTCAGCTCGAACTTCTCTTTGAATTTCAGCTGCGCCTTCGGCGTATCCGGCGATACCCCCAATATCGTTACCTTCTTCGTCGCGAACTTCTTCGAAGTATCGCGAAACTCGCAGGACTCAATCGTGCAGCCCGGCGTATCGGCGCGCGGATAGAAATACAGCACAATACGCTCATTCTGGTGCGCCGCCAGATCGTACTCTTCGCCCGAATCCGTCAGAACTTTGAAAACCGGTGCCTTATCGCCAACATTCAACATAAGTGAAATCCCCTCGTTCTAAGAAAGTTTTGCCTTCAGCAGCTCATTGACCGCAGCCGGATTCGCCTGACCCCGCGATTGCTTCATCACCTGGCCCACAAGGAATCCGATCACGGCTGTCTTCCCGCTCCGGTACTGCTCCACCTGCTTCGGATTGGCCGCTACTACTTCGTCCACAATCGCGCCCAGCGCGCCGGAGTCGCTGATCTGCCGTAGACCCTCACGCTCCATGATGGCCGGAGCGGTATCCCCGGATTCAAACATTTTCGCCAGCACATCTTTCGCCAGTTTCCCGGAAAGTTCGCCGCTCGCGATCAGCCCCAGCAGTTCCGCCAGACTCTTCGCTGTCACCGGTGAATTCCCGATCTCAGTTCCCGCGGTATTCAGCAGGGCAGTCAGATCGCCCATCACCCAATTTGCGGAAGTCTTCGGGTCCCCGGTTGCAATCGCCACGGCATCGTAGTATTCGCCAATCGGGCGGCTCTGCGTCAGTACGTCGGCATCGTATTCACTGAGTCCGTAAACTTCAATGAAGCGCTTCCGCTTCACAGTCGGCAGTTCCGGCATCGTCGACCGCACGTCCGCCAGCCACTTTTCGCCCACCCGCAGCGGCACCAGATCCGGCTCCGGAAAATAGCGGTAATCGTGCGCATCTTCCTTGCTGCGCATGCCGACGGTCTGGCCAGTCTCCGGATCGAACAGGCGGGTCTCCTGAAACATCCTGCCGCCGCTCTCCGCGATCGCCACCTGCCGCGCAATTTCGTACTCAATCGCCAGCTTCAGAAACCGGAACGAGTTGAGGTTCTTCACCTCGGCGCGAATCCCGAACTTCTCTGCGCCCTTCACCCGCACCGAGACGTTGGCATCGCAGCGCAGATGACCTTTTTCCATATCGCACGTGGAGACGCCCACAAATTCCAGCGCCTGCTTCACTTCCGCGAAGTAAGCCACCGCTTCGTCGGAAGTCCGCATGTCCGGCTCACTCACGATTTCGATCAACGGTGTACCGCTGCGGTTGAGATCCACGTACGTAAACCGCGACGAATCCTTAAAGCCGTCATGCTGGCTCTTGCCGGCGTCGTCTTCCATGTGGATACGCGTGACGCCCACCCGCTTCGGCGCCCCGCCAGCCACGATATCGACAAAGCCGTGCTCGGAAAGCGGTTTATCATACTGCGAAATCTGATAGCCCTTGGGTGAATCCGGGTAGAAGTAATTCTTGCGCGCGAACTGCGAAACCGGATTCACCGCACAATTGAGCGCCAGCGATCCCTTAATCGCCAGTTCCACCGCCTCCCGGCTCAGCACCGGCAGCGCGCCGGGAAGCGCGAGACAGGTCGGGCAGACATTTGTATTGGGCGGCGCACCGAAACTGGTCGGACAGCCGCAAAAAATCTTGGTACGCGTGGCGAGCTGGCAGTGTACTTCAAGGCCAATGACCGGCTCGTATTTCGCGATGAGTTCGGGTGAAGCGAGTTCCTGCATGTGTGCTGTTATTCAGGATATCCGGTGGGGTCTGACCTGCCCAATAGTGGTTCCGTTAAACTGGACTGAACGCAAACCATGAGTCTCACGCCCGGCACCAAACTCGGTCCTTACGAAATCCTGGTGCCCGTCGGTTCCGGCGGCATGGGGCAGGTATACCGGGCTCATGATCCGCGTCTTAATCGTGACGTGGCAATCAAAGTATCCTCCGCTCGCTTCAGCGACCGCTTCGAACGCGAGGCCCAGGCCATCGCCGCCCTGAACCATCCTCACATTTGCCAGGTGTACGACGTCGGACCGAACTACCTGGTGATGGAGTTGATTGACGGTTCGCCGCTCGGTGGCCCGCTGATTGTCGAAAAAGCTCTGTCCTATGCCGTGCAGATTTGCCTCGCACTGGAAGCCGCACACAGCAAACAGATCGTCCATCGTGATCTGAAGCCCGCCAACATCCTGCTTACGGCGTCCGGTGTGAAGCTGCTGGATTTCGGACTCGCCAGAGTTGCCGCAGCGGCCGGTCCGGAGGACGCGACGCGGACCATGAGCCTCACCGAGGTGGGCAGTGTCATCGGGACTGCGGCCTACATGTCGCCGGAGCAGGCTAGAGGGGACACGGTGGATACGCGCTCCGATATTTTCTCATTCGGCGTGGTCCTGTACGAACTTCTGAGTGGTAAGCGCGCCTTCGCGGGCAAGTCTGCCGCGGACACTATTTCCGCGGTATTGCGCGACGAGCCGGCACCGCTGGATCTCCCGCCGAATGTCTTCGTCATAATCGGCCGCTGCATGCGAAAACTGCCGGAAGATCGTTACCAGACAATCTCCGAAGTCCGAACCGAAATTGAAGGGCTGGTCGCCACCACGGCAATCGAACGACAGGTGCCGGAAAAGCTTCCTTCCATCGCCGTCCTGCCTTTCATCAATCTGAGTGCGGACAAGGAAAATGAGTATTTCAGCGATGGTCTTGCCGAAGAGATCCTCAATCTGCTGGCTCGCATCAAGGGACTGAAAGTAATTGCCCGAACGTCGTCCTTCGCTTTTCGCGGCAAGAGCGATGACATCGCGAAGATTGCCGAAACCCTGCGAGTGCAGCATGTTCTGGAAGGCAGCGTCCGTCGCGCGGGCAACCGTATTCGTGTGACCGCGCAACTCGTTCAGGTCTCAGACGGTTCTCACATCTGGTCAGAACGTTTTGATCGCGATTTTGCCGGCGTTTTCGCCATTCAGGACGAAATCGGCCAGGCCATCGCCGACGCCCTTCAGGTACGTTTAATCTCTCGTGGACGGGCCATAAATCTGCGCGCCTGGGAATGCTGGCTCAGAGGCGTCCATTTCAGACAGAGCAACACCCCTCAGTTTGCCGCGAAAGCGCAGGAACAGTTTGAACTCGCTATCGCGATTGACCCGGACTACGCACAGGCCTACAGCGGGCTGGCGCTCTGCTACTACGTGCTCGCCAATATGGGTGCCCGGCCCCTCAGTGAAATGAAGCACCTGGCGAAACACGCGGCGGAGAAAGCGCTGGCTCTCGATCCGACAGACAGCGATGCCCACACTGTTCTCGGGGGCATGGCTGGAATTTTCGATTATGACTGGGAAGTCGCTCGCGGGCATCATCTCAAAGCAATCGCGGGCGACACCGTTTCCCCGCGGGCGCGATATGTATACGCTTTTTCGTGGCTTGTGCCGACGGGGAACACCGCCGAGGCCGTGGAACAAAGCCGTCTCGCGCTCCAGACCGATCCGCTTGCCATGCTTTACCATTCCGGTCTGATCTATTCACTATTCGCGGCAGGAAGACATACTGAAGCCATTGACGCGGCGCGACAGGCTATCGAGATGGCACCGGATTCCCATCTGATCCTTTTGACGATGGGCTTCGCGCAACTTGGCGCGGGCCAGCCTTCCGATGCGGTAATGAGCTTCACCCGGTGCCTGCAGGTTGCACCCTGGTATGTCTCCGTGCTTGGTTGTCTTGCTGCCGCACACCATCTTGCCGGCAATCCGGCTGCGGCGAGGGAGCTGGCGCGTCAATTCACCGGTCCATCCAGTTTCGGTGCAGCTATCTATTACGCCGCAGCAGGCCAAATCGATGCCATGTTCGAAGCTCTGGAGGAAGCGTTCGCGCGCCGCGATCTCTACTTGCCCTCGCTGCGCTCCATATCACTCTTCGATCGGTATCATGACGACCCGCGTTTCCAACGTCTGCGCCAACGGCTGAATTTCGCGTAGTGGCCATCGGCTTCGCCTCTACCGGATCACGTCCAGATCGTTCCCGTAAATCACATTCCCGTCGAAATGCTGTCGAATCTCACGCAGCACTTCTTCCTGCGTCTGCCCCATCGGCAACTCGTGATACAGCACCAGCTTCTTCGGCTTCGCCTCTGCCGCCAGCTTCCCCAGATCCACCGCCGAGGTGTGAAACGCCGTGTGATATTTCTGCCAGTCCGGCGTGCGATTCGCCAGCCCCGCCGCCGAGTACACCTCATGCACCAGAATGTCGCAACCCGCTGCCGCGCGCGCTACCGCTTCGCTGAAAGTCGTATCGCCCGAAAACACGATCACCTTATCTTTCGCCTCAAGGCGATACCCATACGCGTACTTCCACGACCCGTGCTTCACCGGAAACGCGATCACCCGCACCGCGTCGTCATGATAGATCTCTCCAGGCTTCACGTCGTGCGCATGGACCACATAAGCCGCCTGCATCGCCGGTTCCAGCCCGTGCAGCCGGATATCCATATCCTGCTGCCAGGCCTTCATCACGTTGGAAACCATCGAACGCAGCCCTGGAGGTCCATACAATTCCAATGCCTCCAGCCTGCCCGTCACCGCCGGAGTGAAAATCATATCCGGCAGTCCCACCGTGTGATCCGTGTGCAGATGCGTCACAAACGCGCGCGTCATCTGCGTCATCTTCAAGCCGGCCAGTGCGGCCCGACGCACCACGCCCGCCCCCAGATCCACCAGGTAAACGCGTCCGCCGGTCACTACTGCGGCCGACGGTCCCATGCGTTCGGGGTCTGGATTTGGATTGCCCGTGCCCAGCAGGACAACATGAGTATCCTGCCCCATCGCCATGGCGCAAATTGCCAGCAGTACCGCGAACGCCTTCATAACACGCGCCAGCGTATCACGCGCCGCGAGTCAACTTACGCCGCCGGTGCAAACATCCGCACCACGATGTAGCAAATCGCAGCCACAAACGCCGCGCATGGAATCGTCAGCACCCACGCCCACACGATCTCCCTTGCCTTACCCCACCGCACAGCCTTACGCCGATGTGTCGACCCAACGCCCGCAATCGCACCCGCAATTGCATGTGTCGTCGAAACCGGCAGCCCCAGATAAGTCGGGAAAAGAATCGAAAGCGCCGCGCCCGTCTCTGCGCAGAAACCGCCGCGCGGCTTCAGTCGGGTCAGCCCGGAGCCCATCGTCTTCACAATCTTCCACCCGCCGCTCATCGTGCCCAGGCTGATCGCGATACTGGCCGAAACAATCACCCAGGTCTGGATGTGGCTGCCTTTCTGCAGCTTCGCGGCCACCAGCAGCGCCGTAATGATGCCCATCGTCTTCTGCCCGTCGTTCGTCCCATGTGCGCAACTGAACAGCGCCGACGATACCAACTGCATCCGCCGGAAAAACTTGTCCGACTTCGCCGGTGCCGTGTGCCGGAACGTCCAGTGCACAATCAGCATCATGAGGTACGAAAGCGCCATGCCGATCAGCGGAGAAAGCACGATGAACGAGAGCGTCATCGGCCACTTCCCCGGCACCAGCGCCCCCAGTCCCGCCTTCGCCACCGCCGCGCCGGCATAGCCGCCGATCAGCGCGTGAGACGAACTCGAAGGCAATCCCAGCCACCACGTAATCAGATTCCACACAATCGCGCCCAGCAAACCCGCCAACACCAGTTCCGGCGTCACAATCTTTGGGTCGACGTAACCCTTACTGATACTCGACGCCACGCCCGTGCCCAGAAACATCGCCGCAATGAAATTGAAAAACGCGGCCCAAATAACGGCATGAAACGGTCGCAATACCCGCGTTGCCACGATGGTCGCAATGGAATTCGCCGAATCGTGAAAACCGTTGATGAAATCGAACAGCAGGGCGATCGCAACCGTGCCTGCTACCAGCCAGGAAATCGTCATATGGTCTTAGCTGTTCTTGACGGCCACGGTCTGAAGCACGTCTGCCACGTCTTCGCAGCGGTCCACCGCGAGTTCCAGAAACTCGTAGATTTCTTTGTGCTTCATCACGGAAATTGCGTCCATCCCGGATTCGAACAGGTTCGTCACCAGACGCCGCACCAGATCGTCCGCCGTATTTTCCAGGCGGTTGATCTCGATGCACTCTTCCTGCAGCGCTTTTCCGGCGCGCAACTTCTGAATCGCCACCTGAAGCCGCATACACGTCGCGTGAATAATCTGGGCGAATTCGATCATGCCAGCCGGAATCGGGTCGATCCGGTAAGCCGTCAGCCGGAAAGAACTATCCTCAATGGAGTCGATCACGTCGTCCATCGCCGTGGTGATGGCGTGGAGATCTTCCGGATCGATCGGCGTCACAAAGGTAGCGTGCAGACGCGTCAGGATCTGGTGTGTGATCTCATCGGCATCGTGCTCCAGTCGCTTAATCACACCGGCGTTCAGCGTCATGCCGGCCGCCCCGGCCTGAACCCCGTCAAACAGCGCCTGCGCGGCATCCAGAATCAGATTCGACTGCTGTTCGAGCAGTTTGAAGAACTTCTCGTCACGTGGAAACAAGTTCATGTCACCTATCAGAGTAACCAACTTGAAATATTCGGAATATGACAATCCGGTAAATTTTCGTCGTCCCGGCCCGAAAACTGAAATTTCGCTGAAGAGCTTTTCGCGTTCTGTCGGCCAGAATTCTGCATACGGAGACTCGGATATTGATACAATTCCTTCTGCCGGTCCAACCACTGCGCGCTCCGCTGAGTGCCCTGGACCGCCGCCGAGGTGATCGTGATGTCGAACGCAAAAAGAACTACTACTGAAGGGGCAATCCGGCGGCTCGCCTGCGGTGCCCTCCTTGTCTTATTGACTGGTGTGTCGGCAATGCCGCAAACTACAGCCGACCAGATTCCCGTCGCTGGCCGCGGCAATGCTGCCCCCCTGCCTCCGGGTCAGAATCCCAACGGTATGCACATCTATATATGGGCGGGCCTCAAGTCGCACGGCGTCGGGTTTCACGATTACCCCCAATTCCTCGCCGATTGGAGCAAGCTCCTCACCGAGCGTGGTGCCGTCGTCCAGGGTGCCCTCCACGGCCCCAGCGCTGCCGACCTTGAGGGCACCGACGTCGTCATCATCTATAAAGGCGACGCAGCCTACCTGACCGACGATCAAAAGGCAGTCCTGGCAGCGTATGTCAAGCGCGGCGGCGGCCTCGTTAGTTTTCACGACTCGCTCTGTGGTCCGGATCCAGCCTATTTCGCCGGCCTCGTCGGCGGCGGCAAGAAGCACGGTGAAACGAACTTCACGCTCGAGGCGCCCATTCCGTACACGGTAGTCGACAAGGCGAACCCGATCATGAAGGATTTCCACGACTTTACGCTCGAAGTGGACGAAGCCTTCTACTCCATCACCTGGGCCAAGGACCCCGGCATTCATGTGCTGGCCAATGGCGAAATCGCCGGCACCCCCAGCGCAGGCACCCACAAGGGCGAAATCGTCCCCCAGATGTGGACCTACGAACACACACTCCCCGGCGGTCAGCCCGCTCGCGCCTTTGTGTGGATGCAGGGCCATACGTACACCAACTTCGCCAACCCGGATATCCAGAAAACCCTCCTGCGCGGCATTGCGTGGGCAGGTAAGAAGCCGGTGGAAGAACTCGTCGGCTACGTGGCACCTCCCGGCCGCGGTGGTGGACGTGGCGGTAGCGGTGGTGGACGCGGCGGCGGCGGCGGTCGTGGTGGCAGTGGCGGCGGTGGTGGTCGCGGCCCCGCAGCCCAGTAAGGCAAGCTCAAACGGAAATGCAGCCCTCCAGTCTTGCGGTTCAGGGTGCCGGGCACCTTGGGACAGCGTTACTGGAGGGCTTTTTGCGTTCCCGCACCGCGCCGATCACAGTCCACAATCGCACCGCGGCGCGCGCGAGCAATATGGCTTCCCGGTATCCGGAAGTGCGGTTCGTCGAACGACTCGAAGCCTTTGACCAGGAATCCTGCCCGCTGCTCCTGGCCATCCCCGGTCAGGCAATTCTCGAAATCCCCACCGACCGAGTCTCCCGGCTTTCGGCCTCCAGTCGCCTCGTGGTCTCCTGTTGCAACGGCCTGCCTCTCGCCACTCTCGAAGCCAGATTTCCGTCTATTCGCTGGGCCAAAGCGGTTCCGGCCGTCACCGCGTCCATCGGCAAAAGCGTGACGCTCGTGATGTCCAGTCACGACGCCCCGGAACTCGAACGCATCTTCGGCATGGTCGGCAGCGTCGTCCGCTTCAGCATGGAAGAAGAATTTGACCGCCTCTCGCCGGTGACCTCCTGCCTCCCCGGTCTGCTCGCCACCATCCTCCACGAACTTGGCCAGGCTTTCCATCTGAGCGCAACCGAATCCCGGGACCTCCTGGCGGAAAGCGCTCTCGGCACTCTCCTGCTGACCTACTCCAAATCCACGTCCTTCGACGAACTCGCCAACACCGTAGCCAATCCAGGCGGCCTGACGGAAAGCGGCGCTTCTGTCCTGCGTCGAGATCTGCCCGAACTATTCGCTGCCATGAAGCAGGCCATGGACCAGCGAACCGAGCAGCGGCACCGCCGTTTTGCCGTCCACGAAACGCGTTCTGATAATCTGCCCAATTAACCCATGAATACCGTCACCCTCGAACAACCCGGCCGTTTCGCCCATTCCGGCACCGTCCTGCCCACCAAACCCGGCCCCGGCGAAGTGCTGGTCCGGGTGACCATGGTCGGCATCTGTGGTACGGACCTCCACGCCTTCGAAGGCACCCAGCCCTTCTTCAGCTATCCCCGCGTCCTGGGCCATGAACTCGCGGTCGAAGTCATCGAAACCGGCGACGGCGTCGAAGGCCTGAAGCCCGGCGACCAGTGCGCGGTCAACCCCTACATGACCTGCGGCGTCTGCGCCGCCTGCATCCGCGGCCGTTCCAACTGCTGCGCGAAAATGTGCGTGATCGGCGTCCATACTGACGGCGGCATGCGCGACCGCATCCTCCTCCCCGCCAAACAGATGTACAAAGTGGAGAAGCTGACCCCCATGCTGATCCCGCTCGTCGAAACGCTGGGCGTCGGCATCCACGCCGTAGGCCGCTCCGGCGTTCAGGCGGGCGAGCGCGCCATCGTGGTCGGCGCGGGCCCCATTGGACTCTCGGTGATCGAATTCCTGAAACTCGCCGGTGCCGATATCGGCGTTGTCGAACAAATGCCGGAGCGCCTGGAATTCGCCGCAAAGCACCATGGCCTCAAGCGCTTTTATCCGTCACAGGAAGAAGCGAAACAGGAGCAGGCGAGCATGCTGGTTTTCGATTGCACCGGCAACCGCGGTTCCATGGAGAACTCCATCCACCTGCTGGAGCAGGGCGGCAGACTGGTCTTCGTCGGGCTGATTAACGATCAGGTCTCGCTGTTCGATCCCGACCTGCACCGCAAAGAAGCTACTATCCTCGCCAGCCGTAACAGCACTCCGGCAGAGCACCATCGCGTGCTCGATCTGATGGAAAGCGGTGAAATCGATGTCACCGGCTGGCCAATGGAATGCGCGCCGAGAGAGAAGATGCAGGAGCGCTTCCCGGCGTGGCTGCACCGCGAAGCGGGGATCGTGAAAGCAGTGGTGGACTGGTCTTAGCCCGTTGGACTTAACTCGGTAACTACTGGACCGGCTCTTCGACAAAATTAGAAAGGACTGTCACCTGCTCTGCCAGATCCTCCAGGTCCGAATCATTCCACCCCTCGTTGGCGCAGACTGACAGGAGTTCTCGCCCAACGCTCAACGCGTTGCGCCCCAACTGGGACACCTCGACTATTTCCAGGTGCTGCGTCACAGGAACTCCTGATTGGTCCGCTACCAGAACAACTTCCACCGATCCTTGAGCGGCACGGGATGTTGAGAGCTCGGCCCAATACGGACCGTCAAAGAACCGTACTCGTTCCCTCTCGTGTGCGGATCTCCATAGACCGATGACAGCCCTGAGCCACGCTACCAGGAACGCAACCACAAAGTCGTCCCATCCACGGCCTGGAAACACCACCTCACCAAAACATAGATGGATCTGGCCGTGGATGACGCCAGAGGCCGACCGGCGAAGTGATTTCACATTCACGGAAATTGTAAGGGCCGCGCCGTCCATAGCGTATGAGTACTCCAGTTTACCCACGGCACAAACCGCCGGCGCTGGCGCGGGTGCGTCCTCACGAGTCGCTCGCTTGACATCTTTAAGCACACGGTCGCGTAGTGGGATGTCTCCCAAAATGCACATTCTCCAGCCTAAGGGTAATGACGTTCCTTCTCCTGCGACATTCCTCGCGAACGCTCAGGCGCGATTGCGAGCGCATCAAACAAGCCCCTCTAAACCCAGAATCGCAAACCGGGTAGAATAGACAATGCACTACAAACACGCCAATTCAGTCCATGCTGACGGTGTGATCGAGATCAGAACCATGAACGGCCACCGCGAACAAGCTCACGAACTAATCGACCGACTGCCTGACGCCCAAATTGCCGCCCTCGTCGGACTGCTCGAAACCATAACCGACCCCGTTGCCGCCGCGCTTCGGAACGCACCATTTGAGGATGAAGACATCTCCGATGAGGAAGAGCGGGCAGTGGAGGTGGCGCGTCAGGAACTGCGACTCAATGGCGGCAAAGGCGTTCCTCATGACGAAGCGATGCGCCGCCTCGGTCTTTAGGCGACGGGTTCTCGGCAATGGAGATCGTCTGGACCGAAACATCGCTCAACGACATGGCGGCTCTCGACAAAGCCATCGCCCGTCAGGTGAAGCGAAGCGTTGAGCGATTCGCCGCCACCGGTGCCGGCAACGTGAAACGGTTGCAGGGAATCGACCCACCCGAGCACCGCCTTCGCTCCGGAGACTACAGAGTCCGTTTTCACTTCGAGGGCGACACTATTCGAGTGCTACGCGTCAGGGATCGCAAAAATGCCTACAGGTAGAGTGCTTGAAGGCCGAATCATCTGCAAAAGCGAACGGCCAGGCACCGTCGGCGGCCACCCGCTCGAATTGCCGTCCCATCCGGTCGCTCGCGCCATCGCCAATGCTCCGCTCGACGACGAGCCCGAAACCGACGAAGAGCGCCAATCCGCCGCGGCAGCCAGTGTCTGGCTGGAGCACAACAAGCCAATTCCATTCGAAGCTGTGCTCCGTGACTTTGGCTTCACCTTCGAAGATGTGAAGAATTTCAACGAGCCGCCGCCCCCCACGCCGCCCCCACCAGCGCGACAATAAACAAGTGGCCGCCCCAAACGGAAATCGCAAACCGGAGAACGGAAAACGCCTCCCCGTGCTCTCCCGCTTCCGTGCCTCCCTCCGTCGACGTGTCCGCTACCGCATCACCCCCGGCGGCATCCTCTACTTCCTCGCCGTCATCCTCGTCGGTTTCGCCGCCGTCCTCACCGCCAACAACCTCCTCTTCCTCGTCTTCTCCGCCTTGCTGGCCATCCTCCTGGTCTCCGGCTTCCTCAGCCGCCTCATGCTCTCCGGCCTCGAACTCGAACTGCTCCTCCCGGAGCACGTCTGGGCCCGCACCCCCGCCCCCGCCCGTGTCCGCCTGCGCAACCTCAAGCGCTTCACCCCCTCCTTCTCGCTCGAACTCATCGGCCAGCGGAACGCCCTCTCCACCGTGCCGCCCATCCTCACCGCCCCCGTCTACTTCCCCATCGTCCCCGGCGGCACCGCCGTCGAAGCCCCTGTCGACGTTAGCTTTCCCCATCGCGGCCGCCACAAGGAAAACGTCTTCCTCATCGCCACCCGCTTCCCCTTTGGCTTTCTCCGCAAAACCACCACCCTCTCGCTTCAGCGCGAAACCGTGGTCTACCCCGCCCCGGAACCCATTCCAGACGCTGCCGGCATCCTGGACCAAACCACCGCCGGTGAACTCGAAATGTCCGTGCGCGGCCCCGGGCAGGACTTTTACCGCATCCGCCCCTACGAACACGGCGACAGTTCCCGCCACATGGATTGGAAAATCACCGCCCACACCGGCCTCCCCCATCTCCGCGAATTCGCACGTGACGAACAAGGCACCATCAAGGTCCTGCTCGACCGCCGCACCCCCGCCGGCGACAGCAAAACCTTTGAAACCGCAGTCGAGCGCTGCACCTTTCTGGTGTCGAATCTGGCCTCCGGCAACGCCAAAATGTCCTTTACTTCACAGAGATTTACATACACGGCGGATGAGGAAGAGGATTTTTACGCTATTCTTAGGTTTCTAGCCTTGGTAGAGCCTTTAATGGCAGTAACTTCCGGGTCGGGAATCGAGTCAGGTCATGATGCGGGCGGAGCGCGCATTGTGTTCAGCTCGCATCCCGAAGAGTTTGAAAATAGCCGGTGGTCCGGCGCATTCTTCGTAAAATCCGCGGAGTAGTTGAGGCACTGCGGATATCCGAACAGGGCAGGCGATCAGGAGAAGGTATGAAATCAGGCATCAGCAGCACTCTGAAGTGCATGAAGACGGCGTTCAAAGGCTCGGTAGCTCTCGCCGCGGGCGTCGCCCTTCTCGTGGCCGTATCCACCGCTCAGGCGCAGGTAACTGCCGCAATCTCCGGCAAGGTTCTGGACGCCTCCGGTGCCGGAATCGGCGGTGCCAGCGTTGCTGTGAAGAGTGCGGAAACCGGGGCTTCCCGTACCGCCACCACGGATGATTCCGGCAGCTATCGCATCGACTCCCTCCCGCTCGGCGCCCTTGAAGTTCGCGCTGAAAAGACCGGCTTCAAAGTCGAAATCCGCACCGGTA
Organism: uncultured Acidobacteriia bacterium; assembly: GCA_903875575.1. GTDB lineage: Bacteria > Acidobacteriota > Terriglobia > Bryobacterales > Bryobacteraceae > BOG-234. The sequence goes on along the minus strand of CAIQWJ010000050.1, from coordinate 8,745 downwards.
TCGATCTCGTCCTCGGACAGGATGCCAACGTCACCCTCAGACTCCAGGTCGGCGATCAGAAGGAACATGTCGATGTCATCGAGGGCATCCCCACCGTCAATATCTCCACCTCTCCTGTCGCCGGACTGGTCACCGAAGAACAGGTGAAGGACCTGCCGCTCAACGGTCGCAGCCTGGATACTCTGATAACCACCAATCCCGGTGCCATCAATTACAGTGCTCTCAAGAGCCCGCAGACCACTACCAGTGATGGCAACACATTTTCCGTCGCGGGCCGCCGCCCCGGCGACAATCAGTTCAGCCTCAATGGCGTCGAATACTCCGGCTCCAGCCAGTTGGCCGTCACCCCCGGTGGCGTGAGCGGTCAGTTGCTCGGGATTGACGGCATTCGCGAATTCAACGTGCTCACCGATACCTACGGCGCTCAGTATGGCAAGCGCGCCGGAGCTCAGATCGCCATCGTCACCCAGTCCGGCACCAACCTGGTCCACGGCAGCCTCTTCGAATTCCTGCGCAACAGCGCACTCGATGCGCGAAACTTCTTTGACCAGAGCTATGTTCCGCCATTCCGCCGCAATCAGTTCGGAGGTGCTATCGGCGGTCCCATCCGCAAGAACAAGCTCTTCCTGTTCGGCAATTACGAAGGCTTCCGCCAGTCGCTCGCCTTAACCAGCGTCAGCGTGGTCCCGGATGCTCAGGCCCGCCTCGGCCTCCTTCCCAACGCCACCACCGGGATCTACGCCAAGGTTGCCAATCTCAACACTGGCATGTTGCCATACATGGTGCTCTGGCCCGACGCCAACGGCGCAGAACTTCTCACCGCTGCCGGGCTCCCCACCGGCACCGCATACTCTTACAACAATCCCCACCAGGCCATCCATGAGGATTTCGGCACCACCCGCGCCGATTACGCCATCTCAGACCGCGACACCGCCTCGCTCTTCTACACCATCGACAAAGGCAACAGCATCCTCCCGCAGGCGGACCCCCTATTTGCCGATACCGAACTCCTCGGCAGCCAGGTGGCCAGCGTTCAGGAAACGCACATCTTCTCGCCCCGCTTCCTGCACACCATGGCTCTCGGCTATTCCCGCGCCGCCTTCAATTTCGACGGCGTGGCAATTACGCAGTTTCCTTCCGCGCTGTCCTTTGTGCAGGGTTCGCAACCCGGAGGCATTGTGGTTTCCGGTGCCGTCACCACCACCGGGCCGGGCGTGATCACCGCCGCCGGCAATAACAACGCCACTGGCTCCTGGAACCGTCGCAACCTGTTTACTTACACCGACGACTACCAGTACACCCGCGGTCGTCACCACCTTAGCGCGGGAGTCTGGTTTCAGCGCCTGCGCGATAACGAGGATTCCGGCTCGCGCCAGTTGGGCGTCGCCACCTTCGCCAGCCTCACCACCCTGCTTCAGGGAACCGTGACCACCTTCCAGGTGATCCCCCAGGCCAACGAGCTCGGCTGGAGAAGCTGGTACGGCGCGTGGTACCTGCAGGACGCCATCCGCATTCTGCCGCACCTCACGCTGCAACTCGGCCTCCGTCACGAATTCACCTCAGGCTGGAATGAGGTTTCGAATCGCGCAGCGAATTACGTAACCGACGCCAACGGTGTCCTGCTGACCAATCCCATTGTGGGCAGTTCCATCCTCACGAAGAACAACATGCGGAAGCTCTTTTCTCCGCGCGTCTCTCTCGCCTGGGACGTCTTCGGCAATGGCCGCACCGCCGTGCGCGCCGGCTACGGCATCTATTACTCGATGATTGACGCCCTCAACTTCCTGATGAACTCTCTGCCGCCTACCAACAGCAGCCTGTCTTTCGCTAATCAGGCCGTGCTCCCTTTGTTGCCCATCACGCGCAGCGCACCGCCCGCCTGCGGTCCCGGCACCGTTCCCGCCTGCACCTTCGCCCCCCAGGGTCTCCAGCCCGATGCACGGGCGCTGGCTGTCAATGAGTGGAACTTCACCATTGAACAGCAGGTCGCCAAAGGCACTTCTCTTCGCGTTGCTTACGTCGGCTCCTTCGGCATTCACGGTCTGATCAGTGTTGACCCCAACACGATCGCCGCTCAGGTCTGCGCCACCGCCACCTGCGTTACCGGCGGCACTCCGGGCACCACCAAAGGCTCCGTCCTCCAGGGCCAGCAGTACATTCCTGTCACCACGCGTCCGAATTCCGCGCTCGGTGCCGGCTTCTTCTGGTACACCCAGGGCAACAGTCGCTACAACGCGCTTCAGACGGAAATCGCCCGCCGCCTCACGCACGGCCTTGAAATTCGCGGCAACTATACTTTCTCAAAGAATCTGGATATGAACTCCGGCCTCACCGGCGCGCAATCCAACAACCAGGCTCAGATGATCATGGACCGCAACAACCTGAGCCGCGATTGGGGCCCCTCCGCCCTGAACGTAAAGCATCAGGCCAGCGTCTCTCTCCGCTACGTGCTCCCGTTCGGTCACGGCCAGGCCTTCCTCAATAAGCTCAGCGGCGTTGGCGAGCAGGTGCTCGGAGGTTGGCAGGTGAATGGCATCGTCACCGCACTCAGCGGTTTCCCGTTCACCCCGCAGGTCGGCTCGAACCGCTCCGGCGACGGCGATACCCGCAATCCTGATCGCCCCAATCTCAACCCGGCCTTCTCCGGCCCGGTGATCCTCGGCACCCCCACCCAGTGGTACAACCCCAACGCCTTCTCGTTGCCCACCGCGGGAACCTGGGGCAGTCTTGGCCGCGGCGTCTACACCGGCCCAGGCATGGCGACTGCTGATCTCTCGCTCTTCAAGCTCATCGCCTTCACGGACCGCATCCGCATGCAGTTCCGGGCCGAGGCCTTTAACTCGCTGAATCACGCAAATTTCGGCACGCCAAACGCCACAGTGTTTTCGAGCGGGGTCGTCAGCCCCACCGCGGGTCTGATCACCAGTACCGCCACCACGTCACGTCAGATTCAATTCGGGCTGAAGCTGATCTTTTAATCGCGACTTACTTCACCGCGGCGGACGGGGTCCCGGCCAGGTGGTTCACTGCGTCCGCACAGTGAACGATTGACGATTCCGGATCCTCCGTCTCGCCACCGCCAAACACCAGGCTGACCCGTCCGCTGTTCCATTCGAACGAGCAAACAGACACCCCGCGCGCCAGGTTTTCCTTGTGCGCCCGGTGCAGAACTTCTTCCGGGCTGATCCCCCGGAAACGGTCCAGCGCATCGTCCAGCGTTCCCAACGCTCCGCTCAGGTCCTGCGGCTGCACTTTTCCCCCACTGGCACCCAACGGTTTGGGCACCCACGGTCTGACGCTCTCCACCGGCGGCGCAGTCACGGCCTCGGTCTGTTTCTCCCCGCCGGTCTGCATCCCCCATCCCCCGGGCAACAGCTTCCCCCAGCCCAACGCCAGCCCGGCAACTGATGGCACCGCAATACAAAGCGCAATCGCCAGCCACCTGTGCCGATACCCCGAAGCCGAGTCCACCGCCTTCGTCGCCCGGTGCCGAGCCTCCACCAGTTCCGCCATAAGCCCGGCCTCGCGGTCCGCCGCCTGACGCACGTCGACGCTGTGCTCCTGCTTCGCCTGCGCATGCAGTTCCCTCGCACGCGCCAGTTCGTCCCGCAGCCGGTTGGCGTCCGTCTCCAGCCCTTTCATGTGCCGCTGCGCCTGGGCCGCAGCCCTTTGCGCGTGCTTCCGCGCCATATCCTGCTCCGCCAGCAACTTCTTCAGGTGGACAATCTCCAGATGTGCCGTGCGCGCAGCCTGCTCGGCAAGCTCATGCCGCAGGCGCAGACCCTCCTCCACCCGCGTGTCCACCGGCCCATACGAATGGACCACTTCTTCCGCAACCAACCCTTCGGCGCTGGCCTTCTCCGCAATGATTAATCCCCGCTCCGCCAGCGTCTCGATTTCTTCGTTGAGCATAGTTCGGCCCTCGCCAGGCCCGGTCCCCGGAATCTCCAAACTGTCTGTAAGCATTGCTTATCGGCCATGTCGGTCCGAACTTTGATCGCGACGTTTTGGCATATCAGTTGCATTCTCCAGGTTGAGAACGCACCTATGAAATACATCATGCTCCTTCTTGCCCTCGTCGTGATCGGCGTTTCGATGATCGCGCCTAACCAGATGATTCTATTCCCGGAACGGCCTTACTACGGAGCCTACAGCGGCAAATAATCGAGCCCAGAACAGGCTGCGCGAATTGCGCGAAATCACGCGGCATCTCTGCGTAATATCGCGCCAACACCCAAGCAGCCCCACGAATCTTCTCTGTGCGCTCTTTGAGGGTTCACGTGTCTGTTCAGGCACGACCCTCAAGTGAGACAATAGAAATTGGCCGCCGCTCCCACGGCAGCTATTCGAAAAGGGGAGGTGTATCCGGATGGGCATTCCCGTCTCTCAGATGTGGACCGTTGCGTCATACGTGTTTGGGCAGAAGCTTGCCGGGCGCGAACGCTACCCGCTCGTCCTGATGCTGGAGCCTCTGTTCCGCTGCAACCTCGCCTGCGCCGGCTGCGGCAAAATCCAGTACCCCGCCCACGTCCTCAAAATGAATCTGTCGCCGGAAGAATGCTTCCGCGCGGTGGATGAGTGCGGTGCCCCGATGGTCTCCATTCCGGGTGGCGAACCCCTCATGCACCCCGAGATCGACAAGATCGTCGAAGGCCTTGTCGCCCGCAAGAAATACATCTACCTCTGCACCAACGCGCTCCTTCTGCGTGAGAAAATCGACCTCTTCAAGCCCAGCAAATACCTCAGCTTCTCCGTCCATCTCGACGGCCAGAAAGACGAGCACGATTTCTCCGTCTGCAAAGAAGGCGGCTACGAACTCGCCATCGAAGGCGTCCGCGAGGCCGTCAAACGCGGCTTCCGCGTCACCACCAACACAACTCTCTTCGACGGGTTCGACCCCAACCACGTCCGCAAATTCTTCAGCGAGATGATGGATCTCGGCGTGGAAGGCATGATGCTTTCGCCCGGCTACTCGTACGACAAAGCGCCGGACCAGCAGCACTTCCTCGGCCGCGCCCGCACTCGCCGCCTGTTCCGCGCGCTGCTCTCCAACCGCGATCCCAAGTGGCAGTTCAACATGTCGCCCCTGTTCCTCGAGTTCCTCATGGGCAAGCGCCACTACAAATGCACCCCCTGGGGCATGCCGACCTTCAACCTCTTCGGCTGGCAGAAACCCTGCTACCTGTTGCAGGATGGCTATGCCGATACTTTCGCCGAACTGATGGAATCGACCAACTGGGAAAACTACGGCACCGAATCCGGTAATCCCAAGTGCGCGAACTGCATGGTCCACAGCGGCTACGAAGCTTCGGCGGTGCATGAAAACTTCACGACGGTGCGCGGCTTCATCGATACCGCGAGAGCGTTTCTGTTCAAGCGTTATCCCGATGCCGAAGCCCTCAAAATGCTCGATGAGCCGGTACAGTCGGTCCACGCCAAAGCAGGTCTGGTGCAGTTAAAGGTAAATGAAAACGCATCGCAGCGCGAAGAGGTGGAAGTCTGAGTACGACGTTGAATTATGAAGAGCTCGAAGTCGCCCCCGGCTTCGAGCACCAGAATCTCCAGGGCCAGGCTTTCGAGGCTGCCACGGAAACAGAACTGCGCGATGCGCTCGAAAAGGCTTTCGATTACCGCGGCGACGTCACCATCACGCTGAAGAACGGCACCTCGGTGGAAGGCTACATCTTCGATCGCCGCAACGGCGCGACCTTAGCCCAATCGCTCGTGCGCCTCTTCCCGAAGAACGAACCGCACAAGCTCAGTATCCCGTATTCCGAGATCGCCGGGCTCGCTTTCACGGGTCGCGACACGGCGGCAGGCAAGAGCTGGGAAGCCTGGGTCCGCAAGTACTGGGAAAAGAAACAGGCCGGCGAAACCAACATCGAACTTAAGCCCGAAAAGCTCGATTAGTGGCCGCCACCCGCTACTTCCCATCCAGCGCAAACGCCACAACACTATCATCCGTAACCGGATTATTAAAAAAACCACCCCCGGTTGACGTAATCACCACATACTGCCGCCCATCCCGCCCCTGATACGTCATCGGCGTCGCCTCCGCCGCTCCGCCCAGCTTCACCGTCCACAGTTCTTTCCCTGTCTTCGCATCAAACGCCCGGAACCGCGCGTCATCCGTCGCCCCCACAAACACCAGCCCGCCCGCCGTCGCAATCGTCCCCCCATTCCCTGGACGACCCGTATTCTTCTTCCCCTCCGGCAAACTATCCGTCACCCCCAGCGGCACCCGCCACGCAAACTCGCCCGTATTCACGTTCACGGCAGTCAACTCACCCCACGGCGGCTGCTGACAAGGCAACTGCTGCGCGTCCGTCCCCGGCACGCTGAATCTGCCTCCACCCGCCACACCCTCATACGGCCCATCCGGATCCACCCGATTCCCCACACCCCGCCCATTTGCCCGGCCAGCCTTCACATCATGATCCTTCAATCCGCTCAACTGCCCCAGCTCATTCGTGTTAACAAACAGCAGCCCCAACTGCGGATTGAAGGACACGCCGCCCCAGTTCACCCCGCCATGATTTCCCGGAAACTGCACCCGCAACCGGTTATACGCCGGAGGCAAATAAGGCCCGCCCATCTGCACGCCCTCAATCAGCTTCTTACAGGCAGCTTCCAACTCCGGCGTGACCGTCGCAATATCCGCCGCGCTCATCGTATTCCGCACCAGCGGCGCAGGCTTCAAAGGAAACAGCTGCTTCGCCGCCGCGCGCTCCAGAGGCACTTCACTCTTCGGCACAGCCCGCTCTTCCACCCCGTAAATCGGCTTGCCACTCACCCGATCCAGCAGAAACAGCAGTCCCAGCTTATTAATCGCGGCCACTGCGGGAATCGTCTTCCCGCCCTGCTTCACGTCCAGCAGCAAAGGCGCGCCCGTCATATCGCCGTCCCAGATGTCATGACGCACAATCTGGAAATGCCACAGGTACTTCCCGGTATTCGCATCCGCCGCCACCAGACTGCTGCCAAAAAGATTGTCACCCTCCCGGTCGCCGCCATACTGATCGACAGACGGCGCGCCGAACGGCATATAAACAATCCCCCGCGCCGCGTCCACCGTAATGAAGCCCCACACATTCACACCGGAGCGATTCTTCCAGCTCTCCCCCGCCCACGTGTCGTTGTATTTCTCGCCCTTGCCCGGAATCGAATGGAAGGTCCACACCAGCTTCCCGGTATGCATGTCCCACGCCCTTACATCGCCCGCCGGGCCCAACGGAGGATTCTCCTGCGTCGTCCCGCCCGTGATCACCAGATTCTTATAAACAATCGGCGGCGAACTCAGCCCGTCCCGCCCCGGCAACCCGTGCAAGATCTCCGGCGTATTCAGATTGACGATGCCGTTATCCCCAAGCGCGTCATTTGGCTTCCCCGTCTTCGCATTCAGCGAAAACAGCTTGCCCTCGCTTGACCCAAACACGATCTGCGCCGGTGTCTGACCATCGCCAGGCCAATACTCCACCCCGCGCGTCGAAGGCACGCTCGAAGGCAGTTGGTATTGCCAGATCTCTTTCCCGTTTGTCGGATCCACCGCCACCACGCGCGCATGAGGCGTCGAAAGATACATCACGCCGTCGATCACCAGCGGCGTCACTTCACTGGCTGCGAAGCCGTTGCCGCCACCGCGAACACGCCCAGTCTGCGGCGTATCCGGAGCATCCACGGCCTGAGCTGCCGCGGGAATCGCAGCCCGCCCCGAGGAACCACTGGCTCCCGGCACCGACAAGTGATAAACCCACGCCACCTTCAGCCGACCCACATTCGCAGGCGTGATCTCCGTCAGCGGCGAAAACCGCATCCCGCCCGGATCATGCCCATAAGTCGGCCATTCCTTCGCCGAATCCATCTTCGCCGAATCCATCTTCCCGGATTGAGCGAGCAGCGCGCCAACGCAAACCGCCGCCGCACTGCTCGCCAGCAAAACCGCCTTCATCCGATCGCGATTGGTCATATCGAGTTACATCTTATCTCGAAATGAAACGCTCTCTTACGCCGCAATCTTCTCCCGCATCGAATCCAGCTGACGGCAGGCATTCCGATACCGGCTCTGCGACGCCTCCAGCCGCGCCCGCACCATCATCAAACGCCGCGCCACTGCAACGTGAACATCGGCAATCGAGTGCACCGGCGATCCATCCGCTGCCGACTCGCGCGTCAGCGAATTGAATTCTTCCATCTCTTCGTTCCAGACGCGTGATTCCAGATAGGCGCAATGCCGCTGCACGCGCTCGGCTTCCACCAATGCGTCCACCAGTTGCCGCTCTGCTTTGGTGGAAGGGAGATAGTGGGCGTAATACTGCGCATTCAACTGCTTCGGCAGCGCGGGGTTCTCAAAAGGCAGCAGATCGAATGTCCTCCGGTTCTGAGACGAAACGGCCCGGCCACGCGGTGTGACCGGGCCTTTGGATTTCTTCCCATTGCGGCGGCTGGCTTCTATCGTCTTTTCGGTCATGATGCGGTTCAACAGCATTTTCTTCGGCTTTGGCATAGTGTTGCTCCTCGCCTGAAAACTAACACGACCCCAATACGAAACCAGCCTCCTGTTTCCCGCAATACCATGAAACGAAACCAAATATAAATGTTGATTCCACGTGACCCACTTGCAGAACTCCCGCTAATGGGGCTTGACAGAAGTAGTTTTATGTGCCGGAGAGGCATATGAAGCGGTCCCGCGTACATTACGACAGAGCCAACCCTTCGTGGGCCGTTTTTCGGGCGACGACAGACACG
>CAIQWJ010000049.1 GCA_903875575.1 uncultured Acidobacteriia bacterium | reverse complement strand
GAAACACCTATCTGAACGACAACTTTCCCCGTGTCGCCCGCGACAATCCAAAGAAGGCAGCGTAAAACAGGTCCGAAACCGAAACCCATGGCCAGCCAAAAGCCCAAAGTGTCTTTGCCTTTGCCTTGATCCGTGTTCCTCTGTGGCCATATCCCGTCCTCACGCACAAGTAAGCGATAATCACCCTATATGCGCCATCCCTCCGCACTCCCTCTGATCGCGCTCGCCCTCTCTCTCAGCGCCCAGCCCCTCCTCGCCCAAAAACAGCCCTTCACCTCCGACGCCCTCCTCCACATCCAGCGCCTCGGCGACCCCCAAATCTCCCCCGACGGCAAAACCGTCGCCTTCTCCGTCGTCACCCCTGACCTCGCCCGCAACACCATGGCCAAATCCATCTGGGCCGTCCCCATCTCCGGCACCGTCGCCCCCCGCAAGCTTGCCGACACCGCCGAACGCCCCCGCTGGTCGCCCGATGGCAAACAAATCTACTTCACCGGCACCCAGGGCGGAGCCTCCCAAATCTGGAGCATCGCCCCCAACGGTACCGACCTCCGCCAGATCACCCGACTCGCCTCCGAAGCTTCAGGCCAACTCGTCTCACCCGACGGCAAATACCTCATCGTCACCTCCGACGTCTATCCCGACTGCGGTGCCGATGACTCCTGCAACCAGCGCAAACTCGACGAAGCCCGCCAAAGCAAAACCCAGGCCCACCTTGTCACCAGCCTCCTTTATAGACACTGGAAATCCTGGCAGGGCGAAACCCGCACCCACATCCTCTCCATATCCCTCGCAGATGGCAAAGTCGTCGACCTCTCCCCCGGCGACCGCGTCACCCCGCCCTTCTCCCTCGGAGGCCCTGACGACTACGCCATCTCCCCCGATAGTTCCGAAGTCGCCTTCGCCCAGAATGCCGACCCCAATCCCGCCACCGGCACCAATAACGAAATCTTCCTCGAACCAATCGCCGGCGGCACCCCCGTCAAAGTCTCCACCAGCCCCGGTGCCGATAACAGCCCGCTCTACTCGCCCGATGGCAAGTACCTCGCCTGGCGCTCCCAGCCCCGCGCCGGCTATGAGGCCGATAAGTGGACCCTCGTGGTTTTTGACCGCTCCTCGAAACGCGTCGCCCCCCTCACAGAGCAGATAGACCGCCAGATTGAAAGCTTCCTCTGGTCCCCCGATTCCAAAAACATCTTCTTCAACGCCATGGACCGCGGCCTCCAGTCCATCCAGTTCATCCCCGCCACCGGCGGCGGCGCGCGCGTCGCAGTCTCCGGCAACGCGGTCTATGACGACATGCAGTTCACCGCCGATGGCAAAACCCTCGTCTTCACCCGCCAGAGCGGCAGCGCCCCGGCCGAGATCTACCGCGCCGGTTCCTCCGGTGGCGAGGCCATCCCCCTCACCCATCTCAATGACGCGCTGCTCCGCGACTACCAACTCACCGACTTTGAAGATTTCCGCACCCCCGGAGCCGAAGGCACCCAGATCCACAGCTTCCTCCTCAAGCCGCCGAACTTCACCCCCATCCGCAAATATCCCGTCATCGTCCTCATCCACGGCGGGCCGCAAAGCGAATGGGCCAACCTCTGGCACTACCGCTGGAACGCCCAGACCTTCGCAGCCGCAGGTTATGTGGTCGTCATGCCAAACCCTAGAGGCTCTATCGGATATGGACAAGCCTTCACAGATGACATTAACCAGGATTGGGGCGGCAAACCCTTCACCGACATCATGGCTGTCACCGATTACGTCGCCAAACTCCCCTATGTCGATCCCGACCGCCTCACCGCCGCCGGCGGCTCCTACGGCGGCTACATGGTCGATTGGATCCTCGGCCACTCCAACCGTTTTAAAGCCCTGATCTCCCACGCCGGCGTCTATGACACCACCGCCGATGCCGAGGCCACCGAAGAACTCTGGTCGGACGTTTGGGACTTCGGCGGCATGCCCGCCGACAAACGAGATGTCTACGAAAAATGGTCCCCCAGCCGCTTCTCGAAGGACTTCAAAACTCCCACCCTCGTCATTGCCGGCGAACTCGATTACCGGGTGGTTTACACCCAATCGCTGCAGCTCTTCACCGCTTTGCAGTTGAACAAGGTGCCTTCCGAGCTTCTGGTCTTCCCCGACGAAGGCCACTGGGTCGGTAAGCCCCAAAATACGCTTCTCTGGTACAAAACATTCCTCGACTGGATCGGAACCTGGACAAAATAGTGAAAATCGCCTTCGTCGTACTGGTGCTGCTGCTCGTCAGCGCGCCCCTCGCCTCCTTTATCGTTTCGCAGCCCGCTGCCCTCACGGTGGACCCCGTGAAAGTGATCGGCTTCTCGACGCCGGTTCATGTCCGCGTGGAGGATCCGCACGGCGTGCGCAAACTCGATGTCGAAATCGAACAGGATGGCAAGACCTACTCCACCACCAGCATCGAAACCTCCGCCAAACGCTTCTTCATCCAGCGCCATGCCGCCCCGCTCACCCTGACTTCGGACGTCGGCCGCAAGAAGATCCCTGGCCTCCACGATGGCAAAGCCCGCATCACTGTCACCGCCGTCTCCAATGATTTCCGCGCGCTCACTGCGTCCCAGACCCTCGATGTCGACATCATGACCGCACCCCCCACCGTCACCGCCGATGGCGTCCAGCACTACATCAATCAGGGCGGCAGCGAAATGGTCACCTTCACCCCCGGCGGCGCGTGGACCGAGGCCGGCGTCAAGGTCGGCGACTACACCTTCCGCAGCTTCCCCCTGCCCGGCCACCCCGGTCAGTACTTCAGCCTCTTCGCCCTCTCCTGGCAGCTCGATCCCGAAACCCCCATGTGGGTCTACGCCACCAACCCCACCGGCGTACAGGCCCGTTCCGATTTCTGGCACAAGGTCTTCCCCAAGAAGTTCCACGACAGCACTATCCGTCTGGAAGAAATGAACCTTGATCGACTGGTCAACCAGATTGATCCGGATCACAAGATCCCCGGCGACCTGGTCCAGCGCTTCGTCTACATCAACAGCGCCATGCGCGTCGCCAACAACAAAACTCTGGCCGACCTCCGCTTCCAGACCGAACAGAAATTCCTCTGGACCGGTGCCTTCCTCCCCATGGTCGATTCCACCGTGGAAGCCCGTTTCGCCGATCGCCGCACCTACACCTGGGAAGGCAAAAAGGTCGATGAACAAACGCATCTTGGCTACGATCTCGCCAAAGTAGCTCACGCTCCCATTCCCGCCTCCAACGATGGCAAGGTTCTCTGGGCCGAAAACCTCGGCATCTACGGCAACTGCATCGTGATCGACCACGGCTTCGGCCTCCAGACGGTCTACGGCCACCTGAGCGAGTTCCTGGTGAAGAAGGGCGACATAGTCAAAAAGGGGCAAGTGATCGGCAAGACCGGTTCCACAGGCCTCGCAGGTGGCGACCACCTGCACTTCACCATGCTGATCGACGGCGTCCAGGTCAATGCCGTCGAATGGTGGGATCCGCACTGGGTGAAGGACCGCGTCTTAAGCAAAATGGGCCTCACGCTTGAAGGCACCGACGCCTCCGCGGCCCCAGCCGAACCCGCCGCCAAGTCCCACAAGGCGAAACCAAAGAAGCACCACCGCTAAAGAGGCCCATTGAACGCAAACCGTTGGAGAGCCGCGACCGCAAGGGAGCGATAGCACAATCTATCTCGTAAACCACCAATCCACAGATCAGCCCGCACCATGCAAACCTCCGTCCCCCACCTCGAACTCGCCCTCCTCCGCCTCTCCCTGCACAACCTCGAACGCCGCATCCTCCGCAGCGTCGGCCCGCGCTACGTAGAGCTCGATGAAGCCCGCGCCCAGTCTGCCAAACTCCGAGCCCGCTTCTACCCCGCAGCCCATCGCGAATCCCTCGCAGCCCGCGAACAGGCCCGTATCTCCGCGGAAGCCTGCGCCGCCGCAGCCGCCCGCCCCACGCCGGATCCCGAACGCTTCAAACACCTCCACCACGAACTAGCCCGCAACTTCCACCCCGATCTCGCCTCAGATAACGCCCACCGCGTTCTCTGCGAACGACTAATGACCGAGATCAACCTCGCCCACACCGATGGCGACCTCCAGCGTCTCGACATCCTGCACCACGCCCTGGCCGAAACCGGCGACGTCGTCACCCAGCTCCAGCAACTGACCCGCACCCCTCTTGCCGAACTCCACGAACGCCTCGACTACGCAGCCCGCCACCATCAGGATCTTCTGCTCGACCTCGCCCACAAGCTGCGCGAGCAAACCGTCGACGAGAAAATGAACGCTGCCCAGCCAACGCACCGCCTGGCGCAAGCGGTCCCCATTGGCCTGATGGCGCGTGTCCTGCGGGACCTCTCGGCAGGCGCAGCGCGCCGCCTCGTATTCCCTTCCAGTCACTCAATGGGCCAACTCTCCATCCGTGGCGAATTCAACATCGACGCAGCCGCGGTAACTCTCGGCCCAGCGCGTGGCGTAGTCGCCGTACCGTTCGGCAAAACGGTAATCCTGCGTCTCGACGCCGAATGCAATGACCTCTCGCCCCTCGACCGCCTCGATCCAGACGACATCAACGGCCTCATCGACGAGTGGCCCGACTTCGTCCAGCTCAACGACGAGTCCCTCCAGCCCCTCACCCGCTTCACGCGCCTCGAAGAACTGCGCCTCGGCCGCACAGAAATCACCGGACGCGTCTTCGACCACTTCCCTTCCCTCCACGAACTCCGCGTGCTCGTGCTCGACGAAACAGCTTTTGATGACGACGGGATGGCGAAGCTCGAAGGCAGCGTCTGGCTGCAGCGCCTCGACCTCAGCTTCACTCAGGTGACAGGCAATGGCCTGCGGGCACTTCACAACATGACGGCCCTGCGCGAACTCAGCCTCTACGGAACCAGGCTGAACGATGCGGATCTGTCCCTGCTCGAACGCACGCCAGACCTGCGCAACCTGAATCTGGGCCTGACAGGAATCACCAACCAGGGCGCAAGGCACATCAGCCAGTTGCACCATATGGAAGTCCTGCACCTCGGTGGAACAGGAGTCACCGACGCAGTGCTCGAAGCGCTCGCCGAACTCCCCCGCCTGCGCGAACTGGTTTTATGGGAAACCGCCATCACCTCCGCGGGCGCGAGCCGCCTACAGGGCTTCCGTTCACTCCGGTATCTCGACCTCGACAAGACGGCAGTGACCCCGGAAGCATTAGCAAACTTCCACGCCGCCCGGCCTGACGTTCAACTCCCCAGCGACGTCTGGCAGGAAACATAGCCATGCGACGCCTGACCAAATCACGCCGTGATCGGGTCAGCAGCGTCGTAAGCCGGAGTCTTCCGTCTGTCCATCTCTTCCTGGCACTCGATGCAAAGCCTCGCCCACGGAAGCGCGTGAATCCGCTTCGGCGAGATGTCTTCCTCGCAGCGCTGGCACACCCCGTAAGTGCCATCCTCAATTCGCGCCAGAGCCCCGCGAATCTGCCGCAACATGCTCGAATCGCGATCAAGATTGCGAATAGCAAACTCGCGTTCTCCCGCCATCTGCACCGCGTCGATCGCGTCCGGCGTCTGCTGGATAACAATCTCGCCGCGGTTGCACAACGAACCGCTCACCAGAGCTTCCTTTGCCTCCAGCAAACCCTTGAATTTTCGCCTTTCCACGTTGGTCATCGTTATCTCCCCTGCATCAGGACCAGCCCCGCGAATCCGACTTACAGCAGCGTCCTATTGGGTGATATTACTCGCAATGCAGCGCGTTTGCTAGTGTCGGTTGTCTATATTTGCTACTCACGAAAGTTATCATTCTGGCCGTCAACTCCGAAGACTCAGCGATGGGGGCAACCGGGCCAGCAGCACGGTCGCCGCTTTCCATCCCTAACCGGCAAGTTCATGGCCATCCACAGACCGCCGGTTCCGCTCTGGTGCGAACGACACGGTCCATGGCACAGCCTCCGGTGCTGTTTCCACGATGAGACAGCCCACCTGAACAACTGGAACTGCGGATCCATGGGAAGGCTCTCCCTCACCTCAAAACGAAATATAATAGCGATTACCCCGAAAGGAGCTCCTTCACAAATGCTCGGTCGACTTTTCTCCAGCTTCGCGGTTGCGCTCCTTGCGAGCGCGAATGCTGTTGCGGCTGCCAATCCCGCGTTACCGTCCATCTTCATCGCGGGCGATGCCACTGCGGCTGACGGTACTCCGGATGCAATTGGCTGGGGCAGACCGTTCCCGAACTTCTTTGACCCGCTGAAGATCAATGTCGTCAACCAGGCTCGCGGAGGCCGCAGCAGCCGTACCTTCGTGACGGAAGGACTCTGGGATCGTCTGCTCGCTGATGTGAAGGCCGGCGATTATGTCCTGATCCAGTTCGGACACAACGACGGTGCCGAACTGAATGGCGAAAAAATCGCGCGCGGCTCCCTTCCCGGGCTCGGCGACGAAAGCGAGGAAATCGACAACCGCGTGACCAAACAGCACGAAACAGTCCACACTTTCGGCTGGTACATGCGGAAGATGATCGGCGAGACCAAAGCGAAAGGCGCCACGCCGATTCTCTTTTCGCTCACCGTGCGCAATATCTGGAAGGACGGGCAAGTAGAACGCGGCTCCGGCCAATACGGCGAGTGGACGCGCGAACTGGCCAAGACGGAAAACGTGGCCTTCGTCGATCTCACCAATCTGGTTGCCAACCGGTACGATCACATGGGCGAGGCCGCCGTGACGCCGCTTTTCCCCAAAGACCACACGCACACGAGTGAAGAAGGCGCCCAACTGAATGCGCGGTCCGTAGTGGCGGGGCTGAAAGCCGTGCGCGACAACGCCATCATTCGTACGTTCTCGGCGTCAGGCAGGGCCATTGAAATCGCGCCGTTCAGTATCGTCGCGTTACCGCGTCTGAAGCTGCCTGCGGCGTCGGATCGCGAAAACTTCCTGCGGTGGCTCAATCTGCCGGAACCCGCCGACCCGGCATTGCCGTCCCTGTTTCTGATTGGCGATTCGACGGTTCGTAATGGCCGCGGAGACGGCATCGACGGCCTGGGACAGTGGGGCTGGGGCGACCCGCTGGCTGCGTATTTGGATCCGGCAAAAGTCAATATCGTGAACCGCGCCGTGGGCGGCACCGGAGCGCGGACCTTCCTCGAACGGGGTTATTGGGATCGCGTCATGGAGAAGCTCAAGCCGGGAGATATTGTGATTATGCAGTTCGGACATAACGATAACGGACCGACCGGACCGCTGCGAGGGACGGGCGAGGAGACGAGCGACGGAAGTCCCGGCCAGACCGTGCACACCTGGGGTTGGTACATGCGCACGTACATCGCGGATGCGCGTGCCAAGGGCGCGGTGCCGCTGATCTGCACGCCGGTGCCGCGCAACATTTGGGAGAGCGGGAAGTTGGCGCGGCAACGCGATAGCCATGCAGACTGGGCGAGAGCGGTTGCAACGTCGGCGGGAGTTCCCCTGCTCGATCTGAATGAACTCATTGGCCGGCGCTACGATGCGCTCGGAGAGTCATCTGTCACCGCGTTGTTCGCCGACCAGCGCGTGCATACCAGCAAAGAAGGTGCTGAACTCAGCGCGGAGGTGGTGGTCTCGGCGCTGGCAGGGCTGTCGAAGAACCCGGTTTCCAATTACATGCGCCCGACGCCCGCGTCTGCCTGGTAATCATCGCGTTATGTGCAGAATCGGTTAATCATAGAAGGATTGCAGCAGCAGGAAATGAGGCAGCAGGATAGGCCGAGGAAGGGCGCCGCGACGCAATGGACGTGGGCCAAATTCGCCATAGGTCAGCGGTTTCTGAACGGCATGGGGCACACCGCAGAGAAGACGCCCAGTTAGATCTAATGGCAGTCCGGGTGCGCACGGCGCTGGTAAAGGCACGAACGGAACTCGTGAATGCGGTGCGCGGGTTCAATAAATCGGTGGATCAACGATGAGATCGCCTGCTCCGGCTTCGGCAACGGGTGCGGACCTTCGGCCCCACCTGGCCATATTGGTTCAGGCGTCTTACCGCGGCAACCCTTTTGTAGCGGCATCCTGAAAAGCGATTCTCACATCTGAATTGTCCGGATTGCCTTTGCCGTCGCGTTCGAACATCACAATCCAGACAAGGCCGCGCGTGGGGTCAGCCCAGCTTTGGGTGCTGAACGCTCCGCCGTGTCCGAACGAACCAGCGGAAAGCGCGCTGTTGGCAGCCATCTTCGAGGGATCTTCCACCACGCTGAAGCCGAGCCCCCACGGCATACCTGGGCGGGCGGCGAGCGAGCCGATCTGGTTGTGCGTCATCTCCGCCACTGTAGCGGGCTTCAGGATGCGCTTGCCGTTCAGAGTGCCCTTGTTGAGCATCATCTGGTAGAACCGGGCGATGTCTTCGGCGGTGGAGAAGAGTCCTGCGCCACCCAGCGGAGGGCGCGCGCGGTCGGTCACGGCGGTGTTGTAAAGATAGGGGATCGTCGTCTCTTCCAGCTTACCCGCCGGGGCGTTCCAGCGGTAGCTGTGCGCCCAGCGGGAGGCGTTTTCCGGCGCGATCCAGAAGCTGGTGTCCTTCATTCCCAGCGGGTCGAGAATGCGCGTCTGCAGAAACTGATCGAAGGGTATGCCGCCGACCACTTCGACGACGCGGCCAAGGATATCGATGCCGGCTGTAGAGTATTGCCAGCGGGTGCCGGGTTGAAAGCGGAGCGGCTGTTGGGCGAGTTTCCTGCTGGTTTCGGCGAGGGTAAGATGGGGATCGCGAGCGGTCATCTCGCCGAGGCCGCTGGTGTGGGTCGCGACGTCGCGCAGGGTGACGGGCCGCTCGGCTGCGACGCTTTGGCCGTTCTGGCCGACCATGATGTTGGCAAATTCCGGAAGGTGTTTCGCCAGGGGGTCGTCAAAGGTGAGCTTGCCGTCGTCGGCGAGGATAGCCAGGCAGGCGACGGTGATGGGTTTCGACATGGACGCAATCCAGAAAATATCGTCGGTCCGGAGCTTGCGATCCCTCTTCTCAGGGACATCTGAGGTGAAGTCCGACTTGCCAACGGCGTTGGAGTGGAGAATGCGGTCTTTGGTGACGATGAGGGTCACGATGCCCGCAGCCTCGCCTTTATCGACGAATTCCTGCATGCGGGGGGCGATGGCGGAGAAGCCATCGGGTGCCTGGGCATACAGCAGTCCGGAAGAGGCGATCGCCAGCAGCGCTGGGAGGTGATTCAGTTTCATCCGCCACCCAGTCTATCGAATCAAAGCAACGTGCGGCGGGCACTTCCTGTGGATTTCAGGGGCCGCGAACGGCCAGGTTCCCCACTTCGTTTCTTACCGACAGTTCCGGCAGTCGGTCTGGTGTTAGTATTTCAGTAAAACGGAACTGGCACAGGGCGACGGAAATCGGCTTGGGTGATTTTGCCGGCGTAAGCGGCAGGTTGAATCGAGCTTCCAAGAGTCCACGGCGGACGTATCACCATACTAATCGTTCTGATATCGAGAATTCCCACGATGTCCGGTTGTCACGCCCCGGAGGCGAGAGACCCTGCCGGCAAGTCTTAGCAGCGCAGTGTAAATATCCCGAACTCACGACGACCCATAATGGCAAGCGTAAGAGCGGGCGAAATAAGGATATCCATGAACGAAAAACCAATTATCATGACCGTCAGTTTTCAGGCCCGCCCCGGAAAGGATGCGGAACTGAAAGACGCTTTGACCGAAGTCCTCACCCCAACACGCCAGGAGCCAGGCTGTCTGTTCTACGACCTGCACGTCGCGGCTGACGATCCCTCGAAATTCCTGTTCCATGAGAGCTGGGCGACCAACGCACACCACGACGCCCACGACCTCACGCCGCACATTCAGCGTCTGCGGTCGCGGATCAACGAGCTCTCCCTCGCCCCGGTCAAAGCCTGGTGGGACAAGATCGGCTGACATCGATGCCCCGAACCGGTGGCGCGTTCAGGCCCCCGGTTTTCGCCTGTGATCAACAGTGCTTTGCCAGCGGTCAAACCTCTGCGAGGCCCCCAATGCAACGCAGGTGTTTCCTCAAGACACTCATCGCCGCGCCAGCCCTTCCCCTCCGCAGCGCCGACTTCAGCAACCGCATGAAGGGCCTGCCGCCCCTCACGATCAAAGACGTCAAGGTGATCACCACCAACGGCGGCGGCAACTACCGCTGGGCTTTTCGCAAGATCATCACCAGCGAACCAGGACTTTACGGTATCGGCTCGGCCAACGATAATTATCAGACTTTCGCCGTCGCCACTGCCCTCGAGAAGCATCTGAACCCTGGCTGACCGGTAAGGGCCCGGACCGCATTGAAGACCCCTGCCAGGCTGCCAACTATCGCACCTGCTGGCGCGGCGGCCCGCTCAACAACAAGGTCCTTGCCGCCATGGATGAAGCGCGGTGGGACATCGAAGGCAGGCGCGCCGGAATGCCGGTTTATGAAATGCCGTGCGGGCGCGTGCATGACGCCGTCGCCTGCTACTACCACGTGAAATACTGCCGGGTACGGCGGAGACCCGCAAGGGCTATATGTACGGCAGCCTTCGTCCGGGCGTGGGAATCGATATCAATGAGGAAATGGCGGCGAAATACCCGCTAACCGAAGCCCGCAACGGAGGAGCGTATGGAACAGACAGGGCACCCGATGGCACTATCATCCCTCCGCAAAAAGAGGCTCCCAGGTCCAAGGCCCGTCAGCTTCAGTCGTCGTCGCGGTATTTCTTAGCGGCCTTGACGAACGGGCCGGGCAGCAGCACTTTGCTCTCTCCCGGATAAGGACGCGTCCAACCCGTCCCCGAATACCAGATCACGTGGTTCAAAAACTTCGGGTCCACCGCATCCGCTTTGTCGTACTTGCCCTTCATCACCTCAGCCGAGGCCTTGAGCCAGGCGTTCTGCATGGGGCTGTAGAGCGCGGCCTTCTCCACCGGCAGGTTCGGTCCCTGGTTAAGTGGGATCACCGCGTCCAGATGCTCGTACGGCGTCAGATCGGGTGTATTTTGAAACGCGTCGAACATGGGAGATGCCACAAGGTCAAACTGCGTCAGCGGCTTCATACCGAGAATGTTCTCAATCGTGCGATTGATGTTCTCGGCTGTATACGTCGTGTGAATCGCCTTGCCCTGGCCGGGTGCCTGCGGGCTCACTGTATAAGGACTGATCACGAAAACAGGCTGACGGTGGCCATCTACGTGGTCCACGCCACCCTGGGAATCGTCCTCCTCCACAAAAATTGCCGATTGCGCCCAGACCTTGCTGTGGCTGATGGCTTCCACCATCCTGCCCAGCGCAAGGTCATTGTCGGCCTGGTAGTTGTTGGGATAGGGCTGGCCTTTCACCGTTCCGGCGGTGTGATCGTTCGGCAACCACAGAATGGTGAGATTCGGAACCTGATTCGCCGCATCCAGACGCTGGAATTCCGGTATCCAGTAATCCATCCGATACTGATCGGGAATCAGCAGATCGAACGGCGGGTAATGCGGATCCATGATCTTCGCTGCCGAAGGAATCTCCGAAGTCACATTCACGGCATTGTCCGGGACAATGCAACTGGATTTCGGCGCCTTGCCTTCCCTGCACATCGCCGTATTGTAAAAATCGCTCCAGGTGTACTTCGTGCCATCCTGCTTTGTGACCACCTTCTCGGTACTCCATTCGCCGTAAAGCCGGGACGATAATCCACTGGCCTCCGCCGCAGTCCAGAGAAAGCCTTTCGGGGTGTACGTCAGCGCATCGTTTGAATTCCCGCCCGGGTAAGAACGAATCCAGTCCGGCGAGAGAATCTCGTTGGAGTAGAAAGAGCCTGACATGCCGATCCACGGATGACCGTCCGCGGACTGGCGGCTGGGTGCGTAAACGTTGTCGAGCAGCGGGAAGCGCTTCACGAAGGCGTGCTGGTTGGGCACGACGGCACCGAAAAGCGCGAGTGAGGCATCCCCATTACCCCAGGCCACATCTCCCAGAATCTGATCGTAAGTGCGGTTCTCTTTGATGACCAGAAAGACATGCTTGATTAAAGAAGGCTCGCCAATGTGCCTGGGAACAGCCACCGGCATGGCGCGGGCATCGACGTATTGCGGCCCCACTTCAATATTCGTGGTCAGGTTCCAGTGATTGTTATCGAAGACCTGCTTGCTGAACCTCGCCAGTTCGCTCGCGTTCGGCAGTGGGATCAGGTTGACCGTCCCGGTATCCTGATGCGTACTGAAACCGTCAAGACCACCGGAATGTGCCGGAACATGCGTGCCCAGTCCCTTATCGTCCGCAACCACCAGCTGCTTCCGGACTTTGTCATAGGCAATCGAGGCCGGGAAGTAGCCGGTCGGAATGTAACCCAGCACCGGATGCGCGTCCCGGCCCTGCAGGTTTACAGCAGCAACGGCGTTGGCCTGGCCCAGCGTCACATATGCCCGCCCATCCTCCGTCACGGCGACCGCGTTGGGCCCGGAACCGAAGAATCCCCCGGCGATCGGCACACTGAGATCGATCGTGCGCACCACCTTGTCCGTATTCAGGTCGACAACCGACAGGCTGTCGCTGTAAGCGTTGGTCACATAAAGGCTTGAGCCGGAGACCGCCATGCCGGCCGGATGCAGGCCCACCGGGATCGTCTTCAGTTCCGTACCCGCCGCAACGTCAACCACCGACACCGTCCCGGTGGTGGCGAAAGCGTCTTTTCGATCCACGACTACGGCAGTTCCATCGGAATAGTTGGTGAAATCCTGAGTCGTGGCAGGCCGCCCGCCTTCGTTGCTGACATAGGCGTACCTTCCATGAATGACAACGCTGTTCGGCACGTTGCCCACCGGAATCTGAGCGATCAGTTTGGCCGGGGAAGTTTCCAGATCGATCACTCCAAGCGTGTTGGCAACGTTCAGCACCACATAGGCCCGCTTGCCGTCGTCGGACACCGCGATGCCGCCCGGATTGATTGCAGTCGCTTTATAGTAGGGCCGCCCGTCGGCAGGTGGCCGGGGCAGATCGACGCTCTGACCGTTTGTCAGAAGACCCGTCTGGGCGTTCACATTCGCGATGACCACGTGGTTATCGTCCTGGCTGAAGAAGAGCTTCTCGCCATTGGCGGAATAGGCGACGCCGGTGAACGACCCCGCTTTGCTGGTTGCAGCCTCCGTACCTTTCATAAATGTTGGAATGAAGCGCTGCAAAACCTCGCCGGTCGCGATATTGAACACAATAATCGGCTGGGGTGAACCCATGAGCAGCACAACGGCGGTATTGGTTTTCCCGTTGGGATTGAGAGCGATGGACTTGGCGCGCACCGGCGAACCAAGCTCGATCATTTTGCCGGCCGGCGTCAGCGTCTGGTTGTCAGACGCGACGACCGACCCGTCCTTCTGTGGGCCAACGGTGCGATTCGGGTTGCCGGCCTGCGGGGTTTGAGCCAGAGCGAAAACGGCAGCTGAGCCGACGATTATGACAGTCTGCGCAACTCTCAACCCCAGCCGGTATCTCTCGTTCACTCGCGCGTTGACCTTCATCATGCCTCTTTTTGACCGGGCACCGTTCCGGGCAAACCTCAGCATACGCGTCAAATGTCACAGGATAATAAACAAGCGGACAAAAACTGGTTTTTCGCGTCCTCTCAGGATTTCCGCACATCTGCGGGAGGTCCGGATGCCGCTTACCTGCCCGTCAGCGCACCCTCCAAAGCGCGCAAACCTGCCCCTTCCCCCATCACCACCAGCACATCCCCGGCCTCAATCTTCGTAGCCCGCGCAGGATTGAAAGTCATCCTGCCATCAGCCTTGCTGACCGCCAGCACAATCACGCTCGCATGCCGCCCCGCCACCTCGCCCAGTTCCCTGCCCGCAAATTGCGACTCCGCCGCAACACGCAACTGCTCCGTCGTCACATCCACCCCCATCGCGTGGCCGGCGAAATCGATCAACTGCACCACGTGCGGCCGCACCAGTGCCTGCGCCAGCCGATGCCCCGCAATGCTGTACGGCGAAAGCACCGTATCCGCGCCCGCCCGCAACAGCTTCTGCTCCGCATCTTCTTCCGATGCCCGTGTGACCACTGTCAGTTCCGGATTCAGTGTCTTCGCCGAAAGAATCACGAAGACATTCTCCGCATCGGTCGCCAGCGCGGCAATCAATCCCCGCGCCCGAAGCACGCCGGCCTCCCGCAGCGTTTCGTCGCGCATCGCATCCGCAGTCAGCGTCGTCATGCCAGCCTCCGCCGCCCGTGCCACCCGCTGCTCGTTGCGGTCAATGACAAGGAACGGCACCCCGGCCCGCTGCAGTTCAAAGGCGGCGTAGCGACCCACGCGGCCATATCCACAAACAATGTAATGATCTTTCATCTGCATAATGACCCGCTTGACTTTGCGCTTCCCAAAGCGATCCTGAAGCTGCAGTTCGATGATGGTCTGCGTCATCGCCCCCACCGCGAAAAACATCGCGCTGACACCGAAAAGAATCAGAAAGGAGTTGAAGATTCTTCCGGCGTGGCTCAGAGGATGGACTTCCTGATAACCCACCGTGGTGATGGTGATCAGGGTCATATAGAAGGCGTCGAAAAACGAATAGCCTTCAATGAGCCGGAAGCCCACCACTCCAATGACCAGAGTGAGAACGATCAGCACCGCAATAAAGAGACTCCGTCGCGCTACGCGGTGATCCATCGCGTACCCAGTATATGTTGGTGTTCTCTGCATCTTTCCGCGGCCCCCGGGGTCTCCGCACCAATATGTAACCATTCCCAGGCAGGGCAGTTATAACAGTTGGATGCGCTTTCACCAATTCATATTGGCGACCTCCCTGGCCGCCGCCACACCGTGCGCCACCGCACAAATCGCAAGAGAATTCGACGTTGCCTCCATCAAAACGAACTCCGGCGGCAGCGAAAACTACAGCGTCCGCACTCCGCCCGGTGGCCGGTATACAGCGACCAACATCACCCTCAAGACCCTGATCCTCCAGGCCTTCGACATCAAGGAGTTCCAACTCACCGGCGCACCCGGCTGGGCCGATTCGGAACGCTTTGGCTTCAGCCATCCCGCCATCAAAGGCTTCGTGATCTGGGGCTTCTGGGAGGGCGCGCACTGGCTGCCGTCCGCCGCGATGATCCGGAAGGACTGGTCCACCAAACCGAACTACGCGGTGTGGAACGACCTCATTTACAAACAGTGGTGGACCGATGAGACAGGGACCACCGCGGCCGACGGGATTTACCGGACGCGCGGGTTCCTGGGAGACTACGACGTCACGATCACCACCCCGGCGGGGACAACTACACAGTCGCTGACCATCGCCTCAAACACCAAACCGACTTATGTGCGCCAGGGCACCGTAGCGCCGGGCAAAATTGCGACCAACGGCATTGTGAATGCGGCCAGCTATCAGGGCGGTGCGGTAGCGCCAGGCGAGTTAGTGGCGATCTATGGCAGCGGCTTTGGACCAGCGAACCTGATCTCCGCCGCTTACGATGCGAACGGCCAGTTGCCAACAACAGTCGGAGACACGCGAGTGCTGTTCGACGGGGATCCGGCTCCGGTGATCTATTCGCTAAGCGGCCAGGTGGCGTCCGTGGTGCCGTATGGAGTATCCAACACAACCAGCGTGCAGGTGGAGTATCTGGGAGTTGCAACTCCGGGTGTGGCGATACCTGTGGCGTCGGCTGTACCCGGCGTTTTCGGCTGCGGAACGGCGAAGCCGAATGCCGCGGTGGTGGTGAATCAAACGGCGGGCGGCTCCATCTCCTGCAATTCCGACTATGTCATTCCAAAGGCCGGGGACATCGTGACACTGTTCACCACAGGCGAAGGACCTGTGGCGCCCTCCATTGCGGATGGCAGGCTGCCGGCGGCACCCACCTTCCCCGCCCCGGTAAACCCGATGACGCTTGCCTTCGGCGGGATTCCGGCCCAGCCTTGCGGAGCGACTTTCACGGGACTGGTTTATCCGGGCGTGACGCAGCTCAATGCCTGCATGCCGGCGGGCGTGCCACCGAATGCCTCGCTCCAGGTGAGCGCCGCGAGCGGGTGGAAGGTGGTCTGGAGCGATGAGTTCAACGGGGCGGCGGGAACTTCGCCCGATGCCGCAAAGTGGGGTTATGATCTGGGCGGCGGCGGCTGGGGCAATCAGGAACTGGAGACCTATACGGGGTCGACGAACAACGTCTATCAGGATGGGAACGGGAATCTAGTCATTCAGGCGATGAGGCCATCCGGCAACGCTTATACTTCAGCGCGAATCAAGACGCAGGATAAGTTCAGCTTCACCTACGGCAGGGTGGAGGCGCGGATCCGGATTCCCTACGGGCAGGGGCTCTGGCCGGCATTCTGGATGCTGGGGGCTGATATCACGACCAGCGGCTGGCCGGCCTGCGGTGAGGTCGACATCATGGAGAACATCGGCAAGGAGCCGACGAAGATCCATGGAACGGTGCATGGACCGGGGTATTCGGGCGGAAACGGGATTGGCGGACCGGATACGCTGCCTGGCGGGGCGAAGTTCGCGGATGACTTCCATGTTTATGGCATGGAGTGGAACGAGACGTCGGTGAATTTCTATGTGGATGGGCTGAAGTATTTTTCGGTCGGCAATACGCAGATACCGGCAGGGACCAAATGGGTGTACCAGCATCCCTTCTTCCTCATCCTGAACGTAGCGGTGGGAGGGAGCTGGCCAGGGAATCCGGATGCCACCACAACTTTCCCTCAGCAAATGCTGGTGGACTGGGTGCGTGTGTCACAGAAGCAGTAGCCAACGATCCTGAATGAATGAGCCGAGACCGCGAGCGGGCGTTCTACAGGCCACCGGTCGACAGCAGCCTGCTGAAAAACAATTGGGGTCCTTTCGGACCCCAATTGAACTGCACCCGCGACGGCTCTAATGAAAGACTAAGCCAGCGCCTTCCGGCAGAACTCCAGGCACTTCGCGACTTCCTTCACCGCATCCGAACCTTCCGGAATGTTGTATTCCATTTCAATCGTAGCCGGCATCGTCCACTTGTTCTTCTGCACGGTCTGCAGAATCTGCGCAATCGGTGTCTCGCCGGTTCCCCAGGGCAGATTCAGCGCGCAGTGAGCCACAGAAGTCCGTTCCTTCAGGTGGAAGCTCGCGATCCTGGCATGGAACTTATTCAGGAAGTCGAGCGGCGTTCCGCCAGGATTTGTCGCCGCCATGAAGTGGCCCAGATCGACGTTCGCCGCATTACCTTTGGATACTTCGAAGGCGGTGTCAAGAGCGGTCATGCTTCCCTGCTGGTGCGTGTGATACGCCGCGAGCATCTTGTACTTCAGCGCCCAGTCGCCCAGTCTCTTGAATTCCTTATCCGTGTCAGGGCCCGTCGGCAATTCCAACGTCACGTGAGTGGCACCCAGAGCTTTGGCGACGTTGAATGTGTAGTCGAGATCCTCGTCGGTAGCCTGATGGACTTCCTTCACCGCATAGATGCTCACTCCGGCATTGTTGTACAGCGTGCGCAGATCTTTAAAGATGCTCATCGGCAGAGCCAGACGCCACTTGCGCTCCGCGTCCGCCGCAGCGACCTGTTCCGGTGTCTGAGGACCACGCCCGCCGCCACCGCCGCCGCGCGCGCCGCTTCCACCCGCAGCACCGGCCCCAGCCGCGCCCCCGGCACGTCCTGCGGCAACAGGACACGACACGCCGTTCCACTGCCCTGCCGGCTGATCGTTGGGGAAGCCCACCTTCATTCCGGCAACCACGGGATAGGTCGGGGCCGGACCACGACCACCACCACCGCCGCGAGCCGCACCGCTTCCGGCGCGTCCGCCACCACCACCGCCGCGTCCACCGCCCGCCGCAGCAGCGGCTGCCGCCGCCGGGCTGGAACTCCAGTTCCCTTTTTCCCGCGTCCAGTTCCCCAGCGGAGTCTCCATTTCAACCGCGCTGATTCCGGAATCGACAAAGTACTGGAGGTGGGCCTCCGCGGTCTGATCCGGCATGCTGCGGTAGCTGTAGGTGATGGCACCGATCTGGACACCCTTAATCTTCGAATCCGGCCTGGCAGCCCCAAACATTTTCGATGACCCGAGTCCCGCCGCGCCCGCGGCCAGTGCGAATCGTCCGACATCTCGTCTCGTATAAAGCATTCTGTTCTCCTTCATCTGTTGTGTACACTGCCTGGAAACTGCACGGCTAGTCGCTTCTGCCTGTAGGTTCCCACTGGAAGGCGGCATGATCCTCCCCGACACACTGGTGCCAACCCGAAACTGCCAAGGAGAGAGTTTATCACCATTTGAAGTCGAACAAATCGGACGGCTGGTCCGGGGGTGTGCGACATGGGAGTTGGCATCTGGGCAATTTCCCTTTTCTGGGGCATAATTCTGAGCGTATAATAACGTTCAGAAAGGTATCCCCATGTCTGACACTCTCGAAGCTCTTGAATCGCAACGATCCCAATTTCTTGAAGAATTTCTCGGCCTCGGCGATTTGCGGCCCGGTTCGATAACGGCCGTGGTGCGTCGCTGCGGCAAGCCGTCCTGCCATTGCGCCAAGCCGAACGACCCCGGTCACGATCCGCAGTTCCGTCTCACCCGAAGAGTGGGGGGCAAGACTGTGACCGAATCCTTCCCCAGTCCGGCAACCCTGCGCAAAGCGCAGCAGGAGGTCACAGAGTTCCATCGCTTTCAGAAACTCAGCGAAGACCTGGTCAGCGTCAACGAAAAGATATGTGCTCTTCGCCCGGTCGAAAGACAACATGGCGGCTGGACGGACCAGGAAAAAAAACGGCTGCTGCAATCCATCAGGAAATCGCGCGGGAAGTGAATCAGTTGCTGGGCCGCATTTTCGCCCAGCGACGAAACAACGGAGGCACCGATCTGGAAGCTATCGAGAGCGCCCTGCGGGTCGCGCTTCATCAGGCCGGAGCTGGCGCTCTGAGTGAGTTGCTGCAGTTCGAAGCGCCACCGCAGGATCGGCGTCAGTTACCTTGTGCCTGTGGTCACCAGGCGCGATATCAGGAACTGCGCTCCCGGCCCGTACTCACCGTTGTGGGCTGGGCGCAAATGAACCGTCCGTGGTATTTCTGCGACCGCTGCCATGAAGGTCAGTTTCCCGCCGACGAGGCACTGGATGTAAAAAACACATACTTCTCTCCCGGCGTGCGCCGCATGCAGGCGCTGGTAGGTCAGGACGCGCCCTTCGATCATGGACGCGAGCAGATGAAGATTCTGGCCGGCCTGGAGGTGACAGCCAAGTCCGTAGAGCGCACAGCAGAGGCGATTGGTGCCAACATCGCCGCAAACGAGCAGCGCGCAATCGACAGGGCCGTCCAACTGGATCTGCCTGTCATCGTCGGCAAGCCGATTCCGATTCTGTATGTGCAAATGGACGGGACCGGCGTGCCCGTGGTGAAGAAAGAGACCGAGGGGCGCAAAGGCAAAACCGAGGGTCAGCCGGCCCACACGCGCGAGGTCAAACTCGGCTGCGTCTTCACCCAGACTTCCTGGGCTAAAGAAGGCTATGCGGTTCGCGATCCGGATTCGACTACTTATACGGGGGCCATCGAAACGGCCGAAGAGTTTGGCAAACGCATCTATCTGGAAGCCTGGAACCGCGGCTGGAGCCGGGCCGCGAAGAAAGCCGTCATCGGCGACGGAGCCGAATGGATCTGGAATAACGCCGACCTGCATTTTCCTGGCGCGATTCAGATCGTCGATCTGTATCACGCCCGCCAGCACCTGTGGGATCTGGCGCGTAAGCTGCACCCCAACGACCTGACCACCCAGAAAGCCTGGATTAAAGCACATCAGAAGCGTCTGCTCGATAAAGGCAAGATCGAAAAACTGGTTCTCTCGCTGCGCTCCGCCCCATCAACCAATGCCGAAGTTCTGGAAAAGATTCGCACCGAGGCCGACTATTTTGAGCGGAATGCCGAACGCATGCGCTACCCCAAATTCCGAAAACAGCACCTCTTCGTCGGCTCTGGCGTGATCGAGGCCGGCTGCAAGACCGTGATCGGCTCTCGCCTCAAACAATCCGGCATGTTCTGGACCGTCTGCGGTGCCAACTCCATCATTGCCCTCCGCTGCTCTCACCTCAATGGCCGCTTTGAGGAATACTGGGAGGCCCGCCGCGCAGCCTGACTTCCACTTCCATGTCGCGCACCCGCTGGTCCGCTTTGACCCCGAATCGGTATGAGCGCAGAATCTGCGTTGGCCCCGCCGCCTCCATGTAGGGAGGGATCAAATGCGGTTGCGATACGTTCACGGCATCTGCCGATTCACGGTTGACACGGATGCTTGACATAAGCCCATCCCGATTAAGCGGACGGTTTACCGTTACGACATGTAGTTTTTGATGTAAGCCAGATTCCGCCGCATATCGTCTTCCAGAAAACCAGGCCGCGAATCCGTTTCCAGATTCGCAAAGCCGGCGAATCCAATATCCCGGATTGCCTGTAGAATCAGTGCGAACTGAATCTTCCCCTCCCCCAGAAACACCGGCTTGTCCTTCAGATGGAGCTGGCAAATGCGGTCTTTGCCCAGCCAGCGAAGCTCCTTCACCACGTCGTAACCGCCGATATTCGTGGAGTTCCCCACGTCGTAATAGACCAGAACGTTGTCCGCCCTCGCGCGATCCATAATGCGAACGTTTTCCTCAGCGGAGTTTTCATCTTCCAGCCCCAGCACCACTCCGACCTTCTTCGCTTCCACCGCCAGTTCGCGAAGCACGTCGCCGACGTAGTTCCGTTCTTCCTCCGTCTTGAGGGCGTTCCTGCTGAAGAACGGCAGCAGCAGCACCTGGGTCCTGAGTGCTGCGGTCAGGCGGATGGAATCGGCCACCCATCGAACCGCGAGTTTGTCGCTCTTCAGACCGTTCACATGCAGCATGTCGACGCAGGTGCCGTCGATGGGAATGCCCGCTTCGGCGGAGAGCTTCAGGTAACTGGCAATGATGGCGGGATCGTCGGTGGGTAGTCGTCCGTCAATCAGTTTCTGGCCGAAAGACATCTGTATCCCATCGAAACCAAGCCGCGCGGCAAGGCGGACGGCCTCCGGATTCGCGGTCAACCTGAGATTCCAGTCCGTAATACCAATGCGAAGCCGTTCGTTGCCAGCGCGAAGAAGACCGGCCGCCACGGCTGCGCCAAGAATCGATCTGCGAGTCATCATGATGAATCCCAATATACGCCGTTTCTGCGTCCCGGCGCAGGGCCCGGAGCATTCGATGGAATCAACCCAATGCACAGACCCCAATGCACCGACTAAGAGACAATTTGACGGGCCGGACATCTCGATTGCGGCGTCCGCTGCACGAGCATCAGACTCGGTTCAGGCTGCAGTTTTCGGTAAGCGCCCGATCAAGTCTGCTGGCGCGGTTCTGCGCGCGAAAAGCCCAGGGCAAGCTTCCGCACGTCGAGACCGGCGTGCCGGTCGTTCGCCCAAGGAAGGAGGCAAGTGCGTCAGAGAAGACGGGCAGTGTGGTGACTGAAGGGTGTAGTGCCCGGGTCCTGACCGGCATGGCTGGCAGGCACGAGCGGCTCAGATTACGGGTGCATGTGGGTTCTGCCAGAGACGAGAATCATGGCGAGGTTCCAAACGACAAGGCCGGCATACCAGTAATTCGCTACCGAGAGAATGCGAATGCGGTTCGTCATAATGCAGATGGCACCGATGCCGAGGCCGACGAGTTTGGAGACTCCGACTCCGATGGCAGGCGACGTGGAGTGGATGAGATGGGCGATGAATGGACTTTCCTCGCTGGCCCCGAGCCGGAAGCCTACCATGGTTGTCAGAAAATCCAGCAGCTGCAAGTAGACGAACACCTGCATGATCAGCATCAGGCACCGACCCTGATTCTGAAGTGAACCATTAGAATCAGAGCAGCGGCTCCGACTGCGATCATGGCTCCGTGAGGCAGCCGCATTCCTTTGTTGGTGGTGACGTCGAGTTCGGCGTTGTTCTGGTAGGGGGCGCGCAGTTTCGTCAGATCACTGATAATCCAGGACAGATTGAAGAAGGTGTGGCGAACCCGTCCGCGAACCATCAGCCAGACCATGGCGATCGCGCCGCCAAGGACTGCCGTGAGCAGGAAGACCCAGAAGCAGTTGCCGGGGCCGACAATGGCACCGGCGGCAGCGAGAAGCTTGACGTCTCCGGCGCCGCGGGCCCGCAGAAGGTAGAGCGGGAAGTAGAGGGCGAAGCCAAGTCCGAACCCGGCAGCCGCATGGCCGAGTCCGGACCAGCCGGAGGAATAGAGGTTCCAGAGGAAACCTGTCAAGATGCCCACCAGCACCAGCCAGTTGGGTATGCGGCGGTAGCGGATATCAAAACCCGCAGCCACCAGGGTCAGTAATGTAAGCAGGACCTGTGTGGCTCCCGCGAGCGTGGGCTGTGTAAGCATCGTTGCAAAATGAGTATAGCCCGGTTTGCAAGTTTCCGAACTCCTGTATTTTGTTAGTTAACAAAAGTTAGAACACAGAACGTTGACTGTTCAGGGGAGTACCTTCGGTGTCGGGCGGCGGCTGATTGGGCCTGTCTTTTCAATGGCCTGAAACACAATTGTCAAGATATGTAACGTGGCAGTACCGGGGCCAGTCAATAATAGGGAATGCCCTGGGTGACGAATCGACTGCAAAAAGTGACGCTTCCCTCGATAGCAATCCCCGGCCGGGCGCTGGGGGTCTTGCTGGTGCTGGGTTGCTGCGCGTCGGCCAGTGCGCAAGTCTGCCTGCCGGGCGATCTTCGGGTATTGGTCAAAGATTCGCAGGAAGCGGCGATTTTCGATGCGAAGGTGCGGATCGGCAGCGACGCGGTTCAGGTGGATTCGCAGCAATCGCAGGCTTCGGGGCTGGCGGAATTCGAGAAGATTCCCTGCGGAACATGGACGGTCAAGGCCACGAAGGAAGGCTTTGAAGACAGTCTGGTCACCATCGAAGTTAAGGGTGACGCGTCCGGCGAAATCACGGTAACGATGAATCCTCAGACGAGCCGTTCGAGCGTTGATGTCAAAGGCACGCTGGACGCGCCGGTGGACCAGAGTTCGTCACAGAACTACGAACTGCATCCATCGGACGTGAAGAATCTGCCGTCGAATCCGGCGACGGTGGCGGACGCGCTGCCGCTGGTGCCTGGGGTGGTGCGGTCGCCGAACGGGGAGTTGAAGCTGGATGGATCGGGCGAGCAGCGGAGTTCGCTCGTGGTGAATGAGAGCGACGTGACGGATCCGGCCACGGGGAAGTTCGGACAGACCGTGCCGGTGGATTCGATTGAATCGCTGAACGTTCTGAACACGCCGTTTCTGGCACAGTACGGGCGGTTCACGCAGAGCGTGATCGCAGTGGAAACGCGGCGGGGCGGCGATAAGTGGCATTACGATCTGAACGATCCGTTTCCGGACTTCCGGATTCGCAGTTACCACATGCGTGGAATATCCAACTGGACGCCGCATGTGGTTGCAGGCGGGCCCGTGATAGCGAATAAGCTCTTTGTGATTTCGGCATTGCAGTATTTTCTGGACAAGACGCCGAACCGGACGCTGCCATTTCCGCACAACATTTCAAAACACGAGCGGGTGAATTCTTTCACCCAGATTGACTATCTGCTTTCGCCGCGGCAGATCATCAACGCGACTTTTCACTTCAACCCGGAACACACGAATTTCGTCAACCCGGATTTTTTCAATCCGGAGAGTGTCTCGCCAAGTTACGCGCAGGCGGCGTATGCGGGAACCATGGCGCATCATCTGGGGCTATGGGGCGGGACGCTCGATACGTCACTGGCATACCAGCGTTTCCATACCTGGATTGGGGCGCAGGGGCCGGGCGATGAAATCATGATGCCGCAGGGGAATCGCGGCAACTATTTTGGTGTGCAGTCGCGGGATGCGTTTCGAAGGGAATGGCTCGAGGTGTGGTCGCCGAAGCCGGTGCGGTGGCGGGGGGCGCATCAGATCAAGGCGGGGACGTCACTGACGGTCTCGACGGATCATGGGGTGTTCAGCTATCAGCCGGTAGAAGTCCGGAACGCCGCCGGGTTGCTGCTGGAGCGAATCGACTTCACCAACCAGGGTCCGTACAAGCGCAACGATCTTGAGTTTACCGCGTATGTGCAGGATCATTGGACCTTCAATTCGAAAGTATCGGCGGATCTGGGGTTGCGTATAGAGCATCAGAGGCTGGCGGAGAGCCTGAGGATTGCCCCGCGGGCGGGGATTTCATGGAGTCCGTTTGCAAATCAGCGGACGGTATTCCGCGCCGGGTACGGGCAGTTTTACGACCATATTCCGCTGGACGTTTACGCCTTCAGCCGGTATCCGATCCGGACGATCAGGAAGTACGCCCCGGATGGAAGCTTAATTGGAGTACCGAAGACCTATGACAATGTGATTGGCAGCGCCACGGGACCGAAATCGTTTTTGGTCAAGGGGGAGCGCGTGGCGGGAGACTTTTCGCCGCGCGGGGTGACGTGGAACGGGCAACTGGAGCACAGTTTTTCGAAACGTTTTCGGATGCGTGCTGTGTATACCGATAACCGATCGGTTGGGCTGATCGTACTGCATCCGGACTTATTGGGAACGACGAACGAGATCGTGCTGGACGGTACCGGCAATTCGAGATACCGACAGGCGGAGATTACGGCGAAGCTGACGCTGGAGAAAGAACAGCAGTTGGTGTTTTCCTACGTCCATAGCCGGGCGGAAGGCGACCAGAATGTTTTCGACGCGTATGTGGGAAATTATGCGGTGCCGTTCGTCCGGCCGAGCGTTTACTCAAATCTGGAAGGCGATCTGCCGAATCGGTTTTTGATGTGGGGGCATTTGAAGATACCGTTTCAGCGGTTCGAAATTTATCCGACGGTGGAGTATCGCAATGGGTTTCCCTACACGTCGATGGATGTTTTGCAGAACTACGTGGGGATACCGAATTCGTCGCGGTTTCCGAAGTTTTTTTCCGCAGATGCGCGGCTGATGCGGGATTTCAAGGTTTCGACGAAGTACACGGTGCGGCTGTCGGTGACTGGCTACAACATCACGAATCACTTCAACGCTCTGGCACTGCACAGTAATGTGGCGGATCCGCAGTATGGGGTGTTCTTCGGGAATTATCATCGGCGGTACCGGTTTGATTTTGAAGTGTTGTTCTGAGGGAGCGGTCAGCCATCAGCGGTCTGCTTTTGCGGCGCTTCGGACTGTGTCCACAGCGATGCCCCTCGGAGACCAGATTTTGGGGTTGGTGGTGGTGAAAAGGGCCAGTACCGGAGTTCGGACTGCTGCGGCGAGGTGGGAAATGCCGGAGTCATTGCCTACGAAGATGCGGGCACCACGCAGCCAGCAGGCAAGTGCGTAGAGATCCGGGAAGCGGACTGCGCCTGGGAGGTCTTCTTCCGGGCCGCAGAGCCAGTGTACCGGCATGGTTTCGGATAGCTTCTTTGCTGCCGCTTCGAAAACTTCCATGGGGGCTCGTTTCGCTGGAGAACTGGCGAAGGGATGGATTGCCGCGAAGGTTCTGGGTACTTCCGGACAATCGATGGCTGGGGTGAGGTGCGGGTTGGCTCCGAGTTCGCGGGCCTGGTGGTTGTAGAAGTCGACGGCGTGGCGAGAGTTGTCGGGTAGCGCAGGCAGGAATCGGAACGGAAGGTTCAGATCCGCGACGAACTGACGGAATTCTGGGCGGTTGGTGCCGTACCAGGAGATGATGTCGTCAAAGGCGCGGAGGCGTTCGATGACGTCGTCGGCGTGGGTGATGCCGAGGCGGTCGAGGCCGGAGTTGGCAAGGGAGAGGGCTCGGTCGGCAAAGCGGGCGAGTGGCACGTTGGGGCTGGCGCACCAGACTTCGGTGTCGTCAGACCGGAGAGATTCGAGGGCCGGGAGGCTGACGATGAAGTCGCCAATCGCGCCCGGCCGGATGAGTAAGCGCTTCGCCATAAATGATGAATCTAAACGCGGCCGTAATGAATCACCTATTGTAAGATGGACATAGTCCAGATTCACTTCAGGAACTCCCGGCCACAATGAGCACCGCTGCACACGCGCTTCCCATGGCGCATGACGTTATCAGCCAGATTGGCAACACTCCGCTGCTTCGGCTGGCCAAGGTGGACAGTGCGTTTCCGGGCGTTGAGATCTATGGGAAGGCCGAGTATTTCAATCCGGGCGGGTCAGTTAAGGACCGCGCGGCGCTGAATATGATTCGGGAGGGCGAGCGCTCCGGGAAACTGACGCGCGATAAGATCCTGATCGATTCCACAAGCGGGAATACGGGCATTGCGTATGCCATGATTGGCGCGGTGCGCGGCTATAAGGTGAAGCTGTGTTTGCCGCAGAATGCGTCGCCGGAGCGAAAGCGCATTCTGAAGGCTTATGGCGCGGAATTGATTTTGACGGATCCGGGCGAGGGTTCGGATGGCGCGATCCGGCGGGTGCGCGAGTTGTACGCGATGAACCCGGGCAGTTTCTTCTATCCGGATCAGTATGGGAACGATGCAAACTGGCAGGCGCATTTCAATTCGACCGGGCCGGAGATCATCGCGCAGACGGAAGGCCGCGTGACGCATTTCGTGGCACTGTTAGGCACGAGCGGCACGTTTATGGGAACCAGCCGGCGCCTGAAGCAGGACGTGCCTGGCGTGCAGTGTATTTCGGCGCAGCCTTCCACGGGCTTCCACGGGATTGAAGGCACAAAGCATATGGCGACGGCGATTGTGCCGCGCATCTACGATCCGGCGCTGGCGGATCGTGAAATTGAAATTGAGACCGAACATGCATACCGCATGGTGCGGCATCTCGCCAAAACGGAAGGTATATTGGTGGGGATTTCGGCGGGCGGCAACGTGCAGGCCGCCGTGCAACTGGCGCGGCAGCTTCATGCAGAAGGCAAGAGCGGCGTAATTGTGACGGTGCTCTGCGACGGTGCCGACAAGTATCTGAGCGAGCATTTCTGGGACGAAGAATAAGATGATTACCGTTGAAAGAAAACCCTGGCGCGAGATGGTGAACCACGCGCAGGCGACTTATCCGAACGAATGCTGCGGAGCCATGATTGGGACCATTGTTTCCGGACCTGACGGCGACGTGAAGACCGTGATTCATGCGCTCGCGTTGGACAATGCTTCGGCCGGGCCGCAGGCGGCGCGTTACGAACTGCGCCCTGAGGATCTGCTGCGCGCGGACCGGCAGGCGCGCGAGCTTAAAATGGACCTGATCGGCATTTACCATTCGCACCCGGATTGCGACGCTTATTTTTCCGAGACCGATCTGAAGAATTCCTGCCCGTGGTATTCGTTTATCGTGCTGTCGATCCAGAAGGGTCAATATCACCATGCGAACAGCTGGCTGCCGAACGCAGAACAAACACACGCAGAAAAAGAGGAACTACAATGGCCCGAATCTTAATCCCGACCCCCCTCCGCCAGTTTGTGGAGAAGCTAGACACCGTTGAAGCCGATGGAGCGACCGTTGGCGAAGTGCTCGCCGCGCTCACCACGCGCTTTCCGAACCTGAAGAAGCAGCTGTATAACGACGAAGGCAAGCTGCGGAGCTTCGTCAACGTTTATCTGAACGACGACGATATCCGGTACCTGCAGAAAGACGCAACGTCTGTGGCTGCGACGGATACGTTGTCGATTGTGCCGAGTATTGCCGGCGGTTTGATTTAAGTTTTGGTATTGAGAGCCCATGTCCTCTAACGAAGTCACCTTATCTAAAGACGAAATCCTGCGCTACAGCCGCCATCTGATCATGCCCGAAGTGGGTATGGAAGGGCAGTTGAAGCTGAAGAAGGCAAGTGTGCTGCTCGTGGGTACGGGCGGGTTGGGCGCGCCGCTGGCGCTGTATCTCACCGCTGCGGGCATTGGGCGCATCGGCCTGGTGGATTTCGACGTGGTGGATTATACGAATCTGCAGCGGCAGGTGATTCACGGGACGAAGGACGTGGGCAAGCCGAAGATTGATTCCGCGATCGAGAGCATGCAGGACATCAATCCGTTCGTGAAGATTGACCGGCATGAGACGGCGCTTTCGAGCGAGAATGCACTGGAGATTCTGAACGACTACGACTACGTGGTGGATGGCACGGACAATTTTCCGACGCGCTATCTGGTGAACGACGCGTGCGTGCTGCTGGGCAAACCGAACGTGTACGGGTCGATCTTCCGGTTTGAAGGGCAGTCGACCATTTTTGCTTATCCGGGCGGGCCGTGTTATCGCTGCCTGTATCCGGAACCGCCACCTCCGGGGCTGGTGCCGAGCTGTGCCGAGGGCGGGGTGCTGGGGATTCTGCCTGGCATTATCGGCCTGGTTCAGGCGACGGAGACTGTGAAGCTGATCCTGGGGATTGGACAGCCGCTGGTGGGTCGTTTGATGCTGTATGACGCTCTGGGGATGAAGTTCCGCGAGTTGAAACTGCGGCGCGATCCGGAGTGCCCGATGTGCGGCGATCATCCGACGATTACGAAGCTGATCGATTATCAGCAGTTCTGCGGGATTCCGCAAAAACATGAGGAGGCTGCGCCTGTGAACGAGATTAGCGCTGTGGAGTTGAAAGCGAAGCTGGATCGGGGCGATAAGTTTACGCTGATCGACGTGCGTGAGCCGCATGAGTTTCAGATTTGCCGGATTCCGGGGTCGACGCTGATTCCGCTGGGCGAACTGCCGAACCGGTTGGGCGAACTGGACCCTTCGGCTGCGTATGTGATGCATTGCAAGATGGGTGGGCGCAGCGCGAAGGCCGTGGATCTGCTGAAGCAGTCTGGGTTTAAGAACGTGATTAATATGGCGGGCGGGATCACGGCCTGGAGCGATACGGTGGATCCGAGCGTGCCGAAGTATTAGCTTGCTGCGGGCGACTATTTTAGTTGGGAAAGCGCCGGGCGAAAGCCCGGCGCTTTGCTTTTACAGGTAGCGTTCGCGGAGGATGCAGAGGTGGTGTTCGACGTGGCCGGGGATGACGTAGGCCATGGCGGGTACCGTGACGAAGTTGCCGCTGGCGGTGCCACTGCGCTTCCAGCCATCCTGCGGCATATTTCGGAAAAGCGCGAGGGTTGCCAGACGCACGAGGCGGAACTCTTCGATGTGCGCGGCCCAGGAGACTTTGTCGGCCTTTGCGCCGGTGGCTGCGACGTCCTGATCGTAACCTGGAAGGGGCGTTTCGAAACCTCGGCTGAACCAGAGAACACGAAAGGCAAAAGCGCGTTCCGTATCGGTGACATGGTTGAGGAGTTCGCGAATACTCCATTTGCCGGCTGCGTAGCGGTGCAGCGACGCCTGTTCGGTGATCCCGGATAACAGAGCGATTGATTCTGAGAGTTGGGTGTCCATGACGGCAAGCGGGTCATTGCCGATCACCTGATTGATGTACGTAAAAAAACCGGAGGGGGCTTCGCCCTCCAGTGGACGTCGGATCATGGGTAGATTTTACCGCAGATGGATTTCATCCATTACCCTGATCTTGTGGATCTGAATCCCGCTCATCTCATTACCGATACAGACGAGTTTGCGGCACAGTACGGGCCGCCACTCGAACGTTCGGTTCGCAAGCAGATGGACCACATCGACGAGATTTCCCGCGCTTTCATTGCGGCATCGCCATTACTGGTACTTGCGACATCCGACGGCACCTCTTTCGATGCTTCGCCACGCGGCGATGCGCCGGGTTTCGTGCAGGTGGCCGATGACCGTACGCTGCTGATCCCGAACCGTCGTGGAAATAACCGGCTGGATAGTCTTCGCCACATTGTGCGGAACCAGCGCGTCGGGATTCTTTCTTCGTCCCTGGAGTGCGGGAGACGTTTCCGGTGAACGGCGAGGCGGTGCTTTCACGCGACCCCGCGCTCACGGTACGGTTCAGCGTGCAGGGCAAGCTGCCAAATACCGTCATTGCTGTCAAGGTAACTGAAGCCCACTGCGCCGCGCATTGGTTCGGGCCGACTTGTGGAACCCCGCCAGGTACGCTGGGCCATGCGCGGTTCCAACTTTTGGCGCAATGCTGGAGGCGCACACCTGCGGTATGGGTGAAGGCACAACAGGTGGATGAAGAGGCCGTGACACGGGTGCCTGCCACGCTGTATTAAACGTGTGTTTGTCAGAGAGCGAGTCTGGCTTCCGCAGGGCGGTATCTGTGCGTGGGACCGAAACAAAAAAGGCTGGCGTGCAACCGGCCGTCGAGTTGCGCTCGACCCCGCAGGCTCAGGCTACGCCACCCCGGAACTGCAAGAACTGCGACGAATCTGTACCGCACCCTGATATCCTGATGTGACAATCGCGTTACTGTTCTGGTCCGGGATGAAACGCGAGGGGAGGGTGCATGGCCAACATTGAATTCAAGACTCCAGGGCCTGGGTCCTGGGAACTGGAAGAGACACACTTTGCGAGGCCCCTCACACGATACGTGAGCGCGATTTTTCCGGGGCAGTTTTCGAAGGGCTTCAGCGAAGGCACCAAACGGTATGGCCTGTTGCTGGACTGTTTTCGGGCTGCGATTGTCAACGACTTCTGTTACATGAAGGCCATGGCGGTGGGCGCGCCAGAGAACGCGTCGGGGCCGCCACCGAAGCTCCTGTTCCAGTTGTTCGCGCGGGTCAATCCCGAAATCCGTCGGCGGATTGCGGCGGGGCCCGGGGTTTTCGAGAAAAAGCTTTGGCGGGACGATCTGCGTCGGTGGGACGAAGAGGTCAAGCCGGATTCGATCGCACGCAATCGAAAGCTGCAGAACACACACCTCGCCACGCTGAACAACGCGGAATACGTCGCCTATCTGGGAAAGGTCCGGGAGAACGCGGGTGAGATGGTTTATCGGCACCATATTTTCACGGTGCCCTGCTGTTTTCCTGTGGGGCATTTCCTGGCAGAAGTGCAGCGCTGGACAGGCCTGTCGGCAGGGGAGGTGCTCGGAGTCCTGAAGGGGTCGGCTCCGGTGTCACGAGGCGTGGGGACGGAGCCACTGGCTCGATTGCAGACGGCGCTTCAGGAAAAGGGGATTACAGTGGCTAGCGTCCGAGGGCGCGCGGCAAAAGATGTCCTTGAAGAATTGAAGCAGAAGGGAGGGATTGCGGAACCGCTGCAGGAGTTTCTGGATGAGGTCGGCTACCGGGTGGTGACGGGTTACGACGTGGGCGACAAATGCGCGCTGGAGATGCCGGAGATGCTGCTGGGCACGATGTTCGGATCGTCGGGCAAGGTGGATCGGGATGCGGATTTTGCAAAACGGCGGGACGCGCTAAGGACAAAGGTACCCGCGGATAAGCGGGCGCAGTTCGACGACTTGCTGGAGGAAGCGCGCTTCATCAACCGCCTGCGGGATGAGCGCGGCATTTACAACGACACCTGGGGAATGGGGCTGGCGCGGCGCGCGATTCTGGGAGCGGGGCGTCGCCTGGCGGCGCACGGCGTCCTGCCGGATGCGGAACTGGCAATTGACGCGAGTCACGATGAAATTGTAGAAATGCTGCAGGGCGGTAAAGGACCCGTCGTAACCGAACTGCGTCGCCGGCAGACGTGGCGCACGACGAAGACGGTGGCGGACGCGCCGAAGTGGCTGGGTATGCCGCCAGGCGGGCCGCCTCCGGTGGAATGGCTGCCGATGAAGGGCAGGGCGAATGCGCGGGCCATTGACGCGATCCTGTTTAACATCTTTCACGTGCCGGAACCGCCGACGGTGGCACCATCGGCGGAGGAGTCGGCGCGAAAAATTGTAACAGGCCTGCCTGTGCACCCGGGGATCTATGAAGGCACGGCACGAATCGTGAACGGGCCGGAGGATTTCAACCGACTCCAGCAGGGAGATGTGCTGGTGACGCGGAATACGAGTCCGTCGTTTAATGTGGTGCTGCCGCTGCTGGGGGCGATTGTGACGGATCGCGGCGGGCAGCTTTCGCATGCCGCAATTGTGGCGCGCGAATACGGGATACCGGCAGTGGTGGCGACGCGCGAGGCGACGGTGATGTTTCCGGATGGCGCGCGGGTGCGGGTAAATGGCGATAAGGGCGAGGTGGAGTTGCTGGAGGCTGTTCTTTGAGGCCTGTTCCGCTGGAGGAAGCGTTTGACGAAGGGGAGTTTGGGGGCAAGGCATCGTCTCTGGCGAGGTCGCTTGGTGCGGGGCTGCCGGTGCCGCCTGGGTTTGCGCTTTCGGCGGAATATGTGGAGGCGGTTTTTGACGGCAACGCGGGGGCGGTGCGAGATCTCAGGAGCGTATTCGCCGGGTTGGGCGGACCTTGCGCGGTGCGGTCTTCGGCAATCGGCGAAGATTCCGAAGATGCCAGCTTTGCGGGGCAGCACATTACGCTGCTGAACGTTCGCTATGAGGATCAGGTGGCGGAGGCCGTGCTGAGCGTACGGGAATCGGCATATACGGAATCGGCACGGGCTTATCGGCGGAAGATGGGGATGGATGAGAAGCCGCAGATCGGCGTGGTAGTACAACGCATGATTGAGCCGGATTGCGCGGGCGTGATGTTTACGAGGAATCCGATTTCTGGCGCCGATGAGCGCGTGATTGAAGCGGCATGGGGCTTGGGTGAAGCGGTGGTGGGCGGCCTTGTGGTGCCGGATAACTACGCGCTGGATGGGCAGGGTCGCGTACTGCGGTGCACGGCGGGAGAGAAGGACATCGCGCTGTGCGGGAGCCCGGAAGGCGGCGTTCGAGAGGAGGCGGTGGCACCGGAACTGGTGAACGCGCTGTGCCTGAACGATGCAATGCTGGCGGAACTGCATGGTCTGGCGACACGGTGTGAGGCACGCTTTGGCGAAGGGGTCGACATTGAGTTCGCGTTTGCGCGGGGCAGGTTGTATCTATTGCAATGCCGGGCGATGACGCGAAACCGCCACATGGAAGAGAAGGCGTTGGCGTCCTGATGAACGTTGCCGAGGGTTCAACAGACAGGCAAGCGGGGTTGCCTCCGGCCGCGTTGACGGGGATGCTGCTGGCGGCCGCGCTGGCACCGCTGGGAAGCACGATGATCGCGGTGGCGCTGCCGCGGATCGGGCATGACCTTGGTGCGAGCATTTCGGAACTGACGCCGTGGCTGGTTTCGAGTTATCTGATCGCAAGCATAGCGTTGCAGAGCCCTGGCGGGAAGCTGGGCGATCTGATCGGCCACGGGCGGGCGCTGATGGTGGGGCTGTCG
The DNA here is from genome assembly GCA_903875575.1 of uncultured Acidobacteriia bacterium. GTDB lineage: Bacteria > Acidobacteriota > Terriglobia > Bryobacterales > Bryobacteraceae > BOG-234. The sequence goes on along the minus strand of CAIQWJ010000049.1, from coordinate 51,239 downwards.
CTGGTGCTGACGGGGTCAATTTTTGGGGTGGTGGCGGGCGAGGTGCATTTGCTGGCGATGGCTCGGGTGCTGATGGCTTCGGGCGGCGCGTGCACGGTGCCGGCAACGATGGCTATTCTGCGGAATCAGACTCCGGCGGAGAAGCGCACGCAGGTGTTCGGATTATTGGGGGCATGCCTCGGCATGGCGGCGGCGATCGGTCCGCTGCTGGGCGGAGAACTGACGGAGCGTTTCGGATGGCGGGCCGTGTTCGGCGCGAACCTGCCGGTGGTAGCGGTATCGTTGCTGCTGGTGATGCGGTCGCGCGGGATGTTCACGAAGGCGCAGGCAGCGGAGAAGCGGCAGCCGTTCGACTGGCCTGGCAGCGTGCTGCTGGCCGGAGGACTGACGCTGGTGATTGTGGCGCTACGGCTCACCGGTGAGACGGCGTGGTGGCTGGGCGGTGGAGGCGCGGTGCTGCTGGCTGTGTTTCCGTTTCGGGAGCGAATAGCGGCATCGCCGGTGGTGGATTTTTCGTTGCTGCGGCATGGGGCGTTTTTCGGCGGGGGCACGATCATTGCGCTGCAAAACATGGCGATGTATCCGCTGCTGTTTCAGATGCCGGTGTTCTTCGATAAAGTACGGCACACCGGGGCACGGGCTACGGGCCAGGCGTTGCTGGCGCTGACGCTGGCGATGGTGGTCGGGTCAGTTGTGGCGGGTCGACTGACGGCGAAGGTGGGGCCAAGGGTGCAGACGCTCTGCGGTTCACTGTTCGGGCTGGCGGGGTTGTGGTGGTTCCGGGATTTGCAGGCGGTCCACCTGCCGGTGGAAGTGATGCCTGGGCTGTTGCTGATCGGGCTGGGAGTTGGAATAACGTCGCCACCGGCGCAGGCGGCTTCCATGAGCACGGTGGGGCGTGAGCAATCCGGGATGGCGGGCGGGATGCTTTCGACGATGCGGTATGTCGGTGGGGTGGCGGGGACAACTACGTTGGGGGTGCTGCTGGTGCAACCGACGAGTGTGGCATCGCACCAGCGGCCGGTGTTCGTTTATGCCGGGGCCTTGGTGGTGGCGGCGGCGCTTTCGGTGTTGTTGCCGGCGCGGGCGTTGAAGAAAGACTGACATGCAGGATCCTTTCGACTTGGGGCGTTTTGTAGAGGCGCAGGACCCGGTTTATGCGCGAGTGTGCGGGGAACTGCGGGGCGGGCGGAAGGAGACGCACTGGATGTGGTTCGTGTTTCCGCAGATGCGCGGGCTGGGGCAGAGTGCGATGGCGACGCGGTATGGGATTGCATCGCAGGCGGAGGCCGAGGCGTATTTGCTGCACCCGGTGCTGGGGCCGAGATTACGGGAGTGCACACAGCTGGTGAATGCGATTAAGGGGCGGACAGTGGACGAGATTTTTGGTACACCGGACAATGTAAAGTTCCGGTCGTGCATGGAGTTATTCGGCGGCGCGACGGCGGACGGCGGTGAATTCGCGGAGGCGCTGCGGAAATTTTTCCCAGTCGCCTGACGTGGCTGCGTGTGAACATCATAAGGCTATGAGACTAAAATCCGCATTGCTGGTCGTTGGTGTGGCCGGAATTCTGACAGCGCAACAGAACGTGCCGGGCTCTATGGCCGAACAGCACATGGGAGCGATGGCTGGAACGGGCCACCGGGTGGGCGTCAATCAGCGGGGCGACGAAGCGATGGGCTTTTCGCATAAGAAGACTACGCATCACTTCCTGCTGGCAAAAGACGGCGGCAGTATTCAGGTAGAGGCCAAAGATGCCGGAGACATTGAAAGCCGGGATCAGATTCGCATGCATCTGGGGCACATCGCGAAGATGTTTGCTGTCGGAAATTTCGACGCGCCGATGTTGATTCACGAGCAGGTGCCGCCGGGCGTCGCTGTCATGAAGCAAAAGAGCAGTCAGATTGGCTACCGGTTCGAAAACACGACGCGCGGCGGCCGAGTGCGGATTTTCACGAAGAATCCCGCAGCGTTGCGGGCGATACACGAATTCCTGCGATTCCAGATTCAGGATCACGGGACGGGTGATTCGACGGAGATCGGGCGGGGGTAGATTTGGTCTTCTACTGAGGGGGTACCGGAGACGTCGGGGGGTATTGCCCGACGGATGCCTGGCAGGACGTTTTTCCGGATGGCCTGAAATTTCCGCCGCGGCAGCCGATAAGCAATAAGTGAATTCGTCAACCACGATCAGCACAGACAAAGCAGTGGAGCTCAGCACGCGCGAGAAGGCGCTGCGAATCAATCTGGATTCGGCACGTTATGGCACGTTTGCGGAGATCGGGGCCGGGCAGGAAGTGGCACGCTGGTTTTTCCGCGTGGGCGCGGCGGCGGGGTCGATCTCGAAGTCGATTTCAGCGTATGACATGGCGGTCAGCGACGCGATTTATGGGCGCTGTAAGCGGTATGTTTCGCGCGAGCGGCTGCAGAGCATGCTGGACCTGGAGCACAAGCTGAATCTGGAACGCCTGAGGCCGATGCGCGGCGATACGACGGCGTTTTTTGTATTCGCGGATACGGTTTCGGCGCGGAATTTTCACGGGACGAACGAATGCCATGGCTGGATGGGAGTCAAGTATCAGGCGCACCCGCGGGATGAGGACAGTCAGATACTGATCCACGTCCGTATGTTGGATCACGAGAACAGTCTGCAGCAGGAGGCGCTCGGGATTGTCGGTGTCAATTTGCTTTATGCGGCATGCTTTCTGCACCACAAACCGGAGCAGATGCTGGAATCGCTGCTGGATAATCTGACCACGGACCGGATTGAGATCGACATGGTGGAGTTTTCGGGGATCGAATTCCGCCACGTGGATAACCGCGTGATGAGCCTGCGTCTGGTGCAACTGGGGCTGAGCAGCGCGGCGATGTTCGGACCTTCAGGCACGGTGCTGCAGCCCTCGGAGGTGTTAAGGAAGCGGCCGGTACTGGTGGAGCGCGGGAGTTTCCGGCCGGTGACGCGGGTCAATATCGACATGCTGGAGTGCGCACACCAGCAGTTTGCCGCGGAGTTGACGAAGGAGCGGCCGCCGGAGCCGGGGGCATCGCCGGTACAGATTGTGGATCTGATGGAAATCACGATGCGGAATCTGCTGGTGACGGGGAAGATCGACCTCAGCGATTTTCTGGCGCGCGTGGACATGCTGGCGGCAGCGGGCAAGACGGTGTTGATTTCGGATTACTTCGAGTACTACCGGCTGGCGGCGTGGCTGACGCGGTATACGACGGAGCCGATTGCGCTGACCATGGGGGTTTCAAGCCTGCAGGATCTATTCAGGGACAGATTCTACGATGGGCTGGAGGGCGGGATTCTGGAGGCCTTCGGGAAGCTGTTTACGCGGGATCTGCGGATTTATGTGTATCCGCTGCGCGATATGGCGACCGGGGAATTGACGACGGCCGGGAATGTAACGATGCCGGACAATGTAGAGGCACTTTACCGGCACATCGTCAAAGGCGGCAGCATACGGCAAGTGGAGCACTACGACGCCAGCGTGCTTCATATCTTCTCGCGCGACATACTGAAACGCATACAGGATGGAGACGATTCGTGGGATGCCATGGTGCCGGGTGAGATTGCGGAGGTGATCCGGCGACGGCATTTATTTGGATGCCAGGAGCGGCGGGAACTGGCGTTGCAGCGCTGAAGGTGTTTACAGGCGACGGATTTTGACGTTGCGGAACCAGGTCTCCGAGGAGTGGTTCTGGAAGCTGATGGGGCTTTCTTCGTGGACGGGGCCGAGATCGTCGGCGGACATATTGGAGCGGAGTTGTTTTTCTACTTCAGGCGCGTCGATTTCAAATGAGACCACTTTCACGCCATTGAGCCAGTGTTCCACGCTTTTGCCGGAGACGAGGATGCGCGACTGATTGAATTCGCCGATGCGGGGCGGGGTGCGGGGCGAGGGGGCGATGACGGAATAGAGAGAACCTGCCACACGGCGGGGATCGGAGGCAGCATCGGGATCTTTGTCGTCCGCCAGTTGATATTCCAGACCGCGCGCGCGGGCCTGACGGCCCTGGGCGTTGATGAACTCGTCCACCTTCTGGATTTTGTATTTCACGCCGGAGTTGCCCGCTTCGAGAAGCTTCCAGTCGAAGCGAAGATCGAAATTGCGAAAGGTATCGACGGTGCGGATGTCCTGAAAACCGTCAAGGCGGACGAGGGCTTTGAGACAGCCATCGTCGAGAGTCCAGGAATGGGTGGGGAAGGGTTTGCCTGTAATTTCGAGCCAGCCGTTTGTGGTGGAGCCGTCGAAGAGTAATTGCCAGCCCTCGCGGGTTTCGGCTTCGGTGAGGCGGTTGTGGGTTTGGGCCGCCGCAGGGAAGGCGGCGAGCGCAGCCCAGGCGGCGGTGAAGCGTCTTCGGGTCATAGACGCGGTTTTGGCTCGACTTCGACGATTTCTGTCGATGTCGTCAGGTTCCCGGCAACCGGCGTGATGGCAGCGGGTGCGTGCCACTCCAGGTGTCCTGCATTTGGCCCGACGACGTCAATGGTGAGCCAGCCATGAGGGTGAGTGTGGGCAGGCAACGATTGCCCGGCGGAAAGCCTGATGCGGGTGACGCGGACGTGGGCATTGTCGATGACGACTTCGTGGCCGGCCACGTCGTCGCGAGCGGAACCGCCTGGAACTGCAATACCGCCGACGATTTCGACGTCCAGAATTCGCACTGCGTTGGAGCCGGTATTCACAACCCGATGAGTGTAGGGCGGAGTCGCTGAGTTGAAAGCGATGCGACCGACAGGGAAGGTTTGCGATTCGCCCTGAGCGGCGAGCGTGTCCGTCCGCGTGACGCTTTCCGTGAGCCGGACGCCGACGTTATCGAGAGAATGCGTATGGAAGAGGCTGACGTAACCCGGGGGAAAGTCGACGTTGAGCACGCGGACGTATGGATTTTCGAAGGTCAGGCGATGGTGAGGTTCCTGTTCGACCGGCACGGCGGTTTGGGCAACTGCAAACGCTGCCGCGATGACCGCGGCAGCGATGAGAGGCAGCAAACCGTCGCGCCTGGTCACTTCTTCTTTTCCGCGGTGCCGGACATCGTATACGCACCACCGGCAAAGCTGATCGTCACAGCAAATTTATCTCCTGTTGGTGTGAGAGTGGCAACGGTGGGGATCGGCGAACCCTGATAGTCGACGTTGAAACTGAGAAGAAGGGCCTTGCCGTTGAGTGCAATGTCGGTAATCGGCAGGCCTCCCTGGCCCATGGAAACGGACGCGACGACCTTGCCGGCTTCGGTTTTCAGGGACAACTGAAATTGCGCGGGGCCCTGATCGCCCTGCGCGGAGAGAGTCCAATCGCCAATGAAGGCGGCGGCGGTTTCAGGCGTCGCGGGGACCGGTGCCTGGGCGGACGCGGAGGACGTGGTGGCAACCAGGCCGACGAGGACGAGGGAGAGTAAGGCAAGAGTTCGGATCATGATTACGCTTTCACTCGCGTTGCTGCGATATCGAGGGTGAACTGTCCATCGCCGACGGTGAGCGTGAGTTTCATGGTGTCGCCGCTGATGGTGCCCGCGTAGCGGATGGCTCCGAAGTTTGTACTGACGGAGAAGGAGATCTTGTCGCCTTCGATCTTACCGTCGGCGATCTGGAGGTTGCCCATCATTTCGCTGCCGATGGTTCCAGTCACCTTGCCGGCGTCCACTTTCAGGGCGAAGGTCTGGGTCTGCGAGCCGTTCGGGGTTTCGATGGTTGTCTTCCAGTTGCCGTTGGCGTCTTCCGCCGCAAAGGCCATCAGGCTGAAGGCGAGGATGGCTGTCAGGAGCACGATTAGTTTCTTCATGGGTTGGGATAATTCTTATTCTGTTCTGTCTATCAAATCACACTTTGGCGCAGGAAAGGAACTCCTGTACTCTCGCGATCGCCCGCGCCACCAAATCTTCCGCGTCGCCAAACCCGCGCACCACTTCAAGGCCGGGTTCCTGACGGAACCAGGTCATCTGGCGCTTCGCGTATTGGCGTGTATCGCGCTTTGTGTAGAATATCGCATCTCTGGGCGACAGTTCGCCGCGAGTCACCTGAAGCGCCTGTTTGTAGCCGATCGATTCGAACGGCTTTACCGTCGGGAGGACCCCGCGGGAGAGAATCGATTCCGTCTCGGCTATCAGACCGCCGGCAAACATCTTCTCCACGCGGGCTTCGAGCCGGGTGACCAGTTTGTCGCGATCCGGGAAGATGCCCAGTTTGAGGACGCGATAGCCAGTGAGTGCGTCGCGCCCGCCGGCGAAGACTGCGGCGGCGGGGCGGCGGGCCTGAAGGCAGATTTCGAGCGCCCTCATGGTTTTGGGGACATCATTCGGGTGCAGACGGGCGGCGGTGGTCGGGTCCAGGCGGCGGAGCAGGCGGTGGAGGGTGCCGACGCGACGGGCTTCCTTCGCGGCGAAACGGATTCGCAGGGTTTCGTCCCGGGCCGGGCCAGGTGCCAGACCTTCCACGAGCGCACGGAGGTAAAACCCGGTGCCGCCCACGACGATGGGGAGATGGCCTCGCCCTGTAATTTCACGTAAAACCGGACGGGCCATTCTGGCAAAATCGCCGGCAGTGAATACCTGATTGGGTTCCAGTGCGTCAATCAGATGATGAGGGATACCACGCCATTCGTCCGCCGGCAGCTTGGCAGTGCCGATGTTGAAGTATTTAAAGACCTGCACAGAGTCGCAGTTGACGATTTCCCCGTTGAAACGGGCGGCGAGACAGAGGGCGAGTTCGCTCTTGCCGGAGCCGGTGGGTCCGGCCACGGCCAGAAGGGGGGCGTCAGGTGATTTGGACTGGTCAGAATGCAACATTTTTCGGTTCGGCGTTATACAATGATGACAATACGTCCGGTGCCGCGCCAATGAGCGCGCCAGCCGGGCCAGGCAGGGTTTGGCGCGAAGCGCACAAACGGGTTCAGAAAGGCGATATCTCGAAATGATTGGCCGCGCACAAAATACGTTGGTGATTCCGTCCGTAATGATTGGACTGGCGTGTTTCGCTGCGGCGACTCCCGCATCCGCCCAGGCACCGGCGAGCCCGTCCGCAACCGCGGTCGGAGCTTCGGCCAGCAAGGCGGACGCCTACTACAACTATGCAATGGCACACCTCTATGCCGAACAGGCCGCCAAGTTCGGCGGACGGGTGGAGTACGTCAATAAGGCGACCGACTTCTATAAGAAGGCCATGGCGCTGGACCCGAACTCCGGGGTGATTGCGGTGGAGTTGGCTGAGTTTTACATGCGCGCCGGGCAGGCCGAAAAGGCCGTGGATCTGGCGAACCAGATCATCGCGAAGAACCCGAACGACTCCAACGCGGAAAAGATTCTGGCGAGAATGTACGCCGCGCAACTGGAACCCGAGCAGGGCAAGATCGACCCGCAGGCGCTCAACAATGCGATTCGGCACTACCAGCGCGCCGCCGATATTAACCCGAAGGACGCGGAGAGCCTTTCGTCGCTGGCGCATCTGTATCGCGTGGCAAAGAACGATGCAGCGGCCGAGAAGGCATATAAGGCTGTGATTGCGCTGGATTCGTCGGACGAAGAATCGCTGACCGGGCTGGCGGAGTTGTATGCGGGGCGTGGCGACTTTGCTTCGGCGATCCGGCTCCTGGAACCGGTGGCGGGAGAGGAAGCCGATCCGAACACGGTTCAGATTCTGGCCGAACTCTACGAAGACAGTCGCGATTTTGGCAAGGCGGCCGATACGTGGAAGCGCCTGATTCCTTATGCGCAGAACATTCAGATCCGCAGGAAGTATTGTGAAGCGCTGGTCAAGGCGAACCGCACCGATGAGGCTATTAATGCCTGGCAGGAACTGGTGGACGCCGAACCGAAGAACGTCGACAACCTGATTGAACTCTCGGATTTGTGGGGACAGAAGCGCAACTACGCGAAGGCGCACGAAGCGCTGAATAAAGCGAAAGCCATCGAGAACACCATATCTGTGCGCATGTCCGAAGCCGAACTGATGGTGGCGGAAGGCAAGACCGCCGAAGGCACGGCCGCAGTGGAGGCGATGCTGCGGGAGACGAAGAAGACAGTTTATGCCGATGCCGAGCGCGTGGAACGCATCAACATGCTCCGTTCACTGGCCAGCATGCAGCGCAACGCGGACAAGACAGCTGAAGCGACCGCGACTTTCCGGCAGATTGCGGACCTGAACCCGCAGGCGGCACCTGTGGTGGAAGTGGAAATCATCGAGATGCTGGCGGAGGCGAAGGACTTCAAGGGTGCCCGCGCGGCATCGGATGCGGCGCTGAAGAAGTTCGCGGGCGATAAAGTGATTGCGATGGAACACGCGTCCATGCTTTCGACGCTGGGTGAATTCGACAAGGCTATTGCCGAACTGAAGGCTATGCCGGACGCGGATCAGGACCAGCAGGTGGTGATCGCCATCGCGCAGGTGCAGGAGAAGGCGAAGCGCTACAAGGATGCGCGGGCGACGCTTGACGCAGCGGAAAAGCTGGCGAAGACGGCACAGCAGACGCAGGCTATCGTATTCATGCGCGGGGCGATGTTCGAGCATGAGAAGCTTTATGCCGAAGCGGAGAAGGAGTTCCGCACGGTGCTGAAGACAGACCCGGACAACGCGGGCGCGATGAATTACCTTGGGTACATGCTGGCGGACCGTAACGTGCGGCTGGAAGAAGCGCAGCAACTGATCGCACGGGCGGTGGATCTGGAACCGGAAAGCGGTGCCTATCTCGACAGTCTGGGCTGGGTACATTACCGGCTGAACCGTCTGGATCAGGCGGAACTGGAACTACGGCAGGCACTCGATTCGAAGGAGGATCCGCGCATCAAAAAAGATCCGACGGTACACGATCATCTGGCTGAGGTCTATTTCAAAGAAGGCAAGTTCAAAGAAGCCGCTGCGGAGTGGGAACTTGCTGTTTCGGAAATGAAGACGGCGTCGCCGGCGGATTCGGACGCGGTGGAACTGAAGCGGATTACCGCGCGGCTGGAAGAAGCCCGAACGAAGTCCGGCACGAAGGCGCAGAAGTAGCACGATAGACTGGTTGAAACATGGCCATCAGCGCTGATCTGCTCGAAATTCTCATCTGCCCGGCTTGCCGGGCCAAAGTCGAACTCAAGGCCGATGGCAGCGGGCTGCGCTGCGTCGCTTGCCATCGCGTCTATCCGGTGCGGGACGAGATTCCTGTGATGCTGATCGACGAAGCAACCATCGACGGTTAATTGCGGGTCCGCGTGCCGGCTCAGACCGAAATACTGCAACAACTTCCTCCGAAGAGCCGCGTGGCCATTATCCGGCTGCGGTCCCTGGGGGACTGTGTCCTCTCGACTCCCGCCATTGATCTGCTGAACCACGCGCGGCCGGACCTGGAAATTGCTGTGGTGGTGGAAGATCGCTTTGCCGATGTTTTCCGGGGGAACCCGGCGGTGGCGCAGGTGCTTTCGCCGACGATTCGGGAGCTTCGGAGTTTCGCGCCGGATCTTTGCGTGAACTTCCATGGCGGGACTCGCAGCGCGCGGCTCACGCTGCTTTCGGGCGCGAAGTTCCGCGCGGGTTTTGATATTTTCAAACCGGCGTTCGCCTATAACGTGCCGATTCCCACCGCTCAGGAGATTCTGGATATCACCCGGCGGGTTCACACCGTGGAGCATATGGCGGCGGCTATGTTCTTTCTGGGGGTGCCGCGAACGTGGGTGACGCGCGCACGGGTGCCTGCGCCGGAGGGGCGTTCGCCTCATGCGCCGGAGGGCAGGTACGCTGTGATCCACGCGTTGGCGGCGACACCGGAGAAGACCTGGCCGGCCGCATCGTTCAATGAGGTGGCGGGGTTCGTGCAGGATGCCATGAAGCTGGAACCCGTTTTCATCGGCGGACAGGGAGACGATTTGACGGCATTTCAGAAATGGCGCTCCGTGACGGGTGCGCCGCTGGCGCAGGTTGCCCAATTGATGCGCGATGCTTCGGTGTTCGTGGGGAACGATTCGGGACCGGCGCATGTGGCTGCGGCGTTCGGGTTACCGCTGGTGGCGCTGTTCGGACCTTCCGACGCGGAGATATGGGCGCCGTGGAGAACGGTGGGCAAGGTGATTCGGGCGGAGGGTCCGATCGCGAACATTCCGGTAGCGGATGTAGTGCGGGCGGTGGAGCGTGTATACTCCGTCCACGAGGCTCATAAGTGAAAGACGTTTTGCGTCTGGCTAAGTATTCGCGCCGCTACTGGCATCTCATGGCTCTGTCGGTGGTGCTGATGGCCATCATGGGGGCCATGACAGCGGCGCGTACGCTGCTGATCAAGCCGGTACTCAACCGCGTACTGCAGCCTTCGGGCGACGATACACCGCAGAAACTTTTCACCATTCCGGTTTTACACCGCGATATCTTCCTGGAACAGTTTTTTCCGCCTTCGATTCATAACATCTTCACGATCTTCGCGATCTCGATGCTTGCGGTGTTCCTGATTCGCGGCCTGTGCGACTATCTGGGCGACTACCTGACGAACTACGTAGGCTTTTCCGCCGTGACCGATCTGCGGAATCAGGTCTTTGACAAGCTGCTGCGCCACGGCGCGGGTTTCTTTGCCGCAACTTCGACAGGACAAGTGATGTCGTCCGTCATGAGCGACATTGAGCGCGTACAGACGGCGTGTTCCGATATGCTGGCGGACATTCTGCGGCAATCGTTTTCCGCGCTCGGGCTGCTGATTGTGGTGGTGGGGACGGACTGGAAGCTGGCGCTTTTCAGCATGGCGCTGTTTCCGTTCGTGCTGGTGCCCACGGCGAAGCTGGGCAGCCGGATTCGAAAATCGAGCCGCAGGACGCAGGATGCGGTGGGCGATCTGAATCAGATTCTGCAGGAGGCGATCTCCGGGCAGCAGGTGGTGAAGGCGTTTGGCGCGGAGAAGTACGAGGGCAAGCGGTTTCGCGCCGCCGCATCGCGACTGCTCAAGACGAATCTGCGGAAAGTGCTGCTACAGGGGATTCCGTCGCCGCTGATCGAGATGATGGGCGCGGTGACGTTTGTCGGGCTGTTGTGGTTCGGGCGTGAGGAAATCAAGGCAGGTGTCCTGGACTCGAACGATTTCATGAGTTTTCTTCTGGCCTTGCTATTCCTGTTCGAGCCTGTGAAGCGGCTCACGAATCTGTACAGCATTTTCCAGCAGGCAATGGGTGCCTCGGAAAAAGTGTTTGCTTATCTGGATCAGCCGGAAGAGATATTGACGAGGCCGGGCGCGCGCGAGATGGCACCGTTCCATGAGAGCGTTGTGTTTGATCATGTGAGCTTCCGGTACCCCACGGCGACGGGACTGCAACTGGACGACGTCTCGCTGGAGATTCGCGCGGGCGAGATTGTGGCGCTGGTGGGATCAAGCGGTGCGGGGAAAACCACGCTCGCCGGGATGCTGCCGCGTTTTCTGGAGGCAGGAAACGGGGCGGTAAAGGTAGACGGCAGGGATGTTCGTGAGTTGACACTGGAATCGCTGCGCAGGCAGATTAGCCTCGTGGCGCAGGAGACATTCCTGTTCAACGATTCGGTGACGAACAACATCGCATACGGAAATGGAAAGCCGGATCCAGCGCGGGTTGAAGAAGCGGCCCGGGCGGCGCATGCACACGAGTTCATTGCGGAGATGCCGGAGGGGTATGCCACGGTGATCGGCGACCGCGGCGTGAAGCTTTCCGGCGGACAGCGGCAGAGGCTGGCGATTGCGCGGGCGCTGTATCGGAATACGCCGATTTTGATTCTGGACGAGGCGACCTCGCATCTGGATACGGAATCGGAAATGCTGGTGCAGAAGGCGCTGGGGAATCTGATGACGGGGCGGACGGTGGTGGTGATTGCACATCGGATTTCGACGATCCGGCGGGCGGACAAGATTGTGGTGATGGATCAGGGTCGGATTGCGGAGACGGGAACGCATGACGAACTGATGACGCAGGGCGGGATTTATCACCGGCTGCATGAGTTGCAGAATGTGGACTGGACGGAGGAGTAGGAGTGTGCGATCAGCGGCGGAAAAGAAAGCGAGACATGCGGCGATTGCGAATTATGCCGCGGAGATGGCTGGTTCTGAGTTCGATATCGATGTCGAACTGGAAGCGGCCTGGATCGAGTGTCTGAACGCGATATCGGACCGGGTGTCTACTTCCCTGCCCGGACTGGCGGGATAAAGCATCCGATCGGATTGGTTCGCGGTACGGCGACTGGCTTGCCGGCAACGACCGCGTCCAGTGCATCGCGCAGATATTTTTCGGTGACCTGCGTGCGCCGAACGCCGGGGGATGCGTACTGGTTGTCGATCTTGCCGCGATAAGCCAGAGTGCCATCCGGCAGCACCAGCGCAGCCTCCGGTGTCACGGTGGCACCGAGCGCCTTCACCAGCAACTGCTTCCCATCGATGAAAGCAGGGTAATCGCCATGGCCGTAGTCGGTCATGTGAGTGGATACCTGCTTCGGGGTGAGGTCCGGTTCAACGTAATCGAGATAGCAGCGGGCATGGCTACCGTACGCGGCGCAGATGCGGTTGATCTCACGCGCACTGTAGTTCGCTATAGGGCAATCGCTGGTAACGAAGAAGATAACGGCGGCCTTGCCGTCCGGCTGGGTGAGTTTCTGACGGTGTCCCTGCGTATCCGTCATATCCGGCAGCGGCGAGAACGTCGCGGCCAGAAGCCATAACAGCCGCCACATGCTACTTCACCGCCACCGTGATGCCCTGCTGACTGCTGGTGGTGCCGACCACGACTTGTACCGGCACGTCGCCTGAAGGCACGCCGGGAGGAAGCTGCGCGTTGATCTGGATCACGCCGGCCACCAGGCTGGGTGCGGCACCCGCGTAGAGCACCTGCGCGGGCAGACCGCCTATGTTCACCGTGACAGGCTGGAGCGGCTTCGGGAACGTGGTGAGCGCCTGCTGACCATCGACGCCATCGGGACTGGTTTGGCCTTCGCCCGTGGCGTAAATCACGATGATGGAATTTTTCGGGGCGGGATTTGCGCTGGTGTTGACGGAGAGGTCGCTGTTCAGGATGGCGCCCTGCCCGGTGCCGGAAGTGTTCGCGGAAAAGATGCTGGGTCCGACAGGCGTTACGGGTAGAGCAATGGGGTCGGAAACCAGCGAGCCCACCTGTACCTTCATCTGGGTGCCAGGTTTGCCATCCACCGCATAGGGGACGATGGCGGAAACCTGTCCGGTGGAACTGTAAAGCAGCGGCGCAGGGACGTTGTCGAAAAACACCTGCGTGCCGCCGAGGCTGGAGGGGTACTTGCCGCCGCTCGGCTGGGAGACGGCCAGGTTCGCCGGACCCATGCGTTGACCATAGAGCACGACAACTTTGCCCGGAGAGACAGCACCAGAGAGCGCGCTGGCACCGTCGACCACACCAGCGCTGATCAAAAGCGGCTTGGTGCCCACCGCAGGCGCGGTGGTACCGGAATAGACGGCCACGGCGAGTTGGAGCGTCGTGAGATCCGAGGCCACGTGAGGCACCACATTGAGAATCAGGCTGCCCATTTCATCGGTGGACTGTTCGCCCCACTGCACGCGTTTCGGGGGTGAGTTCGGATTATATGGGTTGCCTGAGGAGTTGTCGTAAACGAGTTCCCCATCGATCCGCGTGCCCTTGGGCAGTGCGATGAGGTCTTTGTAGATGTAGGTATCCTGCCAGTTGAAATTCCAGTCTTTAATCCATAGCAGGATCTTGACCTCACCTGTGGGCAGGGTCGCGGTGAGGCGCGTTCCCCGCCCCAGGTAATGGACGTGGGCGGAGACGCTGAAGGCGTCCACGTCAACAGGAAAAGTGAAGGAACTGCGGACCGTGTAGTCGCTCTGGCCAGCCGGGATATCAATATTCGCCTGTCTACCGAAAATGGCGGGAGCCTGTAGCTGGGTAATCGAGCGAGGCGGTTTGGAAGTGTAGTAGATTCCGATGGTGGTTTGCTCTACGTCGGCCTTTCCATTAGGGTGGAAGTGCGTCTGGATCATGACGTCCGAGCCAGCGGGCAGCGAATACGCGATGCCGGAGGGAAGAAACGCCGGCGTAGTGCCGGGCACCCAACCACCCAGACCGCCGCTGAGAGCGTTTAGAGGGTCCTTCAGCAGAATATTGGGAATGGAATTGAAACCGGGGAAGCCTGGCGAACCGTCCTGGCTGTCCATCCCTCGCGCAGTGCCGGTAGTGTCTGTAAACAGCAGGACGTGGTGGACCAGGGCTCGGGCGGAGGGTTTGAGCTCAATGGCGCGTACCCAGTGGTCGGTTGTGGTGCCGGTGGGGAACACGAAGTTGCGGTAAATATCCGGGCCATCGGCGGGGACGGAGTAGCCTTTGGGCATCTGGAGGATCAGGTCAGGTGTGCCAAGTTGCCAGCCATCCACGTAGGTGGGTGGCGCTGGCGCTTTGGCTGTGTCACCCTGCGGCATGCCGGCGGCGACCCATTGCTGGATGAGCGAGATCTGGTCCGAGCTTAGGCCCCGCTGGTCGCGGAAGGAGGTCCAGCCGGTTTCGGGCTTCCACGGCGGCATAGTGCGGGACTGCGTTTGCGCCGCCATGGTGCGGCCATGCTGGAAGGCATCGGTGTAGGTCAGCAGGGAAAACGGGGCGACCTGTCCCGGACGATGGCAGGTGGTGCAGTTGGCGTAGAGGATGGGAGCGATGTTTTCAGACCAGGTGGGGGTCTGGGCGTTCGCGATAGGGCCCAGTAGGCAGGCTGCGAGCAGGGCGACAGGCAGGCAAAGGCGGGGTGCGACGGTCATTTAGTTAGTATAAAGAATCCCCGCACCATTCTGCAGAGCGGAATCAGCCCCAGGCTAATTTGCCGGTCAGCTCGCTCGCGTGGCGCACGCCAAGTTTGGGGAGCAGGGATTCCAGTTCTTTCGCGACGCGCACCGGTGCGGAGGGGTCCCAGAACGTTGCGGTGCCTGCTTCCACCATGCTGGCACCAGCCAGCATGAATTCGGCGGCGTCTTCACCTGTGGCGATTCCGCCGAGCCCGATGACGGGTATCTTCACGGCGCGCGCTGCCTGGTGCACCATGCGAAGGGCTATGGGTTTGATGGCGGGGCCGGAAAGACCGCCGTAGCCGGCACCAATCCGCGGCTTCCTGGTGACTACGTCAATCGCGAGTGAGATGAAAGTATTCACGAGCGAAATGGCGTCGGCACCGTTGCGTTCGGAGGCAAGGGCGAAGGGTTCGATGGCCGCCACATTGGGAGAGAGCTTTACGATGACGGGCCGGGTGGAGATCGCTTTCACGCCGGCCACGAGTTCGGACAGCGCGGCTTCATCAGCACCGAATGCCAGGCCGCCGTGCTTCGTGTTGGGGCACGACACGTTGAGTTCGTAGGCGGCCAGACCCTCGGCGTCGTTCAGGATGCGGACGACTTCCAGGTAGTCCTCCGCCGCGTAGCCGAAAACATTGGCAATGATCGGAGTGGAGAATTTCCGCAGTTGCGGGAGCTTTTCCGTAACGAAGGCGCGGGCTCCAATGTTCTGGAGTCCGACGGAGTTGATCATGCCGGCGCGGGCTTCCCATAGACGCGGTGCGGGGTTGCCATCGATCGGTGCGCGGGAAAGGCCTTTGACGACGATGCCGCCGAGTTGGTTGAGATCGACCTGCTTCTCGAATTCGATACCGTAACCGAACGTGCCCGAAGCCGCGAGCACGGGGTTACGGAAGCGGATTCCGAGTAAGGTGGTCTGCATGGAGTCGTCTGGCCCGGTTTGGCCGGACGGAACTATTTTGCGGAGGCGGCCGGAAGCTTCAGCAGCTTGTCAACTTCGGTGCGAATCGCCTTTTCTTTGTTGGAGAGGAACTTACCCGCGATGCTGTCGGGGGTTTCGTCTACCTGAACGATCTGGGTACGAATGGTTCCGGCGCGGTCGATGAAGACCAGCATCGGGACGTAGTAATCATCGATGTGAAGGTATTTTTCCACTAGAGCCTTGCTGGAATACCCAACGGGGAAATTGGCCCCTGTAATTTTGACAAAGCCATCCGCGCCGTCTTTCGCGTTATCGTCGAACACAACCCCAAGGACCTGAACACCCTTCCCCTGGTACTCCGTCTGGACTTTAGCCAGTTCGCGGGCCATGTTCTGGCAGTGCGGGCAGGTGGTGTACATGAATGCCAACACCACAACCTGTCCACGATACGACGAAAGCAATTTTGCGGGGCCGTCGGGCTTGCCGTGGCCGTTGGGCATGTTGATGACGAACTCACCGGCGGGGGGAGGCGTCAGTTTGGAGGCGGTGGTCGCCTTGGTGGCAGCTTTCGGGGCTGCCGCTTTCGGAGCCGCTTTTGGTGCGGTAGTTTTGGTCGCTACCGGAGCCTGGGCAAAGAGCGAAACCGCAATAACCGCCGCGGAGATCAATAAAGGGAATGTACGCATGGTCCTTTGGTTATTTTACGCGACGGCGATTTCCGCTTCGGCATCGGCCGGAATTTGTGGCTTCCGGAACGAGAAGATCGTGACCGCGATGGCCAGTGCCAGCATAGAGAAATCCCGCAAAAGCGTGATCGGACCCAACTGCTCCCCGGGCCCGAAACAGCCACAGTCGATCTTCAAACCCATGGCGTAGGAGCGCACCATAACCGAGAAGAAGAGTCCGAGAATCAGAGCGGCTATCAGGGCGAACCAGCGCTGCCAGATACCGGAGATGAGGGCAAGGCCCAGGGCAAGTTCAGCCCAGGGCAGCGTCCTGGCCACAGGTTCCAGCCACGATTCCGGCAGAATGCCGAAATCATTCAAAGAGCCGGCAAAAACCAGCCAGGGCGCTTTCAGTTTGGCATAGGCCGCCACCACGAAGATCAGGCCGAGGGCCAGGCGACCGGCAATCAGGAATTTGGTCTTCATTTACTACTCGGCAAGTTTCTTATCGAGATAGCTTTTCCAGACGCTGAAGGGAAGGGCGGAGGAAATGACTTCGCGCTTGCCTTTCGACACAATAACAACTGTCGGCGTGCTCGGTACGTGATCTACGTTCATGGCCATGTCGACGTCCTTCTTGATGCTGGCATCGAGATTCGGGTCGCTCTTGACGAGTTCGCGCACCTTCTGCATGGCACCGGGAGGCAGGACCTTTACCAATTCGGCCTCAATATTTCCGGTCCGGGACCACGAGTCCTGAGTCTTGAAAATCTGGTTCACCGCGAGATCATACTGACCGATCTCACCGGCAGCGTTGGCGTAGCGAGCTGCCAACTGCGCCCATTGGTGGATCTGGTTGAGCGGGAAATCGCGATGGACGAATTTTACCTTGCCCGTCTCAACGTACTGTGCCATGATTTGCGGCATGACGTCGCGGAAGAAAATCGCGCAATGGGGGCATTCGTAGTCCGTGTAGGCTTCAAAGGTCACCCTGGCAGACGGGTTTCCCATTTCCTTGTAATTGACAGGCGCGGCAGCCTTGGTGGACACGGGTTTCACCGTGGCGGCCTTCGGCGCGGCAGGTGTCTGAGCGAAAAGTACGAGGCCTGAAATCAGGCAGGCCGGGAGGAACAGAAGTGAGATGCGCATTCTTTTCTTATTACACCACCTTTACTGGTGTGTGTTGCGACGGCACCGTACCCATCCGGGCGCGGGACCGCTATCATGTGAATACCTTATATGACGTCCGCCGAGTTGCTTAGTCACATACAAAAACAGCCCCACGGCCGCGCCAGCCTGAAAACCCTGTTTCGCGATCTGCGCATTCGGGGCGCAGAACGCATCGCGGTGGAAACCGCGCTCGACAAACTGGTGGCCAAAGGTGATTTGCTGGAAATCCGACCGGGACACTATGAAGTGGCGGGTACCAGTAAAGACCACGTGGCAGGCAGGCTCAGCGTGCATCGCGACGGTTTCGGCTTTCTGGTGCCGGATGTGCCGATTCCCGGTCTGGCGGGCGATATCTACCTGAGTCCGGACACGCTCCGAGGCGCGATGCAGGGCGACCGGGCAATTGTCCGGATCTCGCACATGGGCCGCGACGGACGGGCCGAAGGCGTAGTTCTCAAGGTCATCAAGCGAGCGCATCCCACCGTGGTGGGCGAGTTCCGCATCACCCGGCGCGGCTCGTTCGTGGCACCGTTCGATCAACGTCTGCGGGAATGGATTGAGATTCCCCAAGGCATGGAGATTCCGCCTGCTTCGGGGCAGATCGACAGAATCGGCGCGAAGACATTCGAGATTTCCAACGTTGCCGATCTGGATGGAATGGTGGTCAACGCCGAAGTGGTGGACTACGGCGAAGATGGCGGTCGCCCGGCGGGGCGCGTGATCGAGATTCTGGGACACCCCGGCGATTTCGGCATCGACGTGGAAATCATCATCCGCAAGCACCATCTGCCGAACCGGTTTCCGGGAGAAGTTGTGGAAGACGCAGCGGCGGTGCCGGAGGCGATTTCGGAGGATGAGATCCGCGGGCGAAGAGACTTTCGCGATTTGCCGATCGTGACGATCGATGGCGAGACGGCGCGTGATTTCGACGATGCGGTCTTGGTGGATAAGCTCCCGAACGGGCATTACGCACTGCAGGTTCACATTGCCGACGTGAGCCACTACGTGAGGCCGGGGACGGCGATCGATGTGGAAGCGCAGATGCGGGGCACGAGCGTTTACTTCCCGGATCGAGCGGTGCCGATGCTGCCATTCGAACTTTCCACAAATATCTGTTCGCTGAAGCCGCAGGTAGATCGGTTGGTGCTTTCGGCGCTGATGGAGATCGATCACCAGGGCGACCCGGTTTCCTTCGAATTCTGTCGTGGCGTGATTCGCAGCGCCGAACGCATGACTTATACGAATGTGCACAAGCTGCTGGAGGGCGACGCCGAACTGCGGGTGCGGTACGCGCCTCTGGTGGAGCGGTTCGCCACTATGCGGGAACTGGCGGAACTGCTGATGCGCAAGCGCTACAAGCGGGGGTCCATTGATTTCGATCTGCCGGAGCCGCTGATCGAATTCGGCGCGGAAGGCGAGATGACGGGCGTCACGCGCAGTCCGCGAAATATTGCGAACCGAATTATTGAAGAGTTCATGCTGGCGGCAAATGAGGCCGTAGCGGCGCATCTGGAGGCCACCGGACTGCCTTCGATCTATCGTTGTCACGACACGCCCGACCCAAAGCGCGTGATGGAGTTTGAAGACATTGCGGCGCAGTTCGGTTATTCGTTGGGCGTTGGCTCGGTGCCGGTGGCGAAGCATCGGTATCACGAAAAGAAGGCGCACGGGCGGACGGCGTATAAGGACGTATCGCTGCCGCAGGAGATCAAGGTCCCGTCACAGGCGTACCAGCGGCTGGTGGCGAAGATCGAGGGCACGCCGGAAGAGCGCATTCTGAGTTACCTGATGCTGCGGAGCCTGAAGCAGGCGCGATACAGCGCGGAGAATACGGGTCACTTCGCGCTGGCCGCCTCGCACTACACGCATTTCACGTCGCCCATCCGGAGGTATCCGGATCTTATTATTCACCGGTTATTGAAGGCGTCCCTCGATGGCACCACGTACTCGAGTGAGCCGGAGCTGAAGTCCATTGCCGAGGACTGCTCGTTTACAGAGCGCCGAGCCGCCGAGGCCGAGCGGGAGCTCGTGGAGTGGAAGAAGGCGAAGTTCATGGAAGAACGCGTGGGCGAGGAGTTCGACGGGCTGATCATCAGCACGGCGAAATACGGCGCGTTCGTGGAACTGGCCGAGTGGTTTGTGGAAGGTCTGGTGCCGATTGAAACCTTGCCGGGCGACCGCTTCCTGTATCACGAAAATACACGCCAGATTATTGGCCAGCGGACGCGGCGGACGCTGAACATCGGCGACCCGGTGCGGGTGCTGCTGGACCGGGTGGATCCGCTGGAGCGGAAACTGCAGTTCTCGCTGGTGGAGCAGGAAAAGCCGAAGGGACAGAAGCCTGTGCGCAAGGCGTCACCCGCGAAAGAACTGCCGGCGGCGCGGCAGGCGAAGGCACCGCTGAGAAAAGGCAAAGAAAAGAAGGGCAAGAAGTTCCGGCCGGGCAAACAGAAACGAAACCGCCGCTGACCCCGTGGCCTTTCTGATACTATTTTCAGCATGAACCGTCGCAGTTTTGTCCAATCCGCCGCCGGCCTGGCCGCCGCAGCCGCGCTCACACGCCCCGCGCTGGCCGCCACCGCCGGGCGTCTCAATCAGTCTGTCTGCTACTGGACCTACCAGAAATGGTTCACACTGGACGCGCTCTGCGTGGAAGCTGCCCGCATCGGGCTGAAGGGCATCGATCTGGTCACGCCGGCGCAGTACGCCACGGTACAGAAGTACGGCCTGACGCCCGCAATCACGGCGTCCACCACGCCTAACGATATCGGAGTGGGGCTGAACCGACTGGAGAATCATGACCGCGTGCTGGCTTCCATTCAGAAGGACATTGTCGCCGCTGCAGCCGCGAAGGTTCCCAACGTGATCACGTTTTCAGGCAATCGCAAGGGGCAGGCTGATACGGAAGGCCTCGATAACTGCGTAACCGGCCTGAACAAGATCAAGGCATTCGCCGAAGAACACGGTGTGACGGTGTGCCTTGAACTGCTCAACAGCAAAGTGGACCACAAGGACTATCAGGCCGATCACTCGGCATGGGGCTTTGAACTGGTGAAACGCGTGGCTTCACCTCGCGTAAAGCTGCTGTTCGACATCTATCACATGCAGATCATGGAGGGCGACGTGATTCGCACGATTCAGGCGAACATCGGAGCCATTGGCCACTTCCACACCGGTGGAGTTCCGGGGCGGCATGAAATCGGCGGCACACAGGAACTGAACTGGACCGCGATCGCGAAGGCGATTGCGGATTCCGGGTATACAGGCTTCGTGTCACACGAGTTCATCCCGGTGGGCACACCGCCGATCAAGGGTCTCGAAGACGCCTACACGATCTGCACCGTTTAGCGCTTCGAACTACCCGAACTGCGGTTAACCCCTGTGAACGACGGGCTGCGCCGTTCCGCCAACGCGACGGCGTTGGCGGCGGTCGCCCGCTCGGAACGCACGTCCGCAATCCGAACAGCGGTACTTGCGCAAATCAGTCACTGCGGCAGCTAGTAATTCCAGACCGGAGCGCCGAACGATCGCGGTTTTTGCGGAACCACAGGACGGACACTCCCTGACGACCGGAAGCGCTATGGGAATAGACATGTTTGATTCACCTCAAGCCAACGATTGGTTCGATTCCATGGTGCCATGAACGTTGTCCGTTGGCTAGGTTGTCAAGAGTTATATGCGGGGTTATTAGCCGGAGTTAAGCCGTTGAGGCCAGGCGATTCAGAACATCGCCGGTTACGCGGTATTTTGTCCATTCATCCATCGGGACGGCGCCGAGGCTCTTGTAGAACCCGATGGAAGGCTGGTTCCAGTCGAGGACTTCCCATTCGAGGCGTCCGCAGCCGCGATCGCGCGCAATTTGCGCCACGCGGACCAGGAGAGATTTTCCGATTCCCTTCCCCCGCCATTCGGGCTTGACGTAAATATCTTCCAGATGAATGCCGGACTTCGCCAGAAAAGTGGAGTAATTCGGGAAGAACAGGGCGAAGCCGACACAGACTTCGCTCTCAGCGCCCGCGTAGGCCAGCAGAACATCGGCGGCGGGGCGATCCCCAAAGAGCGTGGCCCTAAGGCTGTCTTCGGTGGCGACCACCTCATGGGAGAGCTTCTCATACTCGCCAAGATCGCGGATTAACTGTAGAATATCCGGGACATCGGCCTCTGTTGCGGTAACGATCCGCGCTGTGAATAACCTCATATCGCTTGCTCCAGAACCCACGTTAACTCCTCTGCTCTTAATTCCACCGGATTGGCTTTCATACTGCTGGCGCGGGAAGCCTTCGGGACGATCTCCGGAATGCGTGCCGCGTCCATGCCGTAACTGGAGAGCCGTGGAATCCGCAGTCTGCCGACGAGAGACGCTACCCACTCGGCCCCGGCCTCCGCCGTAGCGTCGGGGTTACCGGTCAACAGGCGTGCGATGACGGTGTAGCGTTCCACAACGCCGCCTTCGGGATCACGCTCCCGCAGCGCCCGGATGTTGGCCGCCATCCCCCAAGGCAGAAGGGCTGCGCAAACGGCACCGTGAGGCGCGTGGAACATGCCGCCAATGGGAGCGGCGAAGCCGTGCACCACGCCCAACCCGGCATTCGCCAGCGCCAGGCCGCCGAGCAAACTGGCATAGGACATCCGTGCGCGCGCAGCGGCATCGTTACCGTTGTCACAGACCCGCTCCAGACTACTGCGGGCGGCGCGCAGCCCATCCAGACAAAAAGCGTCGGTGACCGGATTGGCTCGCTTCGTCACATAAGGCTCAATCAGTTGAGTGAGTGCATCCAGACCGGTGCTGGCCGTGATGGCGGGCGGCAGGCCGAGTGTCAGTTGGGGGTCGACAATCGCGACGCGGGGCAGCATCAGAGGGCTGCGGAGACTGACCTTCACACCGTGCACCTTCGAGTCCAGCACCGCATTGCGGGTCACTTCCGCGCCGGTCCCGGCCGTGGTGGGGACGGCGATCATGGGATATGGAGCCGCTGTGAGAGCCCGCCCCTGGCCAATGACTTCCAGGTATTCCGTCACATCGCCCGGGTTTGCCGCGAGGGCGGCGATGGCTTTACCCGCGTCGATGGCGCTGCCCCCGCCGATGGCGATTAACAGTTCGCAACCGGAGGCGCGGAAGAGCGCGGCACCTTCGCGCGCCTGCTCGACTGTGGGTTCACCCGGAATGCCGAAAAGTGTGCAGCCGAGGCCCGCGCCTTCCAGATCGTTAATCGCCGTGGCATGGCGGATCTTGTCCTTACCGGTGACGACGAAGGCACGTCTCCCGATGGAACGCGCCAGTGGCCCCAGTTCGGCGATGGTACCGGGCCCAAAAATGATGCGGCCGGCGGTGGCGAATTCGAAGCGCAAGCTACCAGCCCCTGTCGTCGGGAAAGAGATTCTGATACTTCACGCCAACGCGTGGGACGGCCATCATATCGGCCACGGCGTCGCGCCAGGCGGCATAGTGGGCAGTCTCTTTGTGGCGGGCGGGGGCGTCGGCATCACGGTAGACTTCCAGCAGCACGAAGCGGGTGGGGTCGGCGGTTTCGCGGAGAACGTCGAAACGTGCCACGCCAGGCTCCTGAACGCTGTTGCGGGCGTTGGCGAGGGAGGCTTCGAGGAAGGCGTCTTCACAGCCGGGCTTGACCTGAACGTGAACGTGAACAATGAGCATGTTATTTCTATGATCCAACATGCGATGGGGCGGGACTGGGGCAGCCCGCGCCTGTCTGACAAGCTAGTCTTCCGCAGGTCGTGTCACGCGATCGATTACCAGAACATCACTCGAATTGCTGCCAATTTCGAGTTTGAGACCGAGCGCTTGCGCGGCATCGGAGAGCAACCGGGCAGGATTGGCCCCCGCCACAGAAGGCACGCCGCCGCTTTCCCCGCTGAGTGGGTGAGTCAGTGAACCGGGATTGAGATCGGTCACCGAAAACGGCAGCTTGATGCGGAACATTCCTATCAGGTCGGTCTTGTCGGCAACATTGCGACCGAGCCAGGCGGAAAACTGCTCACATAGGTTTGCCATCGTGGCGAACGCCTCAATTGCGTGCGGTCCGGTATTGCGGAAAGATCCGCATGCCGGCTGGTTCGGACGAGCCCCCAGCGCCGACGAATGGGCCCACGAGAAAGGGACGCAGCTTCCTTCCGACGCCGTCCTGAGACGGGGACCGCTTTCGTCCACACTCAATACATAGGCCGAAACATTTGTAGTGTCGCGGTGAACACTCAGATGAAATCGTTCTTCCAGGATGGCCTGAAGCATTTCGTTGGTCATGTGCCCAGGATCTTTTGGGGTCTCAGATTTTGCTTCAATCGTGTAGAGATCGGAGCCGAGCCAGTCCGGGCCACCAACGACTGGTTCCCGAATGAGGCGCAGATTCGCTTGACCTGTCGGTGCCGTTTGAGATGAGAGCAACCCGCCACCGCCCCGTTGCCGAACAATCACAGATCGCGGACCGAACTCCGCCGAAGATTCCCCGCCATTGATAAACGCCTCCTGGATGAGCGACTTCACGGTCCGGCACTTCAGGCTCAGGGACACGGGCGAAATCAATTCGCTGCCTTGTCTCCCTGCCGCGACCGGCCCGTCCGCAGGAAGGCAGGGTTTTATGGAAACCTTATCGAATTGCATTCCGGCTCCGGCAGCGGGCGGGACCTGAGCCCGGATCATGGGCACGCTGAAAATGCCGACCAGGATGGGCAAGACCAGGAAATGGAGGAGACGATGCATAGGTGGATCTACGTCACCAGGCAGATTTACGTTACCACGTTTTGAATCAACCACGGCCGGGCAAACCTGATGCGCGATCCTGTTAGTTTGGACGCCTACGCCGCCTTCCGCTCACGCGACTTCCGACTTCTGCTGACCGCCACGGGTTTATCCAACATCGGCATCCAAATGCTGTCGGTGGCAATCAGCTGGGATCTCTACAACCAGACGCATTCCGCACGGGTGCTGGGCGCTGTCGGCTTCGCCCAGGTGGCCCCTTCCTTCGCTTTCGCCCTGTTTGCGGGACACGTGGCGGACCGTTACAACCGACGCCTGATCATGGTGTTGGCGCAGTGTCTGACCGTAACCGCCGCGCTGCTGCTGGTCAGCGGAGTTCGTGGCGTGGCCTGGATGTACTTCTGTCTGTTTCTCAATGCGGTGACACGCACGTTCCAGATGCCGATTCGCGGGGCTGCGCTGCCCGATATCGTGCCGCCCGAGGCCCTTTCGAATGCAATCACCTGGAACGCCACGGTGTTTGAGACGGCAAACATCGGAGGGCCGGCTCTGGCGGGGATCCTGCTCGCGATGTCCGGCAGCCGGGTCGTGTATATGGTGCAGGCGATCTGTGCACTGGTGGTCCTGCTCTGCTTTGCCGGTATCGATATGCGACGGAAGCATGAGGTGCAGAGCGGCTCGGCGCTGGAGGGTATCCGTTTTATTCGCGATAACAAGCTGATTCTGTCGGCTGTGTCGCTCGATCTGTTCGCTTACCTGTTTGGCGGAGCCACCGCGCTGCTGCCGATCTACGCTGTGGACATTCTGCATGCGGGGCCACGAGCGCTGGGCTGGCTGCGGGCCGCACCGTCAATGGGAGCGGTCCTGATGGCGGTCACAATGGCACATTCGCCGAAGATCCGCAAAGCCGGACCCGTCATGCTGTGGGCCGTCGCCGGGTTTGGGTTGGCCACAATCGGCTTCGGGCTATCGCGCTCCATCTGGCTTTCGTGCGCGATGCTGGCGCTGACTGGCGCCTTTGACAACATCAGCGTGGTGCTGCGCCAGTCGGTCCTGCAGACGAAGACTCCCGACTTCGTCCGCGGCCGTGTCATGGCCGTGAACAGCATCTTCATCAACTGCTCGAATTCGCTGGGTGCGGTGGAATCGGGGTGGACCGCGGCGTGGTTCGGACCGGTGCTCAGCGTGGCCGGCGGCGGCGCGGCCGCTATTGTTGTCGTTGCGCTCTGCGCGCTGCTCTCGCCCGCACTGCGCAGCTGGGAACAGTAACCGCCCTGGGAGTTATACGTCCACACAGACGCGATTTCGGCCGGAGGCTTTAGCCCGGTACAGCGCTCGATCAGCCGCTTCCACCAGTTCGCGGGCACCCATATGCGGCTGCCATGCTGCAACACCAAAAGTTGCTGAGGCGGTAAACGGCGCACCGCCGTTCATGCCAAAGGCCATCGTGTTGAGCCTTTCGCGCATGCGTTCCGCCAGACGGACGGCTTCGTCGCTGTCGGCGTCCGGCAGTACGAAGCAGAACTCGTCGCCGCCAAGCCGGCCGCTGGAATCGTCGGAGCGGAGCTCGCTGCGGACAATGGTTCCGATCGCTTCCAGAACTTCGTCGCCCGCCGCATGACCAAACTGGTCGTTGACCTCCTTGAACTGGTCGACGTCAAACAGGCAAAGCGTCACTCTGGTGTGATCGAGGCTGGCACGACGCAGAAGATTCTGAAGCCGCGTCCAGAAATGGTGGCGATTCGCGAGGCGGGTCAGAGTGTCATAGTTGGCCTGCCAGGTCAGGCGCTCGCGCGCGGCGTTGTGTGCCGTGACGTCCTGAGCGATGCCGACAATCTGCCTGACTCTGCCATCGGCGTCGCGCGCGAGAGGGGATTCCCAGGCGGAGAACCAGAGCCAGTTGCCATCGGCATGGCGCGCACGGTATTCAATGCGATGCACGTCGCCTTCACGCGCCCGCCGGAGCGATTCATGATGAAGGCGCAGGGCGGAAAGATCGTCAGGATGGAACAGGCGCATGGCGACCTGGTCGAAATCGCCGGCTTCTTCCTGCTTATAGCCCAGAGAGACAACCAGTTCGCGATTCGAGTAAACCGTCTTGCGGTCCACCAGATCGAAAACGTAGAGGAGGCCAGGCGTTGTGGCGGCAATACCTTCGACGAAACTGAATCGCTTCGCCAGATCCGCCTCCGCCCGCTTGCGCTCCGAAACATCCCGCGCCACGGCCTGGAAACCCGTAATTCTGGAGCCTTCCGAAAGCACCTGAACGTTGACGCCGATCCAGCGCTCCCGCCCGTGACCATCGATGATTGGGAACTCGGAGTAACTGCCCTTGCGGTTGCGTGCCGCCTGACGCAGGTAGAAATGCTCTACCTCGCGCCGCATGTCCATCCGGATGAGCTTGGTGTAGGAGCGCCCGATGGCTTCCTGTTCGCTGTAATGAAGCAGTTGAAGCGCCGCCGGATTGCAGTATACGAAGCGGCCTTCAGCATCCAGCCGGAAGACCATGTCAGTTGCCAGTTCCACGGCCTGCCGGTAAATCTCACCCTGACGCGCGTGCACCCTGCCGAAGAACTCACGGCGACCGAGATCGAGCGAGAATCGCCAGCCCGCCATTACGATCAATAGACAGCAGACGAGGCCGGAGCTCATAAAGAGACGCCGCGCACGTACCGCGGTTTCTTCCTGACTCGCCAGGCGTTCATCCAGAATTCGCCGCAACTCGGTGCGCATGTCGAGAAGCGTCTGGTGCAACTGAACTCTGGCACCGGTCGTGTTACGGTCCGCAAGAACCTGGGCCATTCTTTCCGGTGCCGGGGCATCAAGCACCGAACGGAGAGCAACATATTCAGCGTCCAGCAATTCGGACAAGCGCCGCTTGATGCCCGCCAGCAATGGACCCTGAGACGAGTCCCGGCTCGCGGAACCAAAACCGGCGACCAGTTCCCGAATATCGCTCAGATCTTTTCGGCATTCGGCCGCAGCCGCGGTATCTGACGCCGAAGCAAACCGAAGACCGGCCTCCTCGGCGGCCTTCGACGAGTATGCAATCGAGTCCAGGCGGTTCAGGGCTTCATATGCTCGCGCCACCAGCGCACCGCCATCCTGCCAGACGAAAGTCTGGATGACAGCGGCAATCCCGACCCCGAGAAGAATGGCGAAGCCGGCACCGAAAACCGCCCGAATCTTGTTGGACTGTTCCACGCTAACATACAGTATGGTTCCAGTACCTACAGGACTGCAAGTGCTCTTTCGTATGGAACGAATAGTATCGTCGGGGTAATAACCGGGTCAGCTAACGGAAGTGAGTGTTTTGAAATGAGGCACGTGCCGAAACGCAGCAATGGCCGCCAATCACAGGGATTGGCGGCCATTGCTGCGTTTGAATTGTCTTCCGTCAGGCCCTAGAAGCCAGCCGGTTTGGGGGCTGCTGCAGCCGCGTTCGCGGCGGGCAGGACCTTAATATCCGCTCTCTGGAAGCCGAACTTGTGTCCGTTTTCGTCGATCAGATTGATCTGGCAGGTGTAGATACCGGTCGGCAGGGTTGACAGCGGTACCTGGAACTGTACCGGCAACGTCTGGCCGCGCTGCGGAATGAACGTATCCAGATGCACCGGCTGCGATTCGGACATCTTGTTCTTCCCGCGGAAGAAGGTCAGGATGGCGGCCACGCTGGGCTTCTGATCGGTGCCCAGAGTCGGGTCGTACACTTCCATGTAGACGTACAGATTCTGGTCCTTGCGGAAGACGCGGGTGATGCTCGGGACCAACTGCTGTCCGTCTTCCACCAGCGGATTTGCGTCAGTCAGTTTGCTGTTGGGATCGGCCTTGGCGAGCGCGCCCTTAGTGGACTGACGCTGGCTGCTGAGCACGATGGTGCTGGTCTTGATGGTGCTCGGTTGATCCACCGACAGATCAGGAATGACGAAGCTGCGTTCGTAGGTTCCCATCTTGCCGGTTTCGTTCTCGCGGGTGAGGAACTTCAGCTTATACGAACCGGGCGGCACCGCGAAGCCCGTGTCATAGGCGATCGTTCGGTTGTTCAGCTCCGTCAGCGAGGAAGCCGCCAGCTGGATCGTAATCGTATCGGCCACCTGGCCCACCATCTGGTCTTTGCTGTTTCGCAACTGGCCAATAAAGTCGAGGTCTGTCTTGGCATTGCCCTTGGTCTTGGCAAGTGCGATTTCCGAACCCGGAATCTTCACGTTGAGGGGCACAAAATAGCGATCGCGTGCGAGCCGGAAGTAATTCACTTCGGCAGCGATGGAGAGATCCGTAATCGGGTCACCCAGGATGAGTGCCTGCTGCAACTGATCGTCCTTATCGGCTGCGGTAAACTTGCCGAATTCCTTTTCTGCGAAGTAGCCGTGCCGGTAATCCATCTTGGCGGAGGCCGCATCGGCACGGGTCAGTTTCACTGCCACAGTGCGATACTTGCCGTCCGATTTGCTGTTGGTGCTGTAGTAGCCAACAATGTAATAGCTGCCGATGTCGTCGCGCGCCTGTTCCAGGCCAACCGCGAGATCATTGCTTTCGGCGAAAAGCTTTCCACCCGTGTCAGCGGCAAGCGTAGAGAGGGTCTGCTGAGCCGTATCGTTCGCCGCACCGCCACGACCGCCACCACCGCCGCCCGAACCGCCGCCAGCGCTGAACAAGCTTGTACCGCGACCGGAAGCTGCTGTCGCATCGCCACCCGGAGCCGAAGCAGTCATGCCGCGGGCATCGATCGGATCGATGGACACGTTCGACTTCTTGCAGACGTTCACAGCCTTCAGCAATTCCGCCTGATTGTCCTGACCGGACTGCGAAATACCGCTCGAAAAATACATCAGAGCTTTCTTTTCCGGGAAACTTGCCAGCATCTTGCACGACGTTTCGATGGTGGTCAGTTTCTTATCGACGTTGAAGATGTCGAATTCGGACTGGTCGGCGCTGAACGTATTGTCGTCCGACGTGTCGCCCGCGCCGGCGCTGCCGGCAAGGTCGCTGCCTTCACCGATGCGGAACTTCTTGACGGCAGCTTCGAGCGCGTCCTTATCGTCGGTGAAATCCTGCACCACTTCCAGTGGACCGGTAGTCGCCATCATGACGGTAACCAGATCGGCGGGCTTGAGCGACTTGCGGATGAAATCCACCGCCGTCTTCTGCACGCGAATCTGTTCGGCAACCGCCATGGTGCTCATGTCGAACAACATAGCGACGAGGCGGCGATCCTGAAAGCGGATAATCGGCTTCGCAGTACCGGGCTTGGTAGCTACTTCAGCCGGGGCAGGGGCTTTGGCTGGAGCGGTCGGAGCGGGTTGCGCCGTTTGTACGATGGAGGCACCGACACTGGCAGGCTGACCTGCCGCTGGTTTTGCCGGAGTCGCCGGTTTCGCATCCGCCTTGACTGCCGGCACCGCCGGGGCGGTATCGATATCGAGCTTCTGGAAGTCGAAGACCGCGATCTGCTGATTCTTGCCGTCTTCCTGCACGACAAAATCGCCCTTCTTGAGGTCTTCGATGACCTTGCCCGACTTGTCCTTCACGGCGACGTCGATGACAACGAGAGTCGTGTTGGCCGTAAATGTAACCGGCTGCTGCTGTGCCGGGAGGTTCCCGATGGCCAGGAAGAAGGCGAGCCCGGTTGCTACTGTTTTCTTCATCATTCTGTTCCCCTGATTATCTGTCTGGAGCATGGCGTTGTTAAGATTCTTCGACATCAGAATGTGAACCTCGCCTGGGCGTTGACCGTGCGCATGCTGCCTGCCTGAGTCGGTGTGCCCGGAGTAAGAGTTTTCGAATCGATCACCGTATTGATACCGGTAATCGTCGGGTGATTCAAAGGATTCTGCGTGTTGAAGGTCAACTGAATTCTGTGCTTTTCGCCGATCCTGAAACTGCGGGCGGCGGAGACATTCAGGCTGAAGTTCACGATACCGGGGATGGTATTGCGTCCCGCAGTACCGTAAGTGCCGCCAGGCACTGTCGTGAACGCAGCCGGATTGAAGTAACCGACACCATTCGTTACCGGAAGGCCGGTGGCATTCGCACGGGCCGAGCCGATAATGCCGGTACCCGAGGGATCGCCGGAAACGGTGGCGGTGAAGGGAGTTCCCGATGTCACGCTGTAACCCCCGTTTACCTGCCAACCGCGCAGAATCGTGAGATAAACCGCGCTCTTCTGATTGCCGACCAGGGTCTGATAGTTGAAGTTCAGACTGAAGGTCTGGTGCGGATCGCTCGTGATAGCGCGTTCGGCCAGCAGATTATTCTGAATCTGCACCACACCGCTACCCAGGATCGAAGAATCAGAGAGAGTCTTCGAGAGGGTGTAGGTTGCAAGACCGGAGAGGCCGCGAGCGAAGCGGCGGTTCAGCTGAGCCGTACCGCTGTGACCGATCGAATTGCCGATGGATTGATTGAACTGAACCGTGGAGAGCGCCTTGGGATAGGGGAGCACCGTGCCGCCGAGGGCTCGCCGGTTCGGCCCCTGGAGGACATCGAGGTTGTCGCCCTTAGCGCCGTAGTAACTCAACTGGAAGACGTAAGACGTCTTAAAGGTGTACTGCGTGCTCGCGTTCCAGGATTGCGCTCTGGCCGGGATGTAATTCGGATCTACGCCGTACGAGTTCGTGACCGACGTTCCCGCCGGTGCCACCAGTCCATTGAGGATGGTCAGCCCGGGAGTCGTCGTTGTATTCAGACTGAGAGTCTGCACGAAGGGAGGCTGAATCGTCAGCTTGCTTCCGATCTGCGCGATTGAGCCGCCGTTGTATGCAATACCGTAGCCGCCGCGGAAAACGATCGCGCGCTTGGACCAGGGCTTCCAGGCAAAGCCCAAACGGGGCTCCACCATTTTGAAGTCGGGCCTGATGAGGCCGTTCGGTACGCTGCCGTTGCCGAGTGCGTCCAGCATGCCGGGAGTAACAACACTGACGTTGCCACCACCGGGCGCGAATTCCAGGTTTGCCATGTGGTTGTACTTTTCGGTTTGAGGACCGAAGAACTCCCAACGCAGTCCGAGACTCAGAGTCAGTGCCGTAGTAAGGCGGTAGTCATCGCTCGCGTACGCGGCACCCGTCTTTTGCCGATAGTAAAAAGTATTATTCCCGTTGAGGTACTGTGTCACCGAAGCCGAGTTTGGCACCCCCAGCAGGAGGTCGGCCAGATCGTATCCGGTGGGATTCGCCAGCGAACTGGTGGGAACGCCATTGACCACCTGTTCCGTATTGATGCCGGTGAAACCAAAACTGCCGCGGGCGTTACTGGCCGTAAGCGAGTTGGTGGCGCGGGAACTGCCTGTGACGCCAAACGTCAGGTTATGTTTGCCCAGAGATTTCACAACGGAATCGCTGAAATTCAGGGTCGTCGCATGGCTTTGGGACGGTGTGCCGTCATTGAGGCCGGAGAAGTTTGTCAGACTCAGCGACGGCGGCCCGTAGGTCGCAGGCGTCGCCAGCACGCCGTTGATACCAAGTTGGCCAGCCACATTTACTCCATTGGAGAAGAACGAGAGGGCGTTCGTCACGTTGCGGTTAATGCCAACGGAGAGAGAGTTCACCAGGGTGGGGCGAATCGTCTTCGAATAGGTGAGCGAAAGGTTGCCACCATTTCCGTTGGTAGGATCCAGGTAACCGAAGGCCTGCTCGCTGGTCGAACTGCGGCTCTGGTAAGAGAGGTTGAGGTTAATACGATCTTTCGTCGTGAGCGGATCGCTCAGGGTGAAATTGATATTGTTGCTGTTACTCGGATTGCTGCCGATCAGCTGGTAGTTGTTCTTCAGACCGGTGCCCGTGGGATCCGGATAGAACTTGAGCAACGCCGTTGCCGCCGGGCTGATCAGACTGGGAGTAATGATATTGTTCTGGAACGGAATCAGGCCGCCCGGCTGGTAAATTGTGGTTGTTCCGAGCAGGCTGGAGAAGTCTCCGGACTTAAAGGCTGCCGTGGGCACGCTCGAGAGCGGATTCACACCGACCGTATTGCGCGACCCCGTGTAGTTCAGGTTCCAGCGCGAATTCTTCAGATTGATCTTCGTTTTCGGAATCATGATGGGACCGCCCAGCGTTAGGCCGAAATTGTTATTGGCCGTTTGAGCCTTGGCCTGAACCACACCGTTCGTCGATGCCGACTGGAGCGAGTAGGGGCGCGCATTCAGTACGGAATTGGCGAAGTTATAGTTGACGCTGGCCTGCCATTGCGGGCCACGTCCGCGACCGGCACGATTGCCAAACGCCGTCACGCCGTTGGGACCACGACCGCCACCAGGACCGCCAGGACCGCCACGTCCACCACCGCCGGGGCCGCCGAAGCCGCCGCCACCGCCGCGACCACCGCCGCCACCGCCGGGGGCACCAAAGCCGCCACCACCACCGCCGGGACCGCCCTGACCGCCGCCGCGACCACCACCGCCGCCGTTATCGCCACCGCGTCCGCCAGGACCACCCTGACCGCCAAAATCACCACCGATGCCACCCGGGCCACCTGCGCCAAAACCAAAGCCGCCGGGACCACCACCAAAGCCGTCGCCGGGCTGTGCCTGAACGCCGGAGCTTACGGTGCCGTTAATGGTAAAGGCATCACCCGCGCCAGCACCGCCGCCGGTGTCACCGCCGACTACCGAGGCGGGAGCATCAGAGGCGAGGACGTCGCCGTTCGTTGTCAGGCTGAGGCTCTGGAAGCCGCCGCGACCTCCACCCTGTCCGCCACGACCGCCTGCCGCAGCCGCGCCGCGACCACCAGCTGCTGGCTGGGCACCGCGACCATTATTGGCCATCACCGCGCCACGTCCCGCCATAGTCGGCATCGGAGCCGCCGGGGCCGCCGGAGCACCGGGAGCCGGAGTCGCTGGAACCGCCGTTACGACCGGAGCCGCGGGGGCCTTAACCGGAGCGGGGGCCGCGCCGGGAGCAACCGGCACGCTGGCATGTCCCTGAAGAGTCAGATCGAGAGTGAGTGGAGTAGATGAAGCCGCCGCATCTTTCTGAAGCGGTTCAAAACCGAAAATCAAAACCGTATACTTGCAGGAGGTTGAGGGCAAGCCACCGATTTCAAAGCGGCCCGCATCATCGGTGACCGTCGGAATCTTATCGGTGCCGCACTGGGCTGTTACCGTGGCGCCGGGAATCGGCTGCCCGCCGGAACGGACCACGCCGCTCTGGACATCGGCAGCGGCTATTCCCGCAAAAACGAACAAAGCGACGCATGTGGATCGCAACATAGAAAATTTTCCCTTCAATTGGAACACGTTACGATTATATTGGCATCCGGGCCGGTTCTGCACATCCGTTGCAACCTTTTACAAAAGTCCCTTAAGTCATTGCGTTTGTTTACAATGGGGGAGCCACGGACGGGCCGGATTGATCGCAAAAACAGCGTTTTCAGGGGCGTTCGCCCCAAAAGACGGAAACTTCACCTCTGCGGGCAGGACACCGCCACGCAAAACGAGGTCGGCAGGGACCTGCTGACCTCGCCTTTGTTAGATGACATCCGTCGCCCGGTTCCGGGCTATGGCCTCGGGCTACAGCCTTCAGAAGCCTGCCGGTTTTGCTGCCGCTGGTGCCGCACCCGCTGCGTTCTGCGCCGGGAGCACCTTGATTTCAGCACGCTGGAAGCCAAACTTCTGGCCGTTTTCATCCATCAGGCTGATCTGGCAGGTGTAAACGCCAGTCGGCAGCTTCGAAAGCGGCACCTGGAACTTCACCGGCAGCGTTTGACCACGCTGTGGGATGAATGCGTCCAGATGTACCGGTTCGGATTCAAACAGCTTGGTCTTGCCGCGGTAGAACGCGAGGGTGGCCGCCACGCTCGGCTTCTGCTCCGCATCCAGCACCGGATCATAGACTTCCATATAGACAAACAGGTTCTGGTCCTTGCGGAATACACGGGTGATGCTCGGAACCAGTTGCTGGCCTTGCTCCACCAGCGGGTTGGACTCCGCCACTTTACTGTTGGGGTCCGCCTTCGCCAGCGCAGCCTTCAGCGGCTGACGCTGACTGCTCAGCACGATGGTGCTGGTCTTGACTCTTGCCGGCTGATCGGCGGCCAGATCCGGGATCACGATTTTGGTTTCGTAGGTTCCCATCTTGCCGGTTTCATTTTCACGTGTCAGGAATTTGAGTTTATAGGTCCCCGGTGCCACAGTGAAGCCCGTATCGTAAGCGATCGTCCTGTTATTGAGTTCGGCCACCGTGGATTGCGCCAGCGGAATCGTGATTCCGTCGCGAACCACCCCGGCCATCTTGTCTTTACTATCAAGCAATTGTCCGACGAAATCCAGATCCGTCTTCGCGTTACCCTTCGTCTTGGCGAGCGCGATTTCCGAACCCGGAATCTTTACGCTGAAGGGCACAAAATAGCGGTCGCGCGCCAGTCGGAAGTAGTTCACTTCCGCCGCGAGCGTCAAATCCGTAATGGGATCTCCCAGAATGAGCGCCTGCTGTAACTGGTCTTCCTTGTCCTGCGAGGTGAACTTGCCGAACTCCTTGTCCGCGAAGTACCCGTGTTTGTAATCGAGCTTGGCCGAAGCGACATCCGCCCTGCCGAGTTTCACGCTGACGGTCCGGTATTTGCCATCCTGCTTGTTATTCGTACTGTAGTAGCCGAGGATGTAGTAGCTGCCAATGTCGTCGCGGGCCTGTTCCAGACCGACCGTGAGGTCATTGTCTTCGGCGAACAGTTTGCCGCCGGTATCCGCCGCCATGGTCGCAAGCGTTTCCTGCGCGGTGTCGTTCGCCGCGCCACCGCGCCCACCGCCACGCCCGCCGGTAGCACTCCCGGTGAACAAACTGGAACCACTGCCCGACTTTGTGGAAGCATCGCCACCCGGGGCGGAAGCCGTCATACCGCGCGCGTCGATCGGATAGATCGCAACGTTCGACTTCTTCGCCGTATTGATCAGCTTCATCAGTTCGGCCTGATTGTCACTGCCCGACTGCGTGATGCCGCCGGAGAAATACATCAGCGCCTTTTTTTCAGGGAACCCGGCGAGGAGCTTGGCTGCCGTTTCAATCGTGGTCAGTTTCTTATCCACGTTGAAGATGTCGAATTCCGACTGGTCCGCGCTGAACGTATTGTCGTCGGTCGCGTCGCCCGAACCCAGGCTGTCCGCCAGGTCTGAACCTTCGCCGATATGGAACTTCTTGACCGCCGCTTCCAGCGCGTCTTTGTCGTCCGTAAAGTCCTGCGAGATTTCCAGCGGACCGCTGGTGGCGATCATCACGCAGACCAGATCGGCAGGCTTCAGATCTTTGTGAATAAAGTCGATGGCCGTCTTCTGCACGCGGATCTGTTCCGCCACGGCCATGGTGCTCATGTCGAAAAGCATGGCGACCAGACGGCGATCCTGATAGCGGATGATGGGCTGCGCGGTACCAGGCTTGACGGCCACGGCAGCGGTGGTTTTGGCCGCGGCGGCACCCGCCGGCTGGGACGATTGAGCGATGGACCCACTGATAGAGGCGGGTTTCGCCGGTGCGGCAGGCGTGGCGGGAGTTGCATTGACCGCTTTCACGGCCGGTACGGGCGGAGCGGTTTCCATATCCAGTTTCTGGAAGTCGAAGACCGCGATCTGCTGCGCCTTGCCGTCTTCGGTCAGCGTGAAGTCATTCTTCTTGAGATCTTCAACGACCTTTCCGGATTTGTCCTTCACCGCCACGTCGATAATGACGAGCGTGGTGTTGACCCGGATGGTAAGCGGTTCCTGCGCCGGAAGGTTGCCGAGCGCCAGGATGAATGTGAGGCCGAAGATGAGTGTCCGCTTCATGGTGGTGATCTGCCCTTTTACTGTGTCGAACGTCAACTGGTGAAACATCAGAATGTAAACCTCGCCTGCGCGGAAACGTTGCGCATCGCACCCGCTCTGGTTGCGATTCCGAAGGTATTGGAACCAAACTGCGTCCCGAAGCCGGTAATGGAAACGTGATTCAGCGGGTTGGTGGTGTTTAAGGTCAGCGCCA
This sequence comes from uncultured Acidobacteriia bacterium, assembly GCA_903875575.1. Classification (GTDB taxonomy): domain Bacteria; phylum Acidobacteriota; class Terriglobia; order Bryobacterales; family Bryobacteraceae; genus BOG-234. Next base: position 15,092 of record CAIQWJ010000049.1, on the reverse strand, counting down.
GCCGATGCCGTTCGCCCAGACGGAACGACCGCATCGCCGAAGCACGGATCGTGAAATTCACGATGCCGGGAATCGTGTTGCGACCGGCTGTCCCGTAAGTTCCCGCAGGTACCAGCGCGAAGGCAGCGGTATTGAAATACCCGGTGCCATCGGTGACGGATAATCCCGTGGCGTTGGCGCGCGCCGCGCCGATAATACCGGTCCCGGAAGGATCGGTCGCCAGGGTCGCGGTAGAGGGGTTTCCGGAATTCACGTCATAGCTGCCTTGCAGTTGCCAGCCGCGAATCAGGTTCCAGTAGAACTGGCTCTTCTGGTTGGTGGCGAGCGACTGGTAGTTAAACGTCACGGCCAGATCCTGATGGGGAGCCGTGGTAACGGCCCGCTCCGCGAGAATGTTGTTTTCGATCTGGACTACGCCGGTACCCAGGATAGAAGAGTCCGAAATCGTTTTCTGAAGCGTATACGTGACACCAGCGCCAAACCCCTTCGCCAGACGTCGCGTAACCTGCGCCTGGCCTGTGTGGTTGATGGAATCGCCGATTGGCTTATCGAACTGGATAGTGGTGAGCGCGTTGGGAACCGGCACGCGACTGGTGAGCGTGGCGGCGGGACCGGGGGTAGCGCGGTTCGGTCCCAGCAGCACATCCAGGTTAGTACCTTTAGTTCCGAAATAAGAAGCCTGAATCACATAGGATCTGCCCAGCGTGTACTGGATGATGGCGTTCCATTGTTGCGCCATGGCCGCTTTGTAATTAGGACTCACGCCGTAGCTGTTGGTAATCGTCGAGAGCGGCAGTGTGGGAAAGCCATTCTGCAGGGTCAGCACGTTCCCCGTATAGTTGAGGGCCTGGGCCGGAGTGAGACTCACCGACTGCACGAAGGGCGGCTGAATCGTCATTTTGTTCCCCTGCTGTGCCAGCGCTCCGCCGTCATAGCGAATGCCGTAGCCGCCGCGGAATACGATAGCGCGTTTGGTCCAGGGCTTTGCGGCAAAGCCAAACTGCGGCTCAAACATGCCATATTGCGGACTGATAAGCCCGTTCGGTACCGTACCGCCCCCGTACTTATAAGTCTGGCCAGGCGTTACCACGTTGACTCCGGTTCCGTCCGGCGAGAATTCGAGATTGGCCATGTGACCGTATTTTTCGGTCTGCGGCGCGTAGAATTCCCAGCGCAGGCCTGCGTTGATGGTCACTCGGGTATTGAGACGGTAATCGTCGTTGGCGTAGGCGGCGGCGGTGTTCTGCCGGTAGTAGAACATGTCGTTTCCGTTCAGATAATGAACAATGGAAGTGGATGCCGGCAAGCCAAGCAGGAAGTCGGCCATGTCATAGCCTGTTCCTTTCGGGACCGGGCTGCCGTTGACGATCTGCTGCGTACTCACACCAGTAAAGCTGAAGGAACCGCGGGCGTTGTTCGCCACGAGCGAATTCGATTCCCGCTTCGAGCCGGTCAGGCCAAACGACATGTTGTGCTTGCCCTTCGATTTTGTAATGGAGTCGGTCAGCGAGAACGTCGCCGAATGGTTCGTGGAAGGATAGCCATCTGAAAGGCCGGCAAAATTCTGGAAGCTCAGCGAGGGCGGTCCGTAAGTCGCCGGCGTCGCCAGCACGCCGTTAATCCCGTCCTGCGCGGCGACGTTGATTCCAAGAGTCGAAAAATAAGAAGAGTTGTTCGTGTTGTTCCGATTCACCGACACGCTGAAATTATTGACCAGCGTTGGCCGGATTGTTCGTGAGTAGGAAATACTCAGCGCCTTACCGCCGCCGCTGGTGGGGTCCTTAAACCCGAAGGTTTGAATGCTGGCCGAATTCCTGCTTTGTGCCGAAATATTGACATTGATGCGATCCTTCGGCGTGATCGGATCCGAAACCGTGGCCGAAACGTTATTGCTGTTGCTTGGGTTGCTGGCATCGAATTCGTAATTCTTGACAAGGCCGACGCCAGTGGCAGTCGGGTAGTAATTCAGCAACCCGACGGCCTGGCTGCTGATCAGGCTCTGGGGAATGATGTTATTGGCAAACGGAACCGTATTGCCCGTACGCGGATCGTAAATGATGTTCGTTGCCGCAAGGCTGGAGAAATCTCCAAAGCGCAAACCCGAACCATTCGGGCCTGCGACTCCTGTGGGCACGCTCGAAACGTTGGTAATGCCGGTTCGATTGCGCGTCCCTGTCACATTCAGATTCCAGCGTGAGTTCTTCAGATTAATCTTTGTCTTCGGAATCATGATGGGACCGCCCAGAGTGAAACCACCCTGGTTATTCGCCGTTGCCGGCTTTGACGGAGCCAAACCGCTCGTCGTAGCCGAGGCCAGCGAGTAAGGCCGGGCATTCAACGCGGAATTCTGGAAGGTGTAATTCAGACTGGCCTGCCACTGCGGACCGCGGCCACGACCGGCACGGTTACCAAACGCCGTCGTACCATTGGGGCCACGACCGCCGCCACGGCCACCGGCACCGCCGCGTCCGCCGCCAGCACCGCCACCGCCGCGCCCACCCGCTCCACCTCCGGCAAATCCGGCACCGCCACCGCCGCGTCCGCCACCCGGCGCACCGCCGCCGCGTCCACCTGCCCCGCCGCCGCGGCCACCCGCGCCGCCAGCCGCCGTCGGATCACCACCTGCCCCGCCAAAGGGATCGCCACCCAGCCCATTCTGGCCAAAGCCAAAACCGCCCGCGCCACCCATACCCAGACCGTCGCCGGCCTGAGCCATCACGCCTTGGCTAATCGTGCCGCTCACCGTAAAGGCGTCGCTTGCCGCCACACCACCCTCTGCCGCACTCGCCATGCTGGCCGCCGGTGCATCCGACACTGTCACATCGCCGTTCTGCACCAGGTTGACACTCGTGAAGCCCGCCTGCGGGGCCGCTGCAGCGCCACGTCCGCCTGCCTGCGTCTGTCCGCCACGGCCACCGCGTCCACCTGCGGCCGTCGCCGCTGCCGAACCTGTACCGCCGGTTGCCCCACGGCCGCCGGTCCGTCCACCGCGGCCGCCCGCCGGTGCATTTGCAGCTGCCTGGGCCGCAGCCATGCTGGGCCGGGGAGCGTCAGGCGTTGGCGCGGGCGCTGCCGGCGTGGGCGCCGGAGCGGGAACCGCTACCGGTGCCGGTGCCGCACTGATCACCGAAGCCGGCTTCGGTGCCACACCAAGCGTGGCGCGAGCCTGCTGCTTCAAATCAAAAATCAGCGGAGTCGTGGACGTCACCGCGTCCTTCTGCGTCGCCTCAAAGCCGAACATCAGCACCGTGTACTTGCACGACGTGGAGGGCAGACCACCCATCTCATAACGCCCGGCATCGTCTGTGGTCGTCGTAATCTTGCTCTCGGTACCGCATTCGGCCGATACCGTGGCGCCAGGAATGGGCTGCCCACCGGAACGCACAATGCCGGTTTGGGTATCGGCGGATGCAACTCCCGTGAAAATCAGCAAAATCAGACAGGTGGAACGCAACATGAATTTCTATCCTCTTCGATTGTTCAGGAACCACAACTCATACAGCAGAAGACCCGGGCCGTCGGTTGAGTCCAAAGGTCCAGGTCCGACCGCACTCTATACATTGCCCATCAATGAAGCAAAGTGCCAACTACTTCACCGTATTCAGCGGCACCGTCCGCGCTCCGCGGTCGCCTGTGTTGAAATACACCTGCAGGCCTGTCGCCCGGTACGCCGCAGACAGCCTGACCGACGAACACAGCACGGCCATAACGGCCAGAAGCGTAGCTTTCATATGTGGAATGATGATCTCATCGGGCGGAGGGTTACCGGGGGGAGTCAGATTACACTCTTTTACACTGCTTCACCTGTGCGCGCAAATGAAATACTTATAAGCGCAAAAAGACGCCGCTGGCGGGCCGGAATCCGTTTGATCCCAACACCGCGAGCGGCGTCCTTGCTTGTATCAGGTTGTCCGAAAGGCACACCCGGCAGCTTTCAGGCTGCCGTTAGTCCACCCTCTGCCATGTCAGACAATCGTAAGGCTGCAAATATCTACGGTGCTTTTACGAGCGTGGTCGTCTGAGGTCCACGGCCGCGATCAGTGGTGATTTCGAGCTTGTCACCAACAACCTTACCCGTGTAGTCAACCTTGGTCGGATCGCCGCCGCCGCGGCCGGGCTGCATCACGCTGAACGAGAACGTGTCGCCGCTGACTTTTCCGTCCGTGATTTCCTGTACCGTCGGATCGCCACCGCCACGACCGGGATTCGTGATCGAACCAGTGAGCTTGGCACCGGCCACCTTGAATTCATAGGTGCCGCCACCGCCGCCCATGCCACGACCACCACCACCGCCGCCCGGAGCACCGCCACCAGGAGCGCCACCGCCGGGAGGTCCACCAGCCGGAGCCGCTGCAGGGTCTCGGACCCACTTACCGCTGAAGTCGGCTGCGGATGCCGCGAATGTCAAACAGAGAATAGCCACTAAGGCCAAGAGGGTTTTCTTCATAGGCTAGATCATACTACAACCGCGTGTCATATGGAATCCCCCTGTGCGAGGTGTAACCGTGACGGACCCCGCGGACGGCACAAAACGACAAAAGAGAGAGCCCCTCGCCAGAGAGACTCCCTCCTTCGCAAATCACCCGGTGGCAGTAAAACCGCCGACCGTTTACAGACCCTTCTTCACCATGAAGAGCACCAGATCGTTCACACGGTTGGAGTAACCCCACTCGTTGTCATACCAGGCCACAACCTTCAGGAAGTTGCCATCCATGATCTTGGTGAGCTGAGCGTCAACAATGGAGCTGTTGGGATTGTGCAGCATGTCGGTGGAAACGACCGGATCTTCGGTATAGGCCAGAATTCCCTTCAGTTCGCCTTCGGCAGCAGCCTGGAGAGCCGCGTTCACTTCTTTTTCGGTCGTGTTGGTCTTCAGGATGAGGACCAGATCGACCACGGAGACGTCCGGCGTCGGCACGCGCATGGCGTAACCATCCAGCTTGCCCTTGAGTTCCGGCATCACGAGCGCGATAGCCTTGGCGGCGCCGGTCGTGGTCGGAATCATGTTGATAGCAGCGGCGCGGGCGCGGCGCAGATCCTTGTGCGGCAGATCGAGCACGTTCTGATCGTTGGTGTAGGAGTGGATGGTGGTCATCGACCCCTTTTCAATACCGAACTTCTCGTGCAGAACCTTGCAGACCGGAGCGAGGCAGTTCGTGGTGCAGGAGGCATTCGAAACCACGTGATGCTTGGCCGGATCGTAAGCGCTGTCGTTCACGCCGAGCACGATCGTGATGTCTTCGTCTTTGGCCGGGGCCGAGATGATGACTTTCTTGACGCTGCCGCGAAGGTGCTTCGAGGCATTGGCCTTGTCCACGAAACGCCCGGTGGATTCAATCACGATTTCCGCGCCAACCGAGCTCCAGTCAATGAGGGCCGGATCTTTCTCGGCGAAAACTTTGATCCGGCGGTCGCCGATCACGATGGTATCGCCATCCACCTTCACCGGCTCGGGCAACGGGCCGAGCAGTGAATCGTATTTGGTCATGTGGGCGAGAGTCTTGACGTCTGTGAGGTCATTCACGGCGACGAATTCGATCTCGGGGTTGTTCAGGGCGGCACGGACGACGTTCCGGCCGATGCGGCCGAAGCCATTAATTCCAACTTTGACTGGCATGTTACGGATGGTTCTCCTTGAGGGTTACGCGTGTTGCGTGGGGTTAAGAAACAGGATATCAAAGGGGTGCTTTTGAGCTCCTGAACGTCACTGTGCAACCCTCATTGCAACGGCCATGCGCGATGGAGAGAAATCCACCTACTTCGAAGGCTTTGCGGCCGCCAAACCCCGGTCCCGCAGCAGGCCGTCAATCGACGGCGGTCCGCCGCGCCAGGCCTTATAAAGCGTTTCGAGGTCCTGCGAATTGCCCTTCGAGAGGATCATCTGCCGGAAACGTTCGCCATTGGCGCGCGTCATGCCGCCGTGCTCGGTAAACCACGTGTAGGCGTCGTCCTCAATCATCTCGCTCCAGAGATAACCGTAGTAGCCGGCGGAGTAACCGCCGTCCCAGATGTGGGCGAAGTACGAGGAACGATAACGCGTGGGTACGGCATCCACCAGCAGCTTCTTCTTATCGAGCGCCGACTTTTCAAAGACATCGGGATCCTGCTGCGGCGCGTCCGCCGTCAGCAGGTGCCATTGCATGTCGAGTTCAGACGCAGCCAGAAGTTCCGTGAACGAATAGCCCTGGTTAAACGACTCCGCCGCCCTCAGCTTCGCGACCAACGCCGCAGGCATGGGCTCGCCGGTTTTGTAGTGCCGCGCGTAACGTGCGAAGACTGTGGGCTCGTCGCGCCAGTGTTCGTTGAACTCCGACGGAACCTCACCGAAATCGCGGGGAAGACCACCGAGGCCGGGGTACTGATAATTCGAAAACATGCCGGCCAGCGCGTGCCCGAACTCATGGAACATAGTCCGCACGTCGCTGTAGCTGATCAGTGCGGGCTCACCGGGCGCCGGTTTGGCGAAATTACAGACGTTGTAGACGACCGGCGAAGTGCCCAGCAGCTTTGACGCCGGGACAAAGCTGCTGGTCCAGGCGCCACCCTGTTTGTTATCGCGTTTGAAGTAGTCGGTGTAAAACAGCGCAAGGTGTTTGCCATCGGCCTCAAAAACTTCGAAGACGCGCACTTCCGGCTGGTAGACCGGAATGTCCGTACGCTCTTTGAACGTGATGCCATAAAGCTGAGTGGCAGCGTAGAAAACGCCATCCTGCAACACGCGATTCAGTTCAAAGTACGGCCGTACCGCGGCCTCATCCACGTCGTACTTCGCTTTACGAACCTGGTCGGCGTAGAAATCCCAGTCATAAGGAGCCAGCCGGAAACCGCCCTTTTGCGCATCGATCACGGCCTGAATGTCTTTCGCTTCGGCGGTTGCGTTGGCAACGGCGGGAGTGACCAGCGCGTCCAGAAAACGCATGACGGCATCAGGTGTTTTCGCCATCGTGTCTTCCAGTTCCCAGGCCGCGAAGTCCGCGAAACCCAGCAGTTTTGCTTTTTCGGCGCGTAGCTTTGCGATCTGCGCAATGGTCTCCCGTGTGTCGTTTTCCCCGCCCTGCTCGGCGCGTTTCCAGCCGGCATCGAAAATCGCCTGGCGGGTGGCGCGATTGCTCAGCACCTGAAGCAAAGGCTGCTGTGTCGTGTTCTGCAGCGGCAGAACGTAGCCCTGCAGGCCGCGGGCCTTCGCGGCCTGCTCCGCCGCGGCAAGCTGGGCATCGCTGAGGCCGGCAAGAGCGGCTTTGTCCGTCGTGACAAAGGCTCCTGCCTTAGTAGCCGCCAGCAGTTTCCGGCGGAAGGTATTGCTGAGCACGGAGAGCTGTTCGTTGATCTGCTTCAGGCGCGTCTTATCGGCCTCCGACAGGTTCGCGCCGTTGTGGGCAAAGCGCGCGTAGGTGCGCTCGACCAATCGCCTGCCCTCGGCGTCAGGCTTGAGCGAATCCCTCTGTTTGTAGATCGCCGCAATCCGGGCGAAAAGCTTCGGATTGAGCGACACGGCGTCGGACAGTGCCGCGAGTTTCGGCGTCAGCGTTCTTTGAGTTTCCTGAAGTTCCGGATTAATATTTGCACTGGTGACCGCCCCGAATGCGCGCTGTACGCGGCCCAGCAGTTGCCCGCTCTTTTCCATCGCGATCAGCGTGTTTTCAAAAGTGGGCGGCGCGGGATTGTTCGCGATGGCGTCAATCTCTTTCATGCGCTCCGCAATGCCCGCCTCGAAGGCAGGCAGGTAATCCGAGTCTTTGATTCTGTCGAGCGGCGGAGCCTGAAAGGGCAGCGTACTCGGCGCGAAGAATGGACTAGTGGGGCCGAAGGCCGGCGCGGGCGTTTGGGCACCCGCGCCGGAAACGAGAACAATGCCGAGACTAAAAACCCGCGCGACAGATGGCACGCAGATAGAGAAATGAACGGAGCGCATGATCAACACCTCAGATGAGGTCAGCTTAGCGCCCCCCGCACGCGCCCCGTCCTGATTCCTATACGGTGTAGGTGGTCGACGAAACTCTGCCTCCGCGGCCGGTCCAGTTCGTATGGAAGAACTGGCCACGCGGCTGATCCACCCGCTCATACGTATGCGCACCAAAGAAATCGCGCTGCGCCTGAAGCAGATTCGCCGGCAGCCGGGCAGTGCGGAAACCATCGAAGAACGACATCGCGGTGGAAAATGCCGGCACCGGCACGCCGTGCTGAATCGCGCGAATACACCCGCTCCGCCAGCTCGCCTGGTACTTGTCAAGGGTGTCACTGAAGAAGCTGTCGAGCAGCAGATTGCTGAGCGTCGGGTTCTTATCGAACGCCTCTTTGATACGCGCCAGGAAGCGGCTTCGGATGATGCACCCGCCCCGCCACATCAATGCAATGCCGCCCAGATTCAGATTCCATTTATACTCGCGGGCCGCCGCGCTCAGCAGCATGTAACCCTGCGCATACGAAATGATCTTCGAGCAATACAGCGCGCGGCGCACGTCTTCGATGAACTCCGCGCGATCGGCCGCCTTCGCCGTTGCCGGGCCGGTCAACACCTTTGAAGCTTCCACGCGGGCGTCTTTGATCGCAGACAGGCAACGAGCAAACACCGCCTCGCCAATCAGCGTGACCGGCATGCCCATGTCGAGCGCGCTCTCGCAGGTCCACTTGCCGGTACCCTTCTGGCCTGCCGCATCCAGGATCTTATCGATCAGCGGCGAACCGTCTTCGTCTTTCTTCGCGAAGATCTCCGAAGTGATCTCGATCAGATAACTGTCGAGTTCGCCCTTGTTCCATTCAGTGAAAACGCCGGCCAGTTCGTCAGGCGTCAGCCCAAGTCCGTCTTTCAGCAACTGATAGGCCTCGCAGATGAGCTGCATATCGCCGTATTCAATGCCGTTGTGAATCATCTTCACATAATGGCCCGAACCACCTTCACCCACCCAGTCACAGCACGGCGTACCATCTTCCACCTTCGCGGCGATGGACTGGAAAATCGGCTTCACATGCTCCCACGCCGCGGCATTGCCTCCCGGCATGATGGAGGGCCCAAGGCGCGCGCCCTCTTCACCGCCCGAAACGCCGGTGCCGATGAAGAGAATGCCCTTCGCCGCCAGCGACGCTTCGCGGCGGTTGGAATCCGTGAACAGCGAATTGCCGCCGTCGATCACGATATCGCCCGCTTCGAGGAATGGCAGCAGTTCATCGATTGTCTGATCCACCGCGCTGCCGGCTTTGACCATCAGCATGACGCGCCTTGGTCGTTTGAGGCTGGCGATGAAATCGGGCATCGTGTGTGCGCCCAGCACGTTCGTGCCTTTTGCCTCATGGTTAATGAACTCGTCCACCTTGGAAGTGGTCCGGTTATAAACGGCAACTTTGAAGCCGTGATCGTTCATATTGAGGACCAGATTCTGGCCCATCACGGCGAGTCCGATCAATCCGATATCACAAGTGTCCTGTGGCATAGCTCTCCTGTAAATTGTCTGGAAACGCACCCGATTGGGGGAAGCGAAACAGCTATTCTATCGGGCGATCTGGATTTTCGCGATTTCGTCGAGAATCGTACCGAGGGCTCTGCGGAATTCTTCCGGCGTCACGACACGGAAAACCCTCGCGCCCATGGGTTTGAGCAACGGCTCCAGATTGTCGGCGAGGGCGTTTGGCACCTGGGAATCGTTCCCCAGACGGATGTAGAAAACCCGGCGGGCCGGATCGCGCGGCAGAGACTGGAATGGGGGCGGTTCCTGCGCTTTGAAAAAAGCCGGTCCGCTCAACACAATGAGGACATGCGCGACTGCCGGATCGGGAGTGCCTGCCAGGTGAGTCGCTTCATCCGCAAAGAAGCGCAGCATCTGACTCTGGACCGACAGTGCCTTTGCATCGACGCTCCCTGTGCTGAATCTATTGACAGCGCTGTGCAGCACGCCCCCGTCATGCTGCACCCAGTCAAAGTCTTTGAGATCCGGCCATTCGAAGGTCAGCAGGTGACGGCTGAGATCCGCAACGGTGAGGCCAACAGAACCGCCGATGGGCTCGATGCCCATCAGCACTTTCAGTGCAGGCTCGATTCGTTCGATATTCAGACGGAATCTGTTCACCGAGTTGAGTTCGGACGGTGTCGTGTTCACAAGCAATTCCAGCCGCGCGGGTCCCTGAGTTCGGATCGGCAACCGAACACGCGAGGGCATCATAGCGACGGCCCGAACGTCCTCCGGCAGAAACTCCACCGCAGGCAATCCGTGCCAGGCATCGGCCAGCGGATCGTGGCTGAGTTCCGCAACATGAAGCCGCTGCCGAAGAAAACTGTGCGCCATCGTTTCGCCGTCGCATATGGCCACGGAAATGGTGTAGTCTCCGGGAACCACGAATGCCGAGACCGCGTAGTGCAGTTCGCGGTAACTGTCGTTTCCCTGAATCTGAACCGCTGCCGTATCGTTGCCGGCCTGATATCGGTGTCCGGCGGAGTCTTCCATGCGGACAAACACGAACATCCTGCTCAGGTCACGGTGTTTTACAAGCTCCCGGTTGTCGACCGCGACGTTGACACGCGTCATCAGTCTCTGATTCAGGAACAGATACGGCGCTGCAACATCTACCTCCCACGCGATTTGGGGCTTTGCATTCTCTGTGGCCCAGGTTTCAAACGGGAACCGGCGGAACTGGGCGTCGCCGGACCCAGCCTGCCCATAGAGTTGCCCCGCCAGTATCGCCGCGAGGAAGGAAATCCGCGCCTTGGTCAGCATGTTCATCAGACGCTCAATTCGCGGACATGTCACTCAACAACGCAGCAAGAGTCTTGCGGAAGATTTCCGGAGTCGTGACGCTGACAACTTGCGCGCCCAGTGGCCGCAGCACGTGCTCCAGATCGTCCGGCACCGTAGCATCGCCGCGACCGCCGCCCCGTCCCGCCATGGCGGCAGGGGGGAGTGTAAGCCCCGGCACCGGGCCCTGTATTCGCGCCGTGGGCCCGATGGAAACATCCGGCACAATAGAGCCCGATGCCCCTCTGCCACGTCCGCCTGGCCCGCGCCCTCCGCTCAGGCTTCCGAAGAAGCCGGAAAGACGCAGATAGACGATGTGGCGGTTCGGATCGGGCGGCAGGTCCGGCAACGCGCTGATTTCCTGCTGGCTGAAAAACATGGAGCCGCTGACGACGATGAGCCATCGCGGAGGCCCTTCAGCACCAGCGCGTTGCGCCACTTCGCGCGCGAAATAATCGCGCATGGAAGCCTGCGCGGCCAGCGACTTTGCGTCAATCAGGCCCGGATTATCGTCGGCCAGCGCTTTCACCACCGCATGCCAGTCCATCGCCGCGGCACTTGGAGTTTCGTAGCCGATCCGCTGGTGAGTGAGATCGATGAACGCCGCGGAAGGAGGCCGCTGTCGCACGTTTGTCGCACTCAGTGCCTTCACGGCAGGCAGGACTGCCGACATATTGCGACGCTGAGAACTGGCCGCGTTCGGCGATTTTTCGGACGGCGTTACATTCACGAGCAAATCGATTTGTGGCGGTTTGGCACCCCGTGACGTCGTCACCAGATGCAGGCGGTCTTTCACCTCAGGCAGGAACCACGCCTCGGGAACATCCACAGGCGAGAGGACTTCCACAGATGGCAATCCCTGCCAGGAATCGGGCAAAGGGTCGTTCTTCAGTTCTGCGACATGCAGCGCTCGCCGGCTGAAGCTGTTTTCCGTGGAGCCCGTATCGGCCAGGACGATGAGTACCTTGTATTCTCCCGGCCGGATGAACGCGCCCAGTGTGAAGGTTAATTCCTGCGATTTTACGCCAGGCGGAACATTCTGCAGATTCAGGCGATTTCCTGACCGCCACTGCCGCCCGTCGGAATCCTCAAAGCGCGCGAGCAGCACCAGTTCGCCGCGACCGCGCCGCTTTTCCAGTTCGCTGCCAGGCACCAACACCTGAATGCGCTGCAGAAGACGCTGGTGCGCCGTCAGTTCGGCGGCGAGCAGGTGGATTTCCCATTTAATGGGAGATCTCTCCGGACCCGAAGTCCATTTCTCAAACGGGTAGTCCTGAAACCGGGCCGGAGGTAATGGCGCGGGTTCATCTGTGGCGCGTTGCGCGGCACAAATACCACCGAGCGCAGCGGCAACAATCGCCAATCGCAGGACGGGCAGCCCATTCCACCTTCGATATTTCAGACTCGTAAAATTGGAGCGTCCCAGGATGAAGAAAGTATACAGCGAAAGGCCGTCAGAATTGCGGTGCGAGTTCCGCGAAAAGAAAAAGGGGTTCCGCAAAAAGCCGGAACCCCTTCGAAGCTGGCCGATCCAAAGCTGATCGCTCAGCGCTGAAAGCCGAACGCTACTTAAACACCTGCTGCGCCATATCCGTCAGATTCTGACGCCACAGCGGCCACACGTGCGCCATATCCGGCACTTCCGATTCGGTGAATTTAATGCCCTTCCCTTTCAGCCATTCCTTGAACTGGCGGTTGACGCCGATCAGAGAATCCGCCGTGCCGCAGACGATCCACAGCATCTTGACCTGCGGATTGACCTTCGCCGCCGTCAGCGTGCCAAAGTTCTTGTCGATGATGTCAGCCGCGAGCATCTGCTGCGGTGCCGCACCACGCCCGCCACCACGACCCGAACCGCCAGCCGCACCCGGAACACCCGGTCCGGCTCCAGCGGCCGCACCGGCACCCCGTCCCATGCCACCCGAGAAACCAGCCGGCGGAGGGCCGCCCGGGCCGCCACGCGACGCGTTCGCACCCGGCCACATCACATACGCGCCGCTGAAAGATCCGATCCAGGCAAACTTATCCAGATGGTTCAGGCCAGTAAACGTGGCTTCCGCGCCGCCCATCGAAAGGCCGCCGATCGCGCGATGTTCGCGATCCTTCGCTACGTTGTATTCCTTTTCCACACGCGGCATCACTTCGTTGAGCAGCGCATCGGCAAAGTGAACGATCATGTCCGTAGTTCCCTGCCCGCCGCCCGCCGTGCCGTAGCCGAGCGGATTCACCATGATCATCGGTTTCGCCTTCCCCTGCGCGATCAGATTGTCCATGATGACGTTGGCATTGCCCTGCGTGAGCCAGGACTGCGCATCGTCGCCCAGACCGTGCAGCACGTAGAACACCGGATACGCTTCTTTCCGCTTCGGATCATAGCCAGCCGGCGTGTAGACGTAAAACTCACGGTCATCGCCCACCACATCCGAGTGATACGAATGACGCGAGACGGTGCCCTTCGCCACGCTCGAAACAGGAGCCCATGCAACCGGTCCCGGCACGGTCAGCACACTGCGCCCGCCGCTGCCATACGAAGTTCCCAGATTCGGATTGGAAGGATCGTTCATCGTGGTCCCGTCCACCGCGAACTGGTACATGTAGACTTCGGGCTTCAGCACTTCCGAAGTGGCAGTCCAGACACCCTGTTCGTTTTTCTCCAGTGCCAGACGCGCACCAAGCCCGGTCACGAACACTTCCTTCGCATTCGGTGCACGCAGCCGAACGGTCACCTTGCCGTCCGCCGAAATCTCAGGCGACTTGATGGCAGGACCACCGAAGCCGCCACCACGCCCACCGCCCGATCCGCCTCGGCCACCGGCCGGAGGCTGTCCAAACGCGGCCATAGCCGCAAGGGTCAAAACGAATACAATCTTCTTAAACATGCACGACACTCCTGAAAAACGATTGAAAGCTGAACGCTAAACACTCAATGCTGACGGCTATTTGAACATCTGCGGCGCGACTTCATTCAGCGCGTGCCGCCAGACCACCCACTCGTGCCGGCCTTCAGACAACGAGTACACATGTTTGATCCCCTTCGCCACCAGCGTCGCTTCCAGTGCCTTCGCCGACGGACCCACCAGATTATCGTCCTTGCCGACGCCGAGCCAGAGCAGCTTCATCTTCCTGTTCGTCGCTGCCGGATCCGCGAAGAAAGCCGGATACGTCGTGTCCGCGTTGTTTGCACCGGCACTCATGATGACCAGCGTATGGAACAGTTCGGTGTGCGGGAAACCGATGGAAACCGTCTGTCCGCCACCCATCGAAAGGCCTCCCAGAGCGCGATGATCGGCATCTTTCAGCGTACGGAAATGGCTTTCCACATAGGGAATTACGTCGTTAATCAGATCGTCGCCAAACGTGGGACCCTGTGCCGGGCCGCGCCCGCCGCCGGTGGCGTTAGCATCCGCAGCGCGCACCGGGCCCAGCCCCACGCCCTGCTGCATGTAGCCCAGCGGGTTCACGATGATCATCGGCTTCGACTTTCCTTCCGCAATCAGGTTGTCCATGATGTAGTTCGCGCGGCCTGTCAGAATCCAGCTGGAATCAATATTGCCGGAGCCATGCAGCAGATAGAACACCGGCAGCTTCTGCGTGCCTTTGTCATAGCCTGGCGGCGTATAAATCCATAAAGTACGGGGCGCGCCCACGGTCTTTGAATCGTAAGTTTCCAGACGCACCGTGCCATGCGGCACCGGTTTGGCGTCGTCGAAAACCAGGCCGTCGCCCGGCACTTCCACCAGACTGGCGGGCGGGAAAGCGCCAAAGCCGAGCTTCACCTGCGGATTCTGCGGGTCCATTGCGACCACCCCATCCACGCGGTATTGATAGTTGTAAACGTCGGGTGCCAGCGGACCGATCGTGACGCTCCACGTACCGGCATCGTCCTTAGTCATCGGATGATCTTTGCCGTCGATTTCGCCGATCGCGACCACTTCCTTCGCGTTCGGCGCGCGGAAGCGCAGCGTGATCGTCTTATCGGCGTTCACCTGCGGCGAAACCAGCGCGGGACCACGCCCGCCACCGCCCGGGCCTCGGCCTGAACCGCCGCGCGGAGCGCCGGCCGGAGCCTGCCCAGAAATGATCGCCGCCGCTGCGGCCACAAGCGTCACAATCCAACCTGTTCGTCGCAACATCCTGTAATCCTCAAACCTGGAACTTTGGCTCAACCAAAACTAAGAGACCATTGAGCATCATATATCTCCCGCCACGTTGATGATGCCGATAGGCGTGTCAACGCCAAATAGAAATGTCCGCTTCTCTGCCACATAGAAATGTCCGGTTTTGACGAGGGTTGCCGGAAAGTCGTGTTAATGTGATCGTGTCCGAACGGGGTCGCTCCCGAACGGAAGCCCAAAGCCGAGGCGACGG
>CAIQWJ010000048.1 GCA_903875575.1 uncultured Acidobacteriia bacterium | reverse complement strand
GCTCGGCGTGTCGGCGAAAGAGTATCTCGGGGAAGTGCTGCCCGGTATGGCCAATCGACAAATGAGCGAGGTTTCGATGCTCACGCCCGCTCGCTGGGCCAAAGATCGAGGCTAACTACAGGGGTTGGTCGTACGCTTACGAATGAAATCCGAGGCCAGCCCGATCTGCCAGGCCGCTCCGCTCGTGTTGAACACCCACTTTTTTGCACCCACTCCGCTCGCATCCGCCAGAGTAGTATCCGCGTGTACGCTCGCGATGCTCCCCCCGGAATCGGAGTGCGTAATCGGGTACGTCCACACGGTAGTACCGCCCGAATCCGCCGCCAGATAGCGGTTCGAGACTTCGCGAAGTGCTCGGCTCCCAGCATAATTTGCCGTCGAGTAACTCCACCCCAGCGTCCCGCCCCACGGGAATCTCACTTTCAGCAGTTCCCCTGCGCTGGCACCACCCGTGCCGGAATCGTAAGTCATCGTATAGTAGCCGTTGCCGCCCGTGGGTACGCCCACTAGAGCTAACCGCGTCGCCGTCGCGCCGCTGTAGGCGGAGTCCGCCCCGAAAGGCGGCGTCAACGCCGTCGTCGCATAGGACAGATTGTAGTGTTCTGCTGTGCCAATGGAGTTCGATACCTGTGTGAGATGCGGCAGATTCGGATTGATGCTCGTCATGTACAACGACTGTGCCCAGGTCAACGGGGCATCATACGTAAACGAATAGGTCGGCGCCAGCGCGCAAACGCCAAACTGATTGCAAAGAATCGGTTGCCGCACGTCCCAGATCGCAACAATCCGTCCGCTGCTGTTCGCTCCCCGGCAGCGAAATCGCCGCCTGATACGCCACCTGCACCTGATTCCCCGCCCCATCCTGCATGATCGTCGGGTACATGGTCCCCGCATCCGGCTCCGCGCCTCCCGAGATCGCCCCCATCACCCACGACGTCCCGTCCTTAAAATGAAGCACGTTCGTAACGGAATCGAACCACACATAAATCCCCTGCCTGGACGACCACACCGTCCCCGTATTCTGGTCCAGTCGATACTCCGCGCCCGTCCCGTCCGTGAAGATGTAGTGATCCACCCCAACCGTCCAGTCCGCGTTGTAATACGGCGTGATTGACCCGATCTGCGCCTTCCACCCGTACCCAAATCCGACATCCGTACCAAGATTCCAGTTCGTCCCTGAATCCTGCCGCCAGTTCTGCGAGTTATAGTTCAGGCTCACCGGCACCGTCCATCCCGTGCGTCCCTGCGCCTTCACCAGCGGCAGCGTGAAGTTCACATTCCCGCTCTGCGTGTCGATCTGCTCGCCACCGCCGCCCCAATAGCTGCCGGTAGTGGACAGGCCCACCCGGCGCGGGTCCACCGCGGTGGCCGGAGGCGTCGTGACCGTCACCGATGTCGCGGTACCGATGTTCCCGTGGTAATCCATCGCCGCAATCGAATAGGTATAAGTAGTGGAAGCCGAGACAGTGGCATCTCCGAACTCAGCGCCGGTCACATCGATCGTCGCGCCAGACCGCGTCACTTTATAACCGTAGACTCCGATGCCATTGGCGTCGTCCGCCGCGCCCTGCCACGCCAGTGCCACATTCGTCGGGAACACGCTCGATCTCATCCCCGTGGAACTCACCGCCAGCGGCGCGGTCGTATCCCGATGCCCGAACCGTGTCAGGGTGAACCCGTTGGCCGTCATACCATACCCGCCAATGCCCGGATGCCCCGTGGTCGCGGGAATCGTCACCTGATAGACCATCTGCGCGTTCAGAAATACCCACAAATTCGTACCCCACGCGACTGTCCGCAAATCCGTTCCATTCCCCACCGCAATGGCACCACCTCCCAGGTTGCTCAGACTCCCGCTCACACACTGATTCACGTTCAATTGCGCCGCCACGGGGAATGCGCCGGCTGGAATGGCGGTGGAAAGCGCCGCTTCCACCGAAATATAGCTCCCCGCGCAGATACCCGCGCCGCCACCCGTCAGGGAGGCCCGCGCATCCGTGCTGGCCCGCACGTAATGGATGAAGGTTCCGCCCGCCGAGGTCATCCCGAGGACCGTATTGACCTCGTAATCGTTCGCGTTGGCTCCAGAAATCGCCGTGGGCAGGATCAGCGACCCACCACCGCCCGTAAATTGGGTAATCGTGGCAGAAGTACTATAGGTGCCATTCGCCGAAAACGCGGCCGCGTTCACATAACTGCCGGAGATATCGTAAGCGTACTGCCCGAACGCCGAAACCGAGCCTACCAACCCGAGCAAGCTCGCCGCGAACAGCCGCGCCCTCACTGCGCCACCACCTGAAAGCTTGTGAGATCGAAATCTTTCCTGAACTTCTTCAGTTCCTTCTCAATGCTGTCTTTGGAATCTTTTCCGATCTCAAAAACGCGGACTTCCGACCGCTTATCCGCCAGAATCGCGTCGAAAGCGTGATGATCGGCGGCCACCAGATGAAGAATAGCCATCTTGCCGTCGTCGGATTTCTGCATACTCCACGCCAGAATTCCCGGTCGCAAAGCTGCCGTCGTAGGCGGCGTCACCGCCACGGGATTGGGTGTCTGCGTCGTGGTCGGCGGGGTCGGGACCGCAACGCCATTCGCCGTTGGCGTTGATTTAGAGCCACCAGCCGCCTGTGCGGCTGCGGCGGCTGCCGCATTAGCGGCATTCGTCGCCTCAATCGCTGCCTTAGCCACGGCGGTGCCCTGCGCCACGTATTCCGGCAGGATCGGGTCCCCCGCCTTCCCGGATCCGGTCAAATGGACCAGGCAGATCAGCCGGTAATACCGGCTTGCCGGAGCCGCCCCCTTCTGCGCCAGCAGACTTCCACTCAAACCAAACAACACAATCGCAACAATCAAAAATCCGCGCACTCGAAACACTCCTTTTCCAGCGTGGATCGAGTGTAACCCGATTTCCAGCGGAATTCTCACAAAACATCAAGATTTTCCAAATATAGAACAGGACAGGACAGGACAGGACAGGACAGGACAGGACACCCAATATTTACAGAAAAATCAACGCGGCAAGCCGGCAACCCAGCCACCCCGCTCGCGCCCCCCCTGTTCCCCTTTCAGAACAAACCACCGATCCATCCTCGTCTTTGCGCCCTTTGCGGCTTGGCGTGCAAGCCGTTCCAGTCGATCTTCCAGCTTTATCTCTCCTGTTTTCAACAAAACTCCCCCTAATCCCAAGAATCCCCTCGACCCGTCAGCTATCCTCTAACCGGAAGAAAAGGATCGAACATGACACCGGCAGCCATTACAAACGTCGAAGGGAGCGATAACCCGGACCAGATCCAGCGCCACTGTTTTGCGCCCCCAAAAAACGCGGGGACAACTAGATCCCCGGAATGTACCAAAAACAAACCACTTAGCGAAATCGGGTATCCCGAGATACAACCCGAGAAACCCGGGGAACAACCCGAGCCGACCCAGGAATCGGGTTCCACGCCCCCCGGAACCCGACCAATTCCGCCCGCCAGCGCCACCAAAAACGCGCCGCCCAAACTGATATATAATGGTTCATCCATGGCACACAGGGTCCTCGCAGCGCTGTTCGTGTCCCTCGCGACCACCCTCGCCGCCGCCTCCCCGGATACCCCCGCCACCTTCGACAAAACCGTCCAGCCCGTCCTCGTCCAGGTCTGCAACAACTGCCACAACCCCCAGCTCAACTCCGGCAATCTCAACATCACCCCTTACTTCCAGCCCGCCTCGCTCACCACCAACCGCGACGGCTGGGCCAAAATCCTCGCCAAACTCAAGGCCGGCGAAATGCCCCCGCCCGGCATCCCCGGCCCCTCGCCCGATGCCCTCTCTGCCCTCATCCGTTACGTGCAAACTGAGCTCGACAAAGCCGACAAGAACCAGAAGCCAGACCCCGGTCGCACCATCGCCCACCGACTCAATCGCAACGAATACGCCAACACCATTCGCGATCTCCTCGGCGTCGATTTCCGCGCCTCCGACGAATTCCCCGCCGACGATTCCGGCTACGGTTTCGATAACATCGGCGACGTCCTCACCGTCTCGCCCACCTTGATGCAGAAGTATCTCTCCGCCGCCGAACAGATTGCCGCCCGAGCCGTCGGAGGCGATCCCCTCCCGAAACCCGGCTTCGTCAATCGCCATGACCGCGTCCGCAAGGTCGGCGACAGCGCCATCGAACTGAAAGACGCCGTCGATTACGACGCCGAATACATAGTCAAAGTGAATCTCACCGGCCATCGCGGCGTGACCGACAAGCCCGTGAAGCTTCGTATCTCCGTCGATGGCAAAACGCTCAAAGAAGTGGAAGTCTCCGTTCAGATCAGCGCCGTGAACCGGCAGGGCGGAGCCACGCAGCGCGGCGTGGAAGAGGCCCGCGTCTTCCTCACCGCCAATGAACACACGTTCCGCGCCGAGTTTCTGAATGACGATTTCGTCAAGCCGCTCGACGCCGCGGCCCGCGCCAATGCCAACTCCAACATCTTCCCGGAGTCCATCGAAGTCGGCGGGCCCTACCCTGCCACGCAAAACCCCGCTCCAGTGAAGAAGGTCCTGATCTGCGATCCGACAATGGGTACGGCTGGCACCGCCTGCGCAGAACGCATCCTCTCCACCCTCGCCCATCGCGCCTATCGCCGCCCGGTGACGAAGCCCGAAGTCGCGAGCCTGATGGCGATCTATGACAAAGCGCGCAAGGCCGATTACACCCCGAAGCAGAGCCTCCAGTTCGCCATTGCCGATGCCCTCATCACCCCGCAATTCCTCTTCCGCCTGGAGCGCGACCCCGCGCCCGGCGCCACCGCTCGCATCAGCGATCTGGAACTGGCCTCGCGCCTGAGCTATTTCCTTTGGAGTTCCACTCCGGACGACGAACTTCTCCGCCTGGCCGAGACCAACAAACTCCACCTTCCGGAAGTGCTGGACGGACAGGTGAAGCGGCTCATTGCCGATCCGCGCTCCTCGGCCCTCGCCGATAATTTCGCCGGCCAGTGGCTGCAAACCCGCAGCCTGGACGCCGTGAAGCCCGATGCGAAGAAGTTCCCCGAGTGGAGTAACGAACTCAGGGAGGCGATGCGCACGGAAACCCGCATGTTTTTCCAGGCCGTGATGCAGGACAACCGCCCCATTGCCGATTTCATCGACGGCAGATACTCTTTCCTGAACGACCGCCTCGCGAAGTTCTATGGCATGGAAGGCGTGACCGGCGGCGACTTCCGCCGCGTGGAACTGACCGACGCCAACAGCAAACAGCGCAGCGGCGTCTTCACCCAGGCCAGCGTGCTGACCGTTTCCAGCTATCCCACCCGCACCTCCGTTGTGCTGCGCGGCAAATATCTGCTGGAAACCGTGCTCAACTCACCGCCTCCGCCGCCTCCACCAGACGTGCCAAGGCTCAATGAGGAGACCGTCGGCGTGGCGAAATCTCTCCGGCTCCAGATGGAAGCCCACCGCGCCGACGCTCTCTGCGCGTCCTGCCATTCGAAGATGGATGTGCTCGGCTTTGGTCTGGAAAATTACGATGCCATCGGACGCTGGCGGACCACGGACGGCAAGTTCCCCATCGATTCGAGCGGGGCGTTCCCCAGTGGCAAGACGTTCAACGGACCGGCTGAGATGAAGGTCCTGCTGCATGACAACATGCCGGAGTTCGTCCGCTGCCTGGCCGAAAAACTGCTAACCTACGGCTTAGGGCGTGGTGTCGAATCTTATGATCGTCCAGTGGTGGAAACCTTGGTCCGTCAGACCGCCGCGGCCGACAACAAAATGCAGCCGCTGATTCTGGGCATCGTGCACAGCCTGCCTTTCCAGCAGCGCCGCGGCGAAGCAAGAACGGTGGCCACAAAATGAGAACCCAATCCCTGACCAGTTCAAACCGTACCGTCACCGACCGCACCAGCACAATCTCATACAGAGCCGCGACCGCAAGGGAGCGATTCTCCAAATTCACCCCTCACTCAATGCCACAACCGAGGCCCCAACAATGTTCGTAACCAGAAAATCCATCCAGCGCCGCACCGTCCTGAAAGGCCTCGGCGCAGCCCTGAGCCTGCCCTTTCTCGACGCCATGATCCCGGCCTTCGCGGAAGCAGCAGCCGCCCCCGTGCGCCTCGCCTGGTTCTACCTGCCCAACGGTATCGACATGCGCAACTGGACGCCCGCCGAAGAAGGCGCACTCCCCGCCAACCTGCCGGGAATCCTCGCACCCTTCGCGCCTGTCCGCAATGACGTCACAGTCATCTCCAACCTCACCGCCAACTGGGGTCGCCCTCTGCAGGTCGGAGCCGGCGATCACGGTCGCGCCCTCGCCGCCTACATGACCGGCGTGGAAGTCTACCGTACTGCCGGGGCCGATCTCAAGCTGACCACCTCAGCCGATCAGATCGCCGCCCGCGCCAACGGTCATATGACCGCGCTGCCTTCACTCGAAATCGGTCTCGAAGAATCCCGCATGACCGGCAACTGCGATAACGGCTACTCCTGCGCCTACACCTACAACGTGTCGTGGAAGACCGAAACACAGCCGTTGCCCCCCATCTCAGATCCGAAAAATCTCTTCGAACGCCTCTTCGGTTCCGACATTGCCGAACCGCCTGCCGCGCATGCACGCCGGCTCGCCATGCGCCAGAGCATTCTCGATCAGGTGCAGAACGATACCCACAAACTGGAAGCGGCGCTCGGCGCTTCCGATCGCCGCAAGCTCGACGAGTACCTGACTTCGGTTCGCGAAATTGAACAGCAGGTCGAAAAGGCCGCGAAGAGCACCACCATTATCGATCCAGGCATGGAAAAGCCCTTCGGTGTGCCGCCCGAATACGCCGACTACTTCCGCCTGATGACGGATATGCTGATCGTGGCCTTCAAGGCCGATATCACGCGCATCTCCACGTTCATGATTGGCCGTGAAGGTTCCACGCGCGCGTATCCGGAAATCGGCGTGCCCGATGGCCACCATCCCCTCACGCACCACATGGGCAACATGGAGATGCTCGAAAAAGTGCGCCAGATCAACGTGCTGCACGCGCAGGCAATGGCCGCCTTCATCAAAAAGATGAAAGAGACGAAGGAAGGCGATTCGAATCTTCTCGACAACTCGCTCATCGTTTACGGCAGCGGCCTTTCGGACGGCAACGTCCACACGCACGATCAACTACCAACACTGCTCTGCGGCCGCGGCGGCGGTTATGTGAACCCCGGTCGCCATCTCATCTACCAGCGCGAGACGCCTGTAGCCAACCTCTTCGCAACTATGCTGGAGCGCGTCGGCGTGCGCCCGGAACACGTGGGCGACAGCACCGGCAAACTCGCCGGCTTGTCCCTGAGTTAGATCATGGCCGATACCCCGATTGGTGTTGTCTACAACACCGCCATGACGCGTCCCGACGCGGCGCTCGCCCTTGCCGCCATGTACGTCATGGAGAGCAAAAAGGAGTCTCACATGGGCTCCGTCTGCGTGGTGGGTGCGGGCTTCAACGCCGCTCTGTTTTGCGACATCGTCGGCAAGATGTACACCTTCGGCGCACGCAACGGAAATCAGGCTCTTGCAGTGGGACTGGCCATCGAATCCGGTGTGCCGGATTCGCCGATGGTGAAGATTGCGGTCGAGCGAAAGAACGACAAAGGTGAGCCGATGTATGCGCGCACCCTCCAGCGTCTGGCCGACACTTCCCTGCCCGATGCAGTGCTTCGCAATGGGGTCATCTTCAACACGGAGTCGGTCGTCCTGCTCAGCGGACCGGCAACGTATCTCGCGAAGTCCCTCGACCTGAACGGCACGAAAGATCTCTATAAGCAGCGCGTGAAACGTCTGGTGATCGTGGATTCCGGCACGCCGAACAAAGACGCCGCAGCGCTTCGCAAAGTGATCGCCGAGTGGCCGACGCCAGTCTTCTTCGCACCCAAAGAAGTGGGCGACGCCCTGCGGTTCCCCGGCACCACACTGGATAAGTCCTTCGCCTGGGCACCTGCGAATCCGGTAGCCGACGCCTACAAATCCTATAAGCCGATGCCCTATGACGCGCCGCTCTACGACGTTGCCGCGACGCATTACGCCATACACCCCGACTCCGGCTTCTTCCAGCTTTCCGGCGCAGGCAACATCGCAGTCGCCGACGATGGGGCGATGAAGTTCGTCCCCGGAAGCGGCCCCGCGAAGAGCCTTGCGATAGACCCCTCCAAGAAAGAAGCTTTACTGCTCGCGCTAATTGAAGATGCGACCGCCAAACCGACGCCACCGGCCCCGCCCGGTCGTGGAGGCCGCGGAGGCAGTGGCGTCATCGGAGGTCGCGGAGGCAGTGGTGCAGGCCGCGGCGTGTTGCCCGCCGGCAAGTAAAGCCTTCACGAAGCACAATGATTTCGCAGTTTGAGTGCGGCCGTCCCTGCGAAGGGCTCCGGCCGATGGTTCTTTGCCTCGAAAATGTTCTTCGGAGCGTTGGCTAATACTCAGGGCTTGGGTTATTGTTTTTTGTTTTTGATGGCCGTCTCTGACGAGGAGCACCGGCCAATGGTTCTTTCTTAACTGAATATTCCTGTGGGCGGGTTTGGCGAGCCCTAAATCCCAGTGCGCCACGGCAGACTTTCGCCGGACAGGTCCG
>CAIQWJ010000047.1 GCA_903875575.1 uncultured Acidobacteriia bacterium | reverse complement strand
GTCTTCTTCGGCAATGATGAGAGTCTTGCCGGTCAGGCCGTGACGATAGGCGTTGAGCCGGGTCTTTTCTTTGGCCTCCGGGGTCTTTGGACCCGGGAGTCTGTTTTCGATCGAATGAACGTTTGACATGACTGAGAAGTAGCGTGTATGTCCAGCGGGATTTTGCGGAAAATTTATTATGTTATTGATTTGAGGGTAGATAAAATCAGAAATTCGACCGCAATGAACTTTCGCGGAGAGGCCACGGAGGCGGACGCAGAGACTCCGGTCGCGCACTAAAACGCAATTCGCACGATATAATCCGGCATACGTACCGGGACCGGCTCGAGCGCGGAAGGACTGCGATGGAGATTGCTTTGCCGTTCGGTATGATCGCGGGGGCTCCGAGAGGGTGTGAGGGAATGGCGGTCCGTTGCCTGAGGGTAGTGCTGGCGCTGTCGGTGTTTGCGGGGATGGCGTTGGGGCAGACGGGTTACGTAACATGTAGTGGATTGAGTGGCACCGCGGCCAATCCGGTCTTCATCCCCAGCGAAGGAACCAGCGAACAGGTCGGCGATCTTACGCTGACATGCGACCGCAAATATCACGGTGCCCGTATAAATGCCGGCTGCGACTCCCGCAGGCGCCACATTCACCCAGAACTGCCGATCGCCAGGGCCTCTGTTTCCCCTGTTGTTGCACTCAGGATCTTGCTGGATACCGCCAGGGCGGGACTCATATAGACCGGTGGTACTGATCGCGAGATCCGCGACATCGTCACCAGCTGTCAGCACGGTACGGGCTGAGGCGCTTCCGGCTACGGCGTGCGTGGGCGGCAAGGCGGTGCAGGCGGGCGTGGCGGCGACTTCGGATACTGTGACGGTGGCACTGCAGTAGGAGTGCCACAGATGGTTATCTCAGCGACAGACAGGGCGCCGGTTGCCAGGCGACGCTGGAGCGTTGATGGCAAATTGAACCGGGCGAATTATTCGGCGAAATAAACGCACTACCTGGTAATATTGCAGAAAATGCCAGCCGAACTCTCGCCGACGGGTGAAGTTACGCGATTGCTCGCGGACATTCGCTCCGGGAACGAAGATGCGGAATCGCGGCTGCTGCTGCTGGTATACGACGAACTGCGCGGCCTGGCACGAAAGTACATGCGCCGGGAAGGTTCGGGGCATACTTTGCAGACCACCGCCCTGGTTCACGAAGCGTATCTACGGCTCCTTGGAGAGGGAAATTACGTGTGGCAGGACCGATCGCATTTTTTCAGCGTGATCGCACAAACCATGCGCAGGATTCTGGTGGACTACGCGCGTGCGCGCCATGCGGAGAAGCGTGGAGGCGATGTACGCCATGTGGATATCGAAAACGCCGATATTTCGTCGGAAGAACACTGGGACGACCTGATCGCGGTGAACGATTCGCTGAAGCGCCTGGCGGAACTCGATGAACGGTACAGCAGGCTGGTGGAACTACGTTTTTTCGCCGGTCTGACGGTAAAGGAAACCGCGGAAGTACTTGGCGTGTCCCCCCGTACGGTGACGCGGGACTGGGATTTCGTGCAGGCGTGGCTTTATGCGGATATTACGGGCGGGGTCGGGCAATCCGCGTCGAACGCCGCCGGAGCCTGAAAGCACGCGGTTCTGCAAATCATGGCATGAAATTAGCGCCGATTCCGCTTTTATGATTGACGGCTCAGTCGCATGGTGCGATGGCTGCGGGATAACGGGCCCGAAGGCCGGTAACAGGCGGCGCGGGACGAGGGAAAATCGATGGCGATTAGAACGAGTATCGGGAATGACCATGCAGCGGGGTTGAAGTTTGTGGATGCGGTGCTGCGACTGAAGAAGGCACCGAGCCGCCTGAAGCCGGCTACCAGCAGCCGCTACGACGACTACGTCTTTGTTCACATACAGTCCATGCTGATGCTGACGGTGATCGATCCCGCCAGGCCGATCGTCAATGGCAACCTGAAGGCAGGTGGCATGAGAATGCCGATGCCCGGCGGGATGGGTGGTATGTGGGCGCACCAGAACCCGACATTCCTGCCATGGCATCGCGAGTTATTGCACCAGCTCGAGCTGGATTTGCAGGCCGTTTCCGGCGACAACACGGTGGCAATTCCGTATTGGGACTGGACGGTGGATCAGGATCAGACAAAGGCTCCATGGGTGAATGACCTGATGGGGGGCAAGGGCGCAGGCGTGGATGTCCCGGTGACGACCGGGCCATTTGCCCGCGGGCAGTGGGTGCTTAGCCTGAACGTGGACGACAACGGCAAGCCCATTGGCGAGGACTTTCTGCGGCGCACATACCAACCCCCGAAGCCGCCCGGCCTGCCGACAACGACCGAGGTTAACAGTTGTCTGGGCAACCTGGTCTACGACGCGCCAAACTGGGACGACGACCCGAGCCTGGCGACCTTCCGCAATCAACTGGAAGGCTATAACCACGCGGCGGGACGTACGAAAGGCCTGCATAATCTGGTCCACAGCTGGGTAGGGGGCACGATGAATTCGATCACTGGTTCGCCGAACGATCCTGTCTTCTTCCTGCACCACGCGAACGTCGATCGCCTGTGGGACCAATGGATTAAGAAAAACCCGGCGATCAAGCACTATCTGCCGGAGACTCTTCCGCCGGGCACGACATGGCCGGTAACGGTGGACAAGGCCATGACGTTTTTCGACCCCAAAGTATCCACGGCACCGTGGGCCGCTCCGCCGGCGACGCCGCGTCAAATGCTGGATCTGGCGACACTGGGCTACAGTTACGCGTAGGCAACGAGAGTTTCACGAGACTCGCCTTCCCGATGCCTTTTGACCAACTCCACGAACTCTTCACCAATGCTCTGGACCTTCCGGAGACGGAGAGACTGGCATATCTGGAGGAGAAGACGGCAGGGGACCGGCATACCTTCGAAGTTGTCCTCAGGCTTCTGGCGTCCCGCGAACCGGGCCGGGAGTTTTTTTCAAGACTCGAAGCCGTGGTGCAGCCGGGCGAGAAGCCCGCGCCCGTCCTGCGGCCCGGCGAAGTATTTGCCGGACGCTTCCGGATCATCCGCTTTCTGGCGCAGGGCTCGATGGGCGAAGTTTATGAGGCGGACGACCGGGAACTGAACGTTCACGTGGCGCTGAAACTGCTGCGGCCGACTTACGTGGGCAGCGCCGAAGCGCTGGAACGGTTTCGCGCGGAGATTCGGATCGCGCGCGGCATCAATCACCCGAATGTGTGCCGAATCTTCGACCTTGGCACGGAATCCGGTCCCGAAGGTCCGGCGCGCCACTTCTTCACCATGGAATTGCTGGACGGCGAGACGCTGGCGAGTCGGGTAAAACGTGAGGGCGCGCTCCCGGCGGCGGAGGTACTGGAAATCGCGCGCCAACTGGCGGCGGGATTGCAGGCGATCCACGCGGCGCAGGTGCTGCATCGCGATATTTCGAGCGGAAACATCATGCTGTGCCGGCAGCCGAACGGCGCGGTGCGAACCGTGCTGACCGATTTCGGTCTGGCTGTACGCGCCGATCTGCTGCGGGATCAGGATCACGGAATACAGGGCGGAACGCTGTCCTACTCCGCGCCGGAACAGATGGCCGGGGATCTGCCGACAGTGGAATCGGACGTCTACGCGTTTGGCGCAGTGATCTATGAACTGATGACGGGGCAGCCGCCGGCGCGCGAGCATCCGGCAGCGCCTTCCGGGTTACAGCCACAGTTGCCCGCGCATTGGGATTCCGTGGTGCTTCGCTGCCTGAAGACGCGTCCGGAAGATCGCTTCCGCACGGTGGCGGACGCGGTGAACAGCCTCGCGGGCAAGCGAGCAGGCGCGTCGCGGCGTTCGGTCATCGCGATGGCAGCCGTGGCATTGGGGGCGGCGGCCGCGGGTTATTATTTCTGGCCGTCGCGAGCGGCACCGGCCGCGATACCGCGCCAGTCTATTGCGGTGGCGGGATTCACGGCGCAACCTGGGCTGGAGTACATCGCCGCGGGACTGACCAACCGACTGATCGATACGCTGACCGGGATTCCGGGACTGCGGGTTCCGGGATCGCCCGTGCGCGACCAGGCGCTGCTGGCCGATTTCTCAGGTCTGGAAAGGGCGGCACGGGCGCGCACCATTCTGCGCGGCAACGTGGAAGCTTCCGGCGGCGGTTTTACGGTGCGGATTCACCAGACGGATCTGGAGACGAATTACGATTTGTGGTCGCAGACGTTTCCGCTGGACGAGCCATCGCGGGAGCGCATCAATCAACAGGTGGCGCAAAGGGTGATTCAGGCGCTGGAGCTGCCTTCTTCGCCGGAACTGACACAGGTGGCCGGCAAGCCGATTACTTCGGACGACGCGTACCGGGCTTACCAGTTCGGCATCTATTACGAGGGAATGCGCGACGCGGGCTCGCTGGACCGCGCGGTGGAGTTCTATCGCAAGGCGGTCCATGCAGACCCGTATTTCGCGCGCGGATACGTTCGTCTGGCAGGTGCGCTCAGCCTTGCGGCCAACAAGCCGCTGGTTCCCGACCGGGGGAAGGCGGCGGAATCCACGGAGGCAGCGCTGCGCGCGCTCTCGCTCGACCCAAAACTTGGGGAAGCCGAGGCCGTGCTCGGCACAAACGAGCACCACTTCAACTGGAACTGGGAAGCGGCGGAGGAGCATTTCCGGAGGGCGATCCGGCTAAATCCGGGGTCGGCTGAGACACACCATCTGTATGCAAATCTGTTGTCGATTCTGAGCCGGCACGACGAGGCGCTGCGCGAAATTGCGAAGGCTCGGGATCTGGATCCGCTTTCATCTGCGCTGGTGGTTTCCCAGGCGTTCGATCTTGCACGGGCGGGACGAAACCAGGAGGCGATCGATCAACTCACGTGGCAGATGGAGACGCATCCGGGTTTTATCAACACTTATCTGGTACTGGCGGAGGCGCTGTCGAATACGGGCCAGTGGCAGCGGGCTCTGGAGATTACGCAGCGCGGGCTGGCGCTCTCCGGGGGAGCCTCATTTATGCTGGCGGCGCACGGCTACTACCTGGGCAGGCTGGGACGGTACAGCGAGGCACAGGCCGATTTGACGGAGATCCTGAAACTGCAGGCGGCGGGCAAGTCCGCGCCGACGGAAGCAGCGGAAGTTTACAGCGGGCTGCGCGATGCCAATGCGATGTTTTACTGGCTGGAGCGCGGATTTGAAGAACACGATATCGATGTGACTTTGCTCATGGTTGATCCGGTGAACGCCTGGGTTCGTTCGGATCGTCGTTTCCATGAACTGGCGCTGAAACTGCGCCTGCCAGGTTCGAATCCATAAGAAAGAGGACAAAAAAGATGGCGAAGAAGAAATTTTTATTCAAGAAGGCATCGGCTAAAGAGGCGGGAGACGGGGGCTATGACCCGTGCAGCATTGCGACGGCTGTGGTGAATTTTGAACTGCTCAACGTGAACGTGCCTTACGACGTGAAGGCGAAGCTGACGATCGTTCCTCCGAAGGAGGCTCCGAAGCCAGGCTCGAAGCCGAAAAAGCCGGAGTATCGTTTGGTGTTTACGATGCCACCGGCGAAGAAGAGCTGATCGCCCGTGATGGGTGGCAACGGCGGTGGAGTGCTGTCGCCGTTGCTGCCCGCGCCGCGCAACTGGTGAGGTGCGGACAGGTGGTCCGGTGCCGCTCCTAATAAGTTCCTATTCAAGGCGCAAAGCGACGGCTATGAGCCAGACTATGTTCCAGCCGCTGTGGTCAATTTCGAACTACTGGACGTAGACGTTTCGTACGATGTTAAGGCGAAGCTGACGATCGTTCCACCGAGGGAGGCCGCTAAGCCAGGCGCGAAGCCGAGGAAGCCGGTGTATCGTCTGGTATTAACGATGCCTGCGAAGAAGAAAGGCTGAGGCACTGAGACGCGCAAGAACGTCGGAGGAAGCATTTGAAGCCGCCTGCGAACTGGTCACGCAATGCCAGCCCGGGGCTGGCATTGAAGCGCTGCTTGGGCTCGCGCGGCAACAGCCGGACGCCTGCGCGGTGGCGCATGCGCTGGGAACCGCCTATCGCGTGGCTGGCGATGTCGTGCGGGCGCGGGACTGGCTGACGCGCGCCGCGGCGCTGGACCCTGAAGATCTGCTTTCCTGGAAGGACTTGTCCGAGGTTGCGGCACAGACCGGTTCATGGCCGGAAGTGGCTCGCGCCTGCTCGCGGCGGGCAGCGCTGGCGCAGTCCGATGCGAATGCGTGGTTGCTCTGGGGACACGCACTTCAGGTGCAGCATCGGTTTCGCGCCGCGCTCTCGGTGCTACTTCGGGGCTGGCGCCACAATCGCGAACACCCGAAGCTCAACGCGGCAGTTGGCGCGGCTTACTCTGATATCGGGCAGAGTGGGCGCAGCGTTCGGTTCCTTCGCCGCGCGAAGGATGCGGAACCGGGCGATTCCACGACGTGGTGCAACCTGCTCTTCGCAATCACGGCCGACGACAGCAGTGACGCCGAAGAACAGGCAGACGAACACCGACGCTTTGGCGCACTCTATCCGGCGGCGAAAAGAGACCGGGTACACCCTCGCAAAGCCGGCAAGAGAATCCGCATCGGCTATGTGTCGGCCGACTTCCGTCGCCATCCTCTGGAGCGTTTCTATACCTCCATCCTGAGTCACCATGACCGGAGTCAATTCGAAGTCTACGCGTACTCCAGTACACCGTCTGCGGACGACTCCACGGCGCGGTACCGGAGCTGGTGCGAGCACTGGCGCGAGGTTGCCGGCATCGACGACGAGGACTTTCCCGCCGTTGTGGCACGGGACCATCCGGATATTCTGGTGGACCTCTCCGGCCACACGTCGGGCAACCGACTGGGGGCCTTCGCGCGCCGCGCGGCTCCGGTGCAGCTTTCACACTGCGGTTACCCGAATACAACAGGCCTGAAGCAGATGGACTGGTACATAACCGACTCCGTGGCGGACCCGTCCGGACTTTCAGAGCGGCATTTCACCGAAAGCCTGCTGCGCATCGATCCATGCTTTCTGTGTTACACACCGTCCGCGTTGGCGACGGCGGCCGAGATACCGCATGAACTGCGGCATCGTCCCGTCACATTTGGCTGTTTCAATCCGCTGCGGAAGCTTTCGGAATCCACCCTGGACCTATGGGCGCGCGTGCTGGATGCGACGCCCCGATCACGCCTGCTTCTGCAGGCGCGGGCTTTTGACGATCCCGGCGTGGCAGTGAGGCTCAAACGGCGATTTGCACGTCAGGGGATAGACCCGGACAGAATCGATTGTCAGGGTTTCACGCGGGATGAGGCGGCGTATTTCGCCGCCTATCATGAGGTGGATATCGCGCTCGATCCCTTCCCTTATAACGGTGCGACGGTCAGCTGCGACGCGCTGTGGATGGGCGTTCCGGTGATCGCAAAGACCGGAAGTACGCATGCATCCAGGGTTGCGGCGAGTATTCTGCGGGCGGCTGGAATGCCGGAATGCGTGGCGTCATCGGCGGAGGAGTATGTTCGACTGGCATCGGACATGGCCTCGGATGCGCAGTGGCTGCGCGGCTCGCGCGTGGCGCGGCGGGCTCTGGCGATGGCTTCACCCCTGATGGATGCAACGGCGTATGTTCGTCATTTTGAGAAAGCGCTGCGGGACGTCTTCGCGAATGCTCTTCGCCGAACACCGGGGGCGTAAACGCCTGGCCTGCATGGGCGGATCGACATTGTGCGGACCTGTAGCCCGTGGCAGAGGAGGCCGGTTGGAAGCCGGCCCGCAGGTCAGGAAACCTCCCCCTCACTTCCTTTCGCGGCTCGGGTCAGTTGATCTGCTGGTTGACGGTTTCGATGGCCAGGACGTCGTTGTATTCGTTGGCCGCTACCTTCTTCGGGCGTTTTGGCAGAACGATTGAGAAAGTCTGGCTGGACTGGTTGCCGATCACGTAGGTCTGGCCGAGACGCGAGTACTCCTTGCCGTCGAAAAGGGCGTAAATGGGGACCACCATACGGAAGCCTTCGGTGACGTTGCTTTGGGTCAAGGTGCCGGTCAGACGGGCTTTGCCGCCTGGCTCGTCTTTGATGGAGTATTCGAAGCGGTACTTCGGCATTGCGGTACCGTAGACCCATTGCTGGAAAAACCAGAGGAGGCTGTGATCGCCGGCGAGATCCATATTGGGCTTCATATGTTTTGAAGCGACGGCCATGAAGGTTTCCGTGGAGGGATCGCGGTTGAATTGGGAGGTGGCGAAGTCCTTCATCATCTCGATGAAGGCCTGATCGTGACTGGTGGAGTCCCACATCATGCTGCGCAGCATGTGGAGGATGAAACCGCCCTTGGAATAGGTGACGAGATTGTAGCCGCGCGGCGTTTTGAAGGTGTTGAGGCGGAGTCCCATCCAGAGCGGTATAGTTTCGCCGGGACGGAGGCCGAAGATGTTTTTGTCGGTCAGGCGTTTGCGCTCGGTGTCCCAGTAGCGGGCGTAGTCGTCCGTCTTGCCCGTGTTCTGGAGGAAGAGGCCGGCGGAGAAGGTGGCGAAGCCTTCCGACAGCCACTGGTCGCGATAGCTGGCCCAGCCGACGGCGTGGCCCCACCACTGGTGGGAGACTTCGTGCGGGGTGACCTCCGCGATGAAGTCGTTAAAGCGGAAGGCGGCACCCTGCATCAGCATCCAGCGTTGCGTCTCATCGAGAAACGCGCTGACGGGAAGGTAGACGAGCGAGGGCCAGGACTGGCC
The DNA here is from genome assembly GCA_903875575.1 of uncultured Acidobacteriia bacterium. Lineage (GTDB taxonomy): Bacteria > Acidobacteriota > Terriglobia > Bryobacterales > Bryobacteraceae > BOG-234. Next base: position 7,157 of record CAIQWJ010000047.1, on the reverse strand, counting down.
GAAGCTGAACTGAGGCTGCTGCGTGATGGCGAGACGTCCGTAGGGAAGCGGTCCGTAGAAGTACTGGAAGACGCGCATGGCGTTTTCGGCATCGACCAGAGTGTTCTGCGCCATTGCGGTGGGGGAAATGTTGAGGTTCCGAAGGTAGCCGGGAGCCTCTTTGGTGGCGTAGGCTTCCAGTGTGTAGTTGGTGGGCTCATCGACCTTCGAGAATTTCTTGAATTCGCCGTAGTTAAAGCCGGCCACCGCGAGCGGGATTGTGGAGACCCAGTGTGTCACGGCGTAATCCTGTTCCGTGGTGGAACTTTCGAGTTTGCCGACGCTGACCAGGGAATAGTGTTTGGGGATGCGAAAGGTCAGATCGTAAGTGGCGCGATCCACGAAGGAATTGAGACTGGGGTACCAGCTTTCGCGGGCGCCAACGGCGAAGTTGCCGCCGCCTTCATCGCTGACGACTTTATCGCCTTCGTAAGAAATGGAGAGAGAGGTTTCCGCGCCGACTTTGAGGCCCTGCGGGAGGACGGCGTAGAAAGTGCCGTCCCTCTTTTTCGATTCCTGGATGTACGGGATTTCGGTGTTGTCAAGCCGGACGGACGAGACGCGCAGCGATGGCAGGAGGCCAAAGCGGATGACGCGGACACCTTCGACAAGGGACTGGAGGCGGACGAGGGCGGTGGCACCGAGGTGATTGTTGGTGCCGATGGTGGTATCGATTTTGAAGCTGAGGGCTTTGACCCAGCGACGGTCCTCTTCCGAACTCGCGGCGCGGGCCTGCCATTCGCGTTCGAGGTGGGTCATGTACCAGATGCCTTCGTGGTCGCCGCCGGGGTCGTAATTGATGAGGGCGACTTCTTCGGGGGAGCGGAGGGCGGACACGGCGCCTGATTGGTTGACGATGAAGCGTAGGTCGTCATGCTTGCGACCGTGGATGAAGGCGAGGAAGGTAGTGCGGGAGGGGGTGTAGAGATCGGAGAGGAGGTCGGCATCGATGTTGCCCATGTCGTCATCGCCGAGGAGGGCTTCGAGCATGCTGCGGGGGCGGTCGTTGCGTTTGCGGGACTGATCGCGGAAGTCGCGCCACGCGGTGGTGGCGGCAGCGGTGGCGGTGCCGGGGGTTGCGGCGGCGCGGATCTCGGCGGCGGTGGCGTCGGTGAAGCAGAAGACGGCGGTGGTGAAGTTTTCGTCGGCCTCGCCGGAATCGCTCCCGCTGACGAGTTTCAGGTAATTGGTTTCGATGGCGACGGCAGGTTTCAGGTGGAAATTGGCTTCGCCGGAGAAGACGGCATAGGTGGATTTGCCGAGGACGGGGGCTGTGAAAGTAAAGGTGCCGGACTTGAAGGTGAAAGTGCCGACGTCGCGCTTGAGTACCAGGTTGGTGACTTGCAGGGCTTCGCTGAGGGTGCCGTCGCGGAGAGCGCGATAGTTGGGGTCGGAATTGGCGAGGGGTGAGATTTTGCCGCCGACGACGCGGATGGTGGATTCCTGGGTGGCGAGTTTCAGTTCGATGGTGACGGTGACGGGGTTGTCGTTGTTGAGGGTGGCGGCTTGTTCGGCGCGTTCGAAGCCGGATTTATCGACGGAAATTTTGTAGTTGCCAGGGGCGAGGTCGGAGGCGGAGGCTTTGCCGGTGGAGTTGGTGGAGAGGGTGCGGACGGCGCCGCCGCTGGCGGGTTCGAGGGTGATGGTGGCGGCGGGGACGGCGGCACCGGAGGGGTCATGGACGGTGATGTTGAGGGTGGCGGCGGGGAGGGAGATGGCGAGGAGGAGCAGCAGTGGCAGGATTTTCATGGCTGGGGCCGGGTTTTGTTTATTGTAGGGGAATTGTGGGGGAATGGGAAATTGTAGGGGCGGATTTCTGGCGGAGGGCGCGGAGGAAGACGCAGGGAAAACCTTTATTGGGGGTGGATGGGTGACATTTTCGTCCTGGCACGATAATTGTACGTATGGCAAAGCTGAGTCGGGAATGGGCAGACTAAGAGGACTTTACGTGGCTGAGTTTCCGGCTGGGTCGACAATCCGCATCGCGGAGTCGGCAAGGCTCGCGGATTTCCTCGGTAAATGGAAACTTCATCATCCGCTCGATCCAGGGCAGCTTGACTATGCCGGAGTCGCTGCTGTCGTGAAGGCTGTTAGTTTTTACCACGGAGGCGACGAGTTGTATGAACTTGTCGGGGTTCCGGGGATCTGGCATGAGCAGAATCTCAGGGCGTTTGCAGGAGCGGGTCGAGAAGGGCCTTTATGCAATTATTAGCTCAGATTCCATGGCCCGTCCTTCTTGGTGCGTGTCTCATGGGAACTGCCGCAGTTCTTGCCAATATGATTTCGCTCATCATGATTGGCAAGATAAATACACGGCTGCCTGAAAGCGAGAGAATGTCCTACCTCGGGGGAGGTACGGACGTGCGAAGGCGCTTCAAACAGTTCTATCCGGGGGATAAGCTCGTCTTCCTGCTTGATTCCTGCGTGGTTATCATGATTTTGTGTTTCCTTTTTCTGGTTAAGTTTTGGGCGTTCACGACGTAATCCGCAGAACGCTGGCATGCCGCTTGTGGCGTTTCCAGTCTGGGTCGCGCTTGGGTTTGCTTTGGTCAGAGGTACGGCAGGCGGAAATGCCGACCGTACACTTTTAGCGTAGAATGGTCGGGGTCCATCTATGCGCAGAATTCTCTTCCTTTCTTTGTTGGCGGCGATGCCGTTGTTGCGGGGGCAGGCTCCCGCTGTCGTTTATACGCCGGGGCCGGATTCCTTGCCCCAGGCTTCCTCGCCGAAAGGCGTGACGACTAAGTACCTGCTGCCTCCGGGGAAGTATTATCCGGGGACGCCGCACAATTACTGGGTCTATGTTCCGGCGCAGTACGATGCCGCGAAGGCGACGCCGTTCATGATTTTTCTGGATGGCGGCGGGGCGATTACCGGCGGGGCGAAGGTGCCTGTCGTGTTCGATAACCTCATCGCGAAGAAAGAGATTCCGGCGATGATTGCGATCTTCATCGATCCGGGCGTACTGCCCGCATTGAACGATCAGGCGCAGAGCCGGTATGAGCGGATTTTCGAATACGATTCGATCAACGGGCGGTTTGCGCAGTTCCTGCTGGATGAAGTGATTCCGGAGGTGGCGAAGAAGTACAACCTCTCGAAAGATCCAAACGATCGCGGGATACAGGGGACGAGCACGGGCGCGGTGGGTGCGTTCATGGCGGCGTGGTCGCGGCCGGATCAGTTCCGGCGCGTGATTAGTTTTATCGGCACGTTTGTGGCGATGAAGGGCGCGGATACGCTGGGGTCTTTGATTCGGAAGTCGGAACCGAAACCGATTCGAATTTTCATGCAGGACGGGAAGAACGATCACATTACGCCGGACCGTCCGTTCGGGACGTTTTTCGCGGGGAGCTGGCCGATTAATAATCAGCAGCTTTATGAAGACCTGCAGTTTGCCGGTTACGACGTGAAGCTGGAGTTGGGGGAGAGCGGGCACGACGGGCGGCAGACGAGTGTGATTTTTCCGGACATGATGCGGTGGCTGTGGCGGGATTATCCGAAGCCGATTACGGCGCAGTTGCCAGCGGGGTATGGGAAGCCGGGTTGGGATACGCGGGCGCAGGTGTTCGGGACGGTGTCGCTGGATAAGCCGTGGGAGCAGGTGGGCGGGACTTATAAGAGTGCGGCGAGTCCGACAGCGGATAAAGACGGGAATGTTTATTTTGCCGATGCGGCCGCTGGGGTGATTTATAAGGCTGGCGCGGACGGGAAGGTGAGTGCGTTCCGGAGCGGTCTGGCTGGGGTGAAGGCGGTGCGTGTTGGTGGGGATGGCCGGGTCTATGCTGCGCAGCCGGGGCTGAAGCGGATTGTTTCGTTTGATGCTGCGGCGGCGAGTGGTGGCGAGAAAGTTGTGGCGCAGGGCGTGACTGCGGACGATCTGGCTGTGACGCTGAAGGGGTCGGTTTACTTTGTGGATTCGGCGGCGAAGACGGTGTCGCTGGTTGCGCCTGGCGCGGTTGCCGGTAAATCCAAAGTTGTGTTTAACGGGACTGAGATGCTGAAGCCCGCGGCGCTGACGCTGTCGCCGGATCAGGCGATGCTGATAGTGGGGGATGCGCAGAATAAGTTCAGCTGGTCGCTGCAGATTGCGGCGGATGGTTCGCTGATCAATGGGGAGCCGTTTTATCGGGTGGATATGCCGGATGTGTCGCCTTATAGCGGTGTGGCAGGCGTGATGGAGGATAGCGAGGGGCAGGTGTATTTTTCGACGGCGGTGGGGATTCAGCTGTGCGAGGCGAATGGGCGGAGCGCGGCGATTCTGAGTAAGCCGGAGATGGGGGACGTGACGGGGATTGCGTTCGGCGGGAAGGACATGAACTGGATCTATGCGACCGAGGGCGGCAAACTGTTCCGGCGGGCGTCGCTGCGGAAGGGCGTGGGGAGTTGGGCGGTGCTGAAGCCGGTGAAGCCTCCGCTGTAGGCCGGAGCTTTGTGGGGAAGCCGGTTACCTGTTGGCATCGATCGCCGCAGACACTTCTTCCCACTCCGTTAGCAACTGCGTCATGTCGGTGCGCCTCGATTCGAGGAGGCTGGCGATTTCTATGCTTTGATCGGCACTCTGGAAGTGCGAGAGGGCTTGTTCGAAATCGGCGATCTCTACTTCGAGTCGCGTCACTTCATCTTCGATGGAGCGCTGTCGCTCTTTCATCTGGCGCAGCTTGATGGGGTTCAGGCGGCCTGTGGGTGCGGCTGCGGCTTTTTGCGGTTGTTGGGGTTTGGGCTGGTGCTCCTGGTGCTGCTTTGGCTGCTGCTTGGCGGGCGTAGGTGCGGCGACCGCCACGGTGCCGCCTCCGCTCTTGCGCCACAGGTAATCTTCGTAATTATCCGGGTAGGGAGTCACGATGCCATCGCCGACTTCGATGACGCGGGTGGCGAGCTGATCGAGAAAGTAGCGGTCGTGCGAGACGAAGACCACGGTGCCGGTGAATTCGCGGAGGGCCGTGAGCAGAACGTCTTTGGCGCGCATATCGAGATGGTTCGTCGGCTCATCGAGCAGAAGAAAATTGCCGGGCATCATCAACATGCGGGCGAGCGCGTAACGGTTGCGTTCACCGCCGGAGAGGACGCCGATGCGCTTGAAAACGTCGTCTTCGGAGAAGAGGAAAGAGCCGAGGATGGTGCGAAGTTCGGTGTTGGAGGCGCGGGGCGCTACGGAGCCGAGGTCGTCAAAAATGCTGGACTCGGGATTGAGGGCTTTGTACTGATCCTGCGCGAAGTAGTCGGGCTCGACGTTGTGGCCGAGGACGTAGTCGCCGGAGGTCAGAGGCTCCTCGCCTGAGAGCAGTTTGATCAGAGTGGACTTGCCCGCCCCGTTGACGCCGACGAGCGCGATGCGATCGCCGCGTTCGATGTTGAAGGTCGCGTTGGAGAAGACGTGCTTCTCGCCGTAGCTTTTCGAGACGTTGCGGAACTCGGCGACGATGCGGCCGCTGGGCTTGGGCTGCGGGAAGCGGAAGTGGATGGTCTTTTCATCCGGCGGCACTTCGATGCGCTCGATCTTTTCCAGTTCCTTGATGCGGCTCTGGACCTGCTTGGCCTTGGTGGCCTGCGCGCGGAAGCGATTGATGAAGGCTTCGAGGGCGTCGATACGTTCGCGCTGATTCTTGTACGCGGCTTCGAGCTGGAGGCGACGTTCGGCCTTCTGGGTTTCGAACTTCGAATAGCCGCCGGTGTAGAAGTAGACGCGCTTGTTCCAGATTTCAGCGATTTTCGAGACCGTCACATCGAGGAAGTAGCGATCGTGCGAGATGAGGACGAAGGCGTTGGGATAGTTGGCGAGGTAGTGTTCGAGCCAGTCGCGCGCTTCGATATCGAGATGGTTGGTGGGCTCATCGAGGAGGAGGAGATTGGGCTCTTCGAGGAGGAGTTTGGCGAGCGCGATGCGCATCTGCCAGCCGCCGGAGAATTCCTCGACGCGGCGTTCCCAATCGGTGCGGGCAAAACCGAGACCGGTGAGGACGGAGCCGACGCGGGACTCGATGTTGTAGCCATCGCGCGAGGTGAATTCGTCCTGCGCCTGGTGGTAGCGTTCGGCGATCTGGCGATACTCGTAACTTTCGTGGTCGAGTTCAGCCATGCGGTGGGCGAGGTCTTTTTGTTCCTGTTCGAGGGCGCGGAGGGAGTCGAAGACGGACATGCACTCGTTGAAGACGGAGCGTCCGGTGAGGTTGATGCCGTCCTGCGGGAGGTAGCCGGCGCGGATGCCTTTGGTGGAGTTGACGGAGCCGTAATCGAGGTGTTCGATGCCAGCGAGGACTTTGAGGAGGGTGGATTTGCCGGTGCCGTTGCCGCCGACGATGCCGACACGTTCTTTGGACGTGATGAGCCAGTTGAGGTCTTCAAATAAGATGCGGGGGCCGAAGCGTTTCCCGGCTTCGGAGAGCTGGATCATGTGGTTTGAGGGGGTACGAAGTCCAATTATAGCGGTCAGAAAACCTTTCGCCACAGATGAACACAGATGAACACGGATCAAAACGGGCATTTGGTGGGTTTCGGTGGCTTTTCGGTGGCTTATCATTTCGGGGAAGATCCTTTGTTTTCAGGGGCCCCGTGGCTTCGTTCCGTTATTTTCAGGAGTTGGTTGTGGAGGCGGACGAATTGGCGGTTGTAGCGGGCTTCCTGTCGTCCGATGTAGTCCATGTGGCGGTGTTTGTCGCCCAGTTCGCGGAAGGCGAGGACGGAGAGGGTGGCGTGGCTGGGTGGTTCGCCGGTGGGCGTGGGATGGGCCTCGGCTTGGGTGCGCATTTCGTGGGAGAGGTCGGCCGCCTGGACGGTTTGGTAGCGGCGCTGGCACCAGGAGGCGAGGGCGAGGTTATCGACGAGGTCGCACTGGCTGGGGGTGGCGGGCTGGAATTCTTCGTGGTAGGAACGGAGAAGTTCGAGGAAGCGGGGTTGGGATTCGCCATCGAGGAGGAGAGCTTTGGCGAAGTTACCGTGTTTCAGGGCGTTTCGGGAGGATTGGGACTTGCCGCGAGGGGTCCTGGGGCCGGTGGATTTAGCGGCATTGGCCTGGTTGGCCGCGCGTTTGCGTTCGGAGACTGGCATACCTGAGTTTTTAACATGGGGTATTCCAGAGAATTTCGTATGTTTATGATTTTATTGAGAAAAATAGTTGTGAT
>CAIQWJ010000046.1 GCA_903875575.1 uncultured Acidobacteriia bacterium | reverse complement strand
GTCGCAGGCGTTCACAGTTCCGGTGGCGCAGGCGGCTCCCGGTATGTTTACGGCAAATTCCAGCGGCACAGGTCAGCTCGCGGCGGTCAATCAAAACGGCACTGCGAACTCTGCAACCAATGCCGCCACCGCGGGCTCCACGGTGACCTTCTACGCCACCGGCGAGGGTGTCACCAGCCCATTCGGTCAGGATGGTGCCGTGCAGAGTGATACAGCCCGCGCGCCGTATCAGCCGGTCAAGGTCACCATCGGTGGTCAGACCGCACAACTCGTTTCCGCAGGTACGCCGGTCGGCACGCTTTCCGGCGTGATGGCGGTTACCGTAACCGTTCCCACCGGCCTGACGGCAGGTAACGCTCCCGTTGTTCTGACGGTGGGCACCGTGAGTACCACTCAAAACGTCACCATCGCAGTAAAATAGAAGCGAGTGGAAACTCCGGCAACGGGGTTTGCCGTATTGAGGGGAAATGACAAAACGAACGAAGTTGCTGTGCGCTAAGGCCGCCGTGGTTCTGATGGCGGTGCCTGTACTTATCTACGCCCATGCATTCGGGCCCGATCCGGGCTATACGGCGGCGCCGGGTGACAACCCCACGTCTTGTATTTTTTCCGGCTGCCACGTAGGAACTCTGAACTCCGGCCCGGGCAACGTGAAGATTACGCTGCCAGCCGGAAATTCAGGAACCTATGTGCCGGGGCAGGCGATGCAGCTTCTGGTGCAGATCACGGATTCCACCAAGGCGGCTTACGGGTTTCAGTTGACGGCGCGCATGGGCACTGGCAACACCGCGCAGGCTGGCGATTTCACCTCGACGGACTCGAACACGCAGATTCTCTGCGCCGATGGCAGCGTGTTGAAAGTGAACGTGCAATCCTGTTCGGCCTCATTCTCCACCCAGTACATAGAGCACTCGCTGACCGGCTACTCGGCATCCATCAAGTCGACCCCCAAAGGTTCGTTTACGTATAGCTTCAACTGGACTCCGCCCGCCGCCGGCAGTGGTACCGTGACCATGTATGTTTCCGCCAACTGTGGGCCGGGCGATCCGCCAGTATCGAGTCCCACCAGTGTTTACACGTCGAAAGTTACCCTGAGCCCCGCGGCCTCCGGACCAACCATTACCAATGTGGCGGACGCGGAAAGCGCCCGGGCTTCCTTCACTTCAGGGCAGTGGGTGGCCATTTATGGCAATTCGCTTTCCAATACCTCCCGGACCTGGGGTAACAGTGACTTCACGGGTGGCACAGCCGTGGGCAGTCCTCTGCCATCGAAGCTGGATGGCGTCAGCGTCACGATCGGTGGTCTGGCCGCCTCCGTGTATTACGTCAGTCCCACGCAATTGAACGTCTTGTCCCCCTCCAATCTGCCGTTGGGTTCCGCTGCCGTTGTCGTGTCGAACAACGGCAGTGTCAGCTCCGCCTTCACCGCCACCGTGGTGCAGTCGTCCCCATCGTTCTTTTACTATGCGGCGGGAGGGAATCTCTACCCGCTGGCCGTTCATCTGACCAGCGGCAAGCTGGTGGGTGATCCGGCTGTGCTTGCTGGCACGGAGAAAGCTCATCCGGGGGAGATCCTGGAGTTCTTCACGAACGGAATGGCCGCCGCTCCAGGGGGCGTAATCGTCGCGGCCACCACGTTTACTCCAACCGTGACGGTGAGCGCGGGAAGCACGTCGCTTTCGGTCCTGGGTGCCGCGCTGCTCTATGCGGGCGAGTTCCAGGTCAATGTGACGATGCCGACTTCGATCGCGACAGGCAGTTATCCGCTATCAATGACTGTCCCGAACGGGTCGACGTCTACTTCGGGAGTTACGATTACCCTTCCGGTTGGGCCGTAAACGCCGTATCCTGTGGAGCTCAGTCCACGTAAAAACGGCGCACGCGCGCGCTGATGCCGCACAACACGTTATAGGAAATCGTCCCCGCCGTTCGCGCAATCTGCTGCGCGTCCAGCGAAAGTTCGCCCTCACGGCCCAACAGCGTCACCTCGTCGCCGGGCCGGAGTTGCGGCGAAGCCGTGATGTCAATCGTCGTCAGGTCCATCGACACCGTTCCCAGAATGGGCGCGAAATGGCCGCCGGCGATGACCTTCCCCTTGTTTGACAACCGGTGCGGGATGCCATCTGCATAACCCGCGGCCAGTACCGCGATACGCATCGGCGCTGCCGCCACAAAACTGCCGCCGTAGCCCACCCGCGCGCCCGTCGGCAGATCTTTCACCGTGACAATGCGGGTCTTCCACGAAAGCGCGGGAGTAACCCGCAGTGCGCACGCCGGCGCGTTGCCGCGTGCAGGCGACACATAGCCGTAGATCGCATGGCCCGGCCGCACCAAAGGATGCGCGGCGCCTGAACGTGCATACGCGATGGCATTCGTGCTGGCGCAATGCGTGAGGGGCGGACGAATCCCCAGTTCCGCCAGTGCAACCACTACGTCATTGAAGCGGCGGATCTGGTCATCCGTCTGGATCGATGTGAAATCCGCCGCCGAGGCGAAGTGAGACATCAGGCCTTCCAGCCTGACACCTGACGCGGCAATCAGCGCAGCGGCAATTTCCGAAGCAGTGGCATGCGTCCCCAGCCGGTTCATGCCGGTATCGAGCTTCAGGTGAATATCCAGCGGTTCAGTGGTTCCTTCCTTCCGGAACAGCCCGATCTCATCCACAGAATGCAGCGTCGGCGTCAGGCGGAATTCGCGCACCGCTTCCCGTTCCCACGGCATCACGCCCGCCATCACTAGAACGCGGCAGTCGATCCCCGCCCGTCGCAGCGTGATGCCTTCCTCCACGGAACTGACGGCAAGCCACCGTGCGCCTTCCCCCGCGAGAATACGCGACACTTCCACCGCACCGTGGCCATACGCGTCGGCCTTGACCACCCCCATCACCTGCGCACCGCTGCCCGCGGCTGCGCAGGCGGCCCGATAGTTGGAGGCAATGCGCGAACGCGAGATTTCGACGTAGCAACGAGCGGTTTGAGGCACGGAAAATCTATTTTCGCAGGGCGGCAGGCACCAGTGCGGCAAGGAGCGATTCGTACTGTGAAGTCACCGCTTCCCAGTCATACCGTTCCCGCACACGTTGCAGGGCTCGCTCCCGATATAACGCGCGTTCCGGCTCGCTCATGCGCAGCACTTCTTCCATCCGCGCGGTCAGTCCTGGTCGATCCGTATAAGCCAGACCCGCCTCCCCGCAAACTTCACGATTTTCGTCCGTATCCAGATAAAGAACCAGCGCTCCGCGGGCCATCGCTTCAATCAGCGCGGGATGCGTGCCACCCACTTCCGTCGCGTGAACGTAAGCGAAGCACCATGTGCCCAGTTCGCCGTAGCCGGTACCATAAATCGCGCCCGGCATCACTACCCTCGGGTCCTTCGTGTCCCTTATCTGCCGAATGTAGTCCGTCGCATAAGGCGCGTCGCCTATGAGCGCCAGCTTCATCTCCGGCAGGTCTGAAATTGCCGCGCACTCAAACGCTTCCCGTACCTCGAGTGCCCGGTTTTCCGGCTCCAGCCGGCTGACATACAGAAAATACCGCCCCGGTTCCAGTCCCAGCCGGTCCAGCGTCTCCCGCGTCTTCGCCAGTGTCGTATCCGCTCCATAAGGGATGAAGAGCGAATCCGCCTTCCACTGCTCGCGATAGTAACGGCGAATCGCTTCGGCGTCGGTCACAAAGCTGTTCGGGAAAATGGTGGACAGGTACTCCGAAACGTAATACCAGGCGCGCGCGTAATGATTCCATTTCTTTCGCTTTCGCTCAATGCCATCCACGTTCAGCGTGACAGGAATACCGGTCAGTCGGGGCAGGGGAGTGAAGATCGCATTCGCCGCGTTGCAGTAAAGCGCCACGTCGATCGGATACGGCCCGCGCCGCAGCGCCAGATGCAGCGTGGAAACAAACGTATGGGCAAGCGTGTCCAGATACTTGTGGCGAATGGTAGGTAGCCAGACCAGGTCTACGCCGCGGTAGAATTCGGTAGCTCCGGCGGCCTGCGGGCGGTCCCGGCAATAGACAGTAACGCGATGTCCGCGAGCAGCCAGGCGTGTGGAGAGTTCTTCGGCGAAGGTTTCAAAGCCGCCATAGCGGGCTGGAATGCCGCGCGTTCCCAGTAACGCGATCCGCACGGTGTCAGCGTTGCTTCGTGACCCGCGTGGGGGTGAGGGCCGCGGCGAATTTCTTCGGTGCGGGCTTGCTGACGGGCTCGAAAGCGAACCAGCTGGCCATGTATTCGTCGCTCACGCGGCGGCGGCGCATGATTTCGCGGCGCTTGACCATCACGCTTCGCCAGTTGCGGAAAAGGAATGGAAACGCCCGCAGCGAAGTATGCTCCCAGATCAGACAGCAGCTGACCACTACCGCGTCACGCGCCGTAATGGAGAAAAAGTTACGCCGGTAAAGGTCGCCCGTCATGTTCTTCATGCGCAGCAGGAAGCGGTTCTTCACCGAGTGCATGTTGATTTCAGCTGTCAGTTCGCGCCGGTTGCCGGGCCTTGCCTTACGGACGTGATAGCCCTTGGCATACGGCACGTAGAGACATTTCCAGCCCATCAGCTGAGCTCGCCACGCGACGTCGGCGTCTTCCCTGTAGGCAAAAAAATCGTTGTCGAAGAACTCGCCGCCAACGGTGATGTCTTCAATCATCTCGCGCCGGTAAAGCGCGGCCGCCGCCGTGGCGCCAAACACGTATTCGTAGTTGCGGAAGCTGCCGTCATCCACCTGCAGCGAGCCGCGGTCGAGATGGCGAAGATTCGGGGTGAAATAAATGCCGGTGGAATCCACCTGCGGCTCATCCGGAAAATCGAAGGTGGCATTCATGGTCATGAGCTTGCCACAGACCGTGCCAACTTTCGGATCCATGCTGCCCGCGTTGACCAGGGCTTCCAAAAAGCCCTGCAGCAGAAGCATGTCGGGATTGAGCGTCAGTACCCATTCCGCCTCGCTCATCGCAATCGCCTGATTCTGGGCTGCGGAAAAGCCAATATTTTCTTCGTTGTAGACGATGCGGCAGCGATCCTCGAAGGGTTCGAGAATGTCGATGGTTCCATCCGAGGAATTGTTATCGATGACGATAATTTCCTTGAAGGGATATTTTTGATCCAGCACCGATTCGAGGCATCGCTTAATAAAGCGGCCACTGTTATAGGTGACGATCGTTACTGAGACAAAGTCGCTACGGGACATGTACGCGAAAGTTTTCTCCAGTCATCGAATTCGCTTCTACTGCGTAACGCTGCACACCCCAGCCGCATGCCTCGCTCATCTCAGGAATCCCGCCCTGTCAAATGAACAAAAGCCAACCGGATCACCGAACCATAAACTCCGAAAACCCTCAAACCGCCGCGCGGGAAACCAATCACCGCCCGACCGGCAGCACCGACCGCCACCGACAGGCAAACTACGCCAAACGCAACCGGATGGTGGTGCTTAGCCGCGTATTTAAGAAGACTACCATACCAGTATTTTTCCCTGACGCCATCCGGTATCTTCCCCACCGAGTGACCACCCTCGTGAACGGCGCGGGAAGCCGGTTCGTAACGAATTCGAAACCCCGCGGCGCGCAACCTGGCGCAAAAATCCACGTCCTCAAACCAAACCGGCCGGAATCGCTCGTCAAACCCACCCAGTTCCTGCCACACCGACCGGCGAAACAGGAAGAACGCGCCGGCGGGTTGGTCGACAAAAGCGGAAACCATTGGATCATTTACTAAGCAACGGTAATGCCAATTGACAGGGTTGCCCGGCCAGAGGCGATTAATTCCCAGAACTTCGAAAGCCAGAGCCGCCGGCGTGGGCAAATTCCGCGCCATGAAGCCGGTTTGCGGCTTTCCGTCGTCCCCGATCAGCAGGCCACCCGCCCCGCCAGTCTCAGGATCAGCAAAACAAGCGATCAGCGCCTCCAGGCCGTTTTCCAACCGCGCATCGGGGTTTAACAGCAGAATCAGGGGTGCTTCGGTCGCCTGCACCCCCTGGTTGACTGCTGCCGCGAACCCCGGATTGTGCTCGTTGGCGATCAGCCGGACATCGCGCCGCGTCACTTCCTGACGGGTGGCGTCCTGCGAAAAATTGTCCACTACCACTACTTCGGCATCGGGAATTCCGGCCACGGAATCCAGGCATGAGCCGATCACTCCGCCAGATTGGTAAGTCACCACGACTATCGCGACACGTGCCATGTGTCAATGTGCCGCGCCCGGCGCATTCGCCGCCGGTGCGGGATGTCCCGCGGCAGTGGCCGTGAGTCGGAAATACCAGCGCCAGTAAGAATCCCGAGCGCGGAGCCGGATTTCATTCTCAGACGCCACCAGAAAACTGCGCAGCCGGGGAGACGGCAGCCCCTCCGGCCGAAAAGAGCGCAGAGCCTCCAGTTTTCCCGCAAACCAGGCTGCGCCAGCCCCGTGGCGCAGTGCCACCAGCCCCCACAATACCTGGCCGGTCACAATTGGCCAGAAACAGGCGCGGAACAGGTCTCTGTCGAAGTGGCGTCGCACCAGTAATAGCTGATTTCGCGAGATCAGGCGCACCACCCGGGGATTCCATCGCCCCAGGGTCGCGCTCCCCTGGTGCCAGGCGGCCGCGTCCGGGACATAAATACCCGCGAGACCTTCCCGCACGCAGCGCAGTCCCAGATCCACGTCTTCCAGATAAGACTCGTAAGCTTCCTCGAAACCGTTCAGTTGCTCCAAAACTTCGCGGCGAAACAAGCACGCGGTACCGGGCGCGATCGCGATCGCGGTTTGCGCGGGGACCGCGCCGCGTTCTCCGAAACCCGCCCGCCAGGCGCAGCCCGCCCGGCTGAGCAGATCGTAGGTGCCGTCGATCACCTGCCGGTTCGTCGCATTGTAGATGGTCCCGGTGGCAAAGCTGGCACTACCGGCTGCAGCCAGCAACCGTTCCAGCCAATGCGGATCCAGCGTGACATCACTGTTCAGTATGGCGATCCAGCGGCTTGCCGTTGCCTTGTGCCAGCCGGTATTCACAGCCCCCGCGAAACCTATGTTCGTGGCCAGCTTCACCACCGTGCAGCCCCTCGCCAGCGCCAGTTCCCCCGCACCGTCGGTAGATGCGTTATCCACCACGATGATTTCCGTGAACGGAGTGGTCTGGGCCGCCATGCTGTCCAGCAGTTGCACGAGAAGATCCGCGCGGTTGTGGACGGGTATGACTGCGGCTATGGAAGGCTGATCCATCAACTTACTTGTGATTGTAGGCCGAACGCACGCGCTTTTCTGCAATCAGCCCCTTGTATCGCTCCACCAGCCGCCCGGTGGTTACCGTCATATCCCAGTTCGTCTCCACTTCGTGACGCGCCCGCGCCGCCAGCGCCGTGGCGAAAGCCGAATCCTCCAGCAACCGAATGACGCTGTCCGCGAAGGCGCGGGGCTCGTCCGCTAAAGCGCAGAATTCTCCGTCGACGCGCGCCAGTCCTTCCGCTCCCAGTGTCGTGGAAACCACCGGGATTCCGCTCGCAAAAGCTTCCAGGAGCTTGACCCGCACCCCGGAACCGCTGCGGATCGGGCAGATAAAAATCGCGCTGGTGGCGAACAGCGGCTGAATATCGTCCACGAAGCCCAGCAGATCAATGGCATTCGCGGGATCGTGAAAGGCATGGCGTGGCGGTGGATCCGAACCGGCGACCAGCAGCCGCGCATCCGGAATCTTTGTCAGCACAAGCGGCAATACTTCCCTCGTGAACCAGTCGAGCGCTACCTGATTCGGAGTGTGGCGGAAACTGCCCAGAAACAACATGGTGCGCGGCGTGCGCGGTCCGCCCGGATACGCATACAGGGACGAATCCACGCCCGCCCGCATCCCTGCGTCAATCCGCGGGGCCAACGCGGGCAGAAAGCCTTCCAGGTAGCGCTTGTTTTCCACCGTGCAAACCTGGATGTGGTCACAGAGTGGCAACAGGTCCAGTTCAAAACGAATCGCGCGGATATATTCGAAGCGCGCTTTCAGTCGGTCCAGAGGGCTCTTGATAAACGGCAGCGCGCGGCCGATCGACTGAAAATACACGTCGTGTTCGAAAAGAGCGCACACCACGCGCTCATACCGACGCGCGTACTGCCCCAGCGCTGTGTATTCCAGTTGCACTACGTCGATCTGATGGAGCAACATCTGACGCTGGATCAGCCACTCAATCTCCGGCGTATAAAACTCGTGCACGGCATGCGGCGTGATCGACGCCAGGTGCGGATTCCGGTCATTACGCCGCACAACAAACTCCACGCTTTGGCAATAGCGGCGAAGCTCGTCATTGGCGGTGCGCTCTCGCTCGTAGTCAAGCATCACGATGGCGTGAACGTCGCAGCTCCGCGCGAGTTCCCGCAGCGTGTAATACATAAAGACGCCGCCACCGTGCGTAGGTGGACAGATTGGATAGGGCGAAACGAACAGCACGCGCGGCCGCGCCGGGTTCGGTGTCAGCGGCGAAAAGCGATCGTGAAACATCGCCGGCCGCGAGCGCAGAAAAACTTCCGTATCGGAAACCGACGCCAGTGACCGCGCGCGCCACCTCGCCTGCATCGCGGCCCGAAGTTGCCACGCGGCACGCAGAATGCCCCGAGCGCTGGTTCGCCCCGGCGCGTCGCCTGACCACGCCGTGATCACAGCCCCGGCGAAACCAAACAGAAAACAGCCGCTGAGCCGCCCCCATTCATGGATGTTCTTCCATGTGAAGAGAACAAAGTTCTTTTTGAGGATCGAATCGATATAACCCGCGCTGAATTTCTTTCCAATGGTGCCGCGATGCTCGTGATGCACTACGCTCAACGGCTGGTAAAGAACCTTCCAGCCGCGCTTCCAGGCCATGAAGCCCAGATCCGTGTCTTCCAGATAGAAAGGCGCCAGCAGTTCGTCGAAACCACCCAGCTCCAGGAACTTCCGGCGATCGAAAGCGCAGGATCCGCCACCTCCGTAGAAGCACGGAAATAACATATTCACCGCGGGGTCTTCACGATGCCCCACGCGCAGCCCGCCATCCTGCCACCAGCCCTCGGTCAGCCCCGTCTCTTCGCGGCGTTTGGTCGGGTCACCCAGGAAGATCTGGCACGAGACTGCGAAAACAGTTTCGTCCGTAAACCCCGCCAGCAAAGGTGCCAGGAAATCCGGCTCCACCCGCATATCGGAATTCAGCAGTACGACGACATCGTTCGTGGCAGCCCGAAACCCGGCGTTAGAGCCGCCACCGAAGCCGCGATTCTCCGGCAACGCGAGCACCCGCACCTGCGGATAGTGAGTGCGAATCCAGTCCGCGCTGCCATCGGTGGAGCCGTTGTCCACCACCAGAACCTCGCTGCCGGGGTGCCCTTCGATGGCCGCCACCCAGGAAGGCAGAAACCGCTCCAGCAAATCCCTTCCATTCCAGTTGGGGATCACCAGCGAAGCCGCGTTAGCAGACGGTTCCGTATTCGGCGGAAGTCGCCGCCGTCCCGCAATCAGCCACGCAAGGTCGGTCAGCGTGATACCAAGCCAGCAGACCGTCGCGACGAAAGGCAGTACGATCAATCCCGGCAGAGCGCGCAGAAAGCGCAGGGCGGAAGCTTTCATTGGTCGCTACGCACGTCTGGGCCAAGCCCCAGTTTCGCGCCCGTGCGTACCCATCTTGTGGCGGCAACTCGCCGGAGTTCCGCGCGCGTTTCCGCAATGACGGCATTCCTTTCCGCGATTTCAGTATCGAGCCTCTGCGCCCATTGCGTGCGCTCCGTCACAATGCCGTTGAGGCGGTCCACCTCCCCTGCGGCCCGCTGTCTTTCTTCGTCCGCTTCCGCCTGCCGCCGATCCAGCTCCGCGCCTGCCGAATCAAGCCTGGCCTCCAGATTGCCGATCCAGGCCAGTCTGGTGTCGAGCTCCCGCTGAAGCTCCGCAATTCGGGCTTCGCGATGCGCCACTTTCTGGTTCAGTTCGGCTGCCCACTTGTTCTGTTTCCGCAGTTCCGCCGTCAGTGCTTCGTGGTTCTCCTGCAGCGTGCCATGAGCTTCCACGCTCTCCCGCAGCCAGGCGTCCTTCTTTAGTAGCTCGCCGCTCAGCTTGGCGATGTGTCGCTCGCGTTCCCGAAGCACGTTGGCGCTCGATGGCAGCCACGCATAAATATCGGCGGCGACTGCGAACGGCGTCCGGCTGCACGCCGCCACAAAAAAATTCGCCCCTTTCGTGTCATGGTTTGCCTGAGCATCCAGGCTTGCCCGCGCAGTCGCGCCCTCCTGCGGTGCGAACACAATCGCGCCGGCGTGATTCTGCGTCCAGATGCGGACATGCGGGAACACCGCCGTCAGCGCTTCGCGGAACTCTTCATACTCAAACTCATGCACATGAAAAGGATTCGGACCCGCGTCCCCTCTGGACTCCGCATAGTAGTCCCGATTGGGTGTGGATACCAGCAACGTGCCTCCCGCCGCCAGCACCCGATTCGCCTCCGAAATCAGATCCTGCCACTGCTCCAGATGCTCGATCACCTCAAACGCCACCACAAGGTCGAACGATTCCCCGGCAAACGGCATCGCTTCGCACGAGGCGCGCAGAAATCTGACTCCTTCGCGTCCATACTTCCTTCGCGCATACTCAACCGCATCAGCTGAAATATCCGCAGCCGTAATTGCCTCGGCATTTGTCAATTCCGCCGTGCCATAACCTGAGCCGCATCCGGCGTCCAGAACGCGAGGACGGGCGGTCCTGCCGGCGATAAAGCCGTTCGCGAATCGGTACCGCGCCACGTGCTCATTGAGCAGGTCTGCATCCACCTGCTCCGGAATGACGCGCTCTCCGGTAAACTCAGCCCCGGCAAGCTCCGTGACGGCCATCTCAGTCCGGCGAAATTCAGACAATTCGCGACTCCATATTCAATCCCGCCTCATTCCCTGCGGTCACCCCATGGGGGTTCCACTCGATCCGGCACGGGACCTGGACATAGCCGTAAACAAGGCTGTCGCCACGCGCCATTTGTATGGTAATCGCGTTATCAACTTCATCGCAGACCGCGCCTTCCGCCTCTACCCACGGGGAGAACGAAAACGCCCCCGGATACAACTGCGGGATTTCCAGATGGAAATCCACCGTCACGACTTCTTCCGCTGTCATAAAGCCCGGCGCATGGCCTTCGCGGGTCGCGCTTGTGGCGGCGAAACTCAGCCCCAGATGATTACGAAGACGCACGCCAATATCCGGCTTCGCCAGATCCCGGTTGGCCCGTACACTGACGCGCACCACGATGGTGCTGTTCGGAATCATCAGGTGCAGCGGGTCGCTAAACTCATCAAGCACTGCGATCCCCACAACCGTGGCGCTGCCATCGCCGGTGCGATGGTCCACATTCGGAATCGTATGCACAGCTGCAACTTTGCGCGGCGCTTCCCGCCCCGACTTCCGTCCCGCGCCTGTCGCAGCTTCCGCGTCTTCCGTCTCCTTGCCGGCCACCGCCGCAAGATACTGCGCAATGACACTCTCTGTATCGCCGATCGCCCGCGCGCGGCCATGATCCAGCCAGAGTGCCCGGTCCCCGATCGCCCGCACATCCGCAGCCGAGTGCGACACGAACACAATGGTTATACCCTTATCCCGCATCTCGTTGATTCTTCGCATGCAGCGTTGCCGGAACCAGGCATCGCCCACTGCCAGCGCTTCATCCACAATCAGCACTTCCGGATCCACGTGTATCGCCACGGAAAAAGCCAGCCGCACCGCCATGCCGCTCGAATAGGTACGCACCGGCTCGTGAATGAAATCGCCAATCTCCGCGAATGCTTCAATCGCATCGTAACGGCGGTCCAGTTCCTTCTTTGAAAAACCCAGGATTGCGCCGTTCATGTAGACGTTCTCACGTCCGGAGAATTCCGGGTTGAAGCCCGAACCCAGCTCCAGCAGTGCCGAAACGCGGCCATTCACCCGCAACTCGCCCGATGTCGGCGCGAAGATTCCCGCCATCAGTTGCAACGCAGTGCTCTTCCCTGAACCGTTCTCACCGACGATGCAAAAGACTTCGCCGCGGCCAACCGAAAAAGTGAGATCCGACAAGGCATGGAAATCCCTGTGCCGCCGCGCGGCTCCAAAGGTGGCCAGTTCCTTCAACCGGTCGGACGGAGTTTCGTAGACGGCGTAGCTCTTCGAGACGCTCTCAAATTCAACGGCATTCACGGGAAACTTCAGTTTAAGCTGTCCGCCGTCAGGTGTCAGCACGCATCAGCAAAGGATTCGCCGTCGCGGCTCCCGGTCTCAGCCTTCGGGCCGTTCCCGCCGATTTCGCCTCCAGCCGTTCGTGCCGCTTTCGCAGCGCCTCGGAATCCGCAATCTGACGGGCCGCCCGCACGCATTCGAGCGCCATTGCGAAACTTCGCTCTTT
>CAIQWJ010000045.1 GCA_903875575.1 uncultured Acidobacteriia bacterium | reverse complement strand
TTCGCCATCTCGATGGCGTCATTTCAATGGCACGAATCGGTCCGGACTCCGCCACCATGGAATTTTTCATCTGCATCGGCGACCAGCCGTCGCTCGATTTCGGGGGCGCACGCAACCCCGATGGTCAGGGTTTCGCGGCATTTGGCCGCGTGATCAAAGGAATGGACGTGGTGCGAAAGATCCAGAGTTCACCGGCTGTAGAGCAGGTACTGACGCCACCAGTGAAGATCCTGAAGATTGCCCGGAAGTAACTCAGGCTCGCGCGGCCCGAACGAGTTCCTCGGCGTTGCGCAGCGCCTCAGGCGTGAGCAGTTCCCCGCTCAGCATGCGTCCGATCTCCTCGGTGCTGGTGTTCTCGTCCAGCTCCCGGATCTCAGCCACTGTCCGGCCGCCTCGTTCGAACTTGCCGACAACGTAGTGGTGATCCGCAAAACACGCGATCTGCGGCAAATGCGTCACGCAGATCACCTGATTCTCAACTGCCAGACCCCTAAGCCGCCGCGCGACGCCCTCCGCCGCACGCCCGCCGATGCCGGTATCGATTTCGTCGAACACCAGTGTCCGGGCAGGCGAAGTGGAACTCCGCGACGGTCCCACCAGGCAGGTCTTGAGGGCGAGGGCAATGCGCGACAACTCGCCGCCGGAAGCGATGCGTTCCATCGGTTTCGGCTCTTCGCCGATATTAGCGGATACCAGAAACTGCACCCTGTCCGCGCCAGTCTCGCTCCATTCCGCAGCGGGTTCCACCGTCACGCGGAACACGGTCCGGTCCATAGCCAGGGGTTTCAGTTCCTGCTCAACGCGCTGCCCGAGCAAGCCCGCGGCCAGCTTGCGCCTCGCCGTGAGTTCCCCCGCGCCCTTTTCGTAATCCGCCGCCAAACGGGTCTGCTCCCGCTTGAGTTCGCCCAGGCGCTCGCCGGCAGTCTCCACGTCGTTCACCTTGCGGGTAACGTCGTCCAGAAACGCCAGGATTTCATCCACTGACGCGCCGTACTTGCGCTTCAGTTTGTCGAGCGACGCCAGGCGGTTCTCAATCTCTTCCAGGCGTGCCGGATTCGCCTCCATGCGCCCCAGGTAGTCCCGCAGGGAGTAAGACACGTCCTGCATAGCGATCAAGGCCGGCTCCAGGGCCTGCCGGACCGGCGTCATGGTGCCATCGATGCGCGCCAGTTCATCCAGTCTCTTCGCCACCGCGCGCGCCGTGGTCCATGCCGATTCCGGCGCTTCGTAGAGTGCCTCGTAGGCCGCGCCGGCGGTCTCCAGCAATTTGCCGGCGTTCTGCTGGACCCTGCGCTCGGCTTCCAGTTCCACATCTTCGCCCGAACGCAGCGACGAGCCTTCAATTTCGCGCTTCTGGAACTGCCAGAGGTCCAGCAGTCGCGTCTTCTCCTGCTCCGCCGTCTCCAGTTGAGCAATTTCCGATGCCACGCGCTTCCACGCGCCGAAAAGTTCGCGAACTTTACCGCGCAGATCGCGAGTCTGGCCAAAGGCGTCCAGCATGGCCAGCTGCGCGGTGGGCTCAAACAGTAATTGTTGGTCATGCTGGCCGTGGATATCGCCCAGATGCGGCGCGAGATCTTTGAGCACCGCCACCGTCGCCGGGCGGCTGTTGACGAAGACCCGGCTCTTGCCGTTGGAGAGGATTTCCCGTTCAATCAGGATCTCGCCGTCTTCCGTATCAAAACCCGCCCCCGCCAGCACTTTCGCCGCGCGCTCGCTGGCATCGAAAACGCCCGACACGCGGGCACGCTCTTCGCCGGAGCGAATCATGTCCGCCGAAGCGCGACCGCCCAGCAGCAAACCCAGCGCATCCACCACGATGGACTTGCCGCTGCCGGTCTCTCCCGTGAGCAGATTCAGGCCCGCGTAAAAATGAACCCGCAGCCGGTCCACCACAGCGTAGTTTTCGACCACCAGTTCATGCAGCATCCGTTGAAATTATAGGTTAGTGGATGAGTGGCTGCCAACACGAATGCGCACAATCCGCCGGCCTCGCAATTCTGCTGAATTAGAGTGTCACAATAAGTACGAAACATCGCTGTAAGCATTGCCAATGCGTGTTAGATTGAAATTTGCAAGCCGCTCTGATACTCCAAACCAACCTGAAGGAAATGCTCGGCGGCAGCACCCCTTTTACTTACGCCGTCCTCGCCATCCTGTTTGGCTTCTCCATTCTTTCGCTGGCCATCTTTTTTTCCAGACGCTCGGCTTTCAATACCGCCGCGCGGACTGACGCCGGCTTCCTGCGAGCCTTTCGCAAGGCGAAGACGATGGATGCCGTGGTCGCCGCTGCTGAAAGCGCCCGTCCCACGCCGCTCGTGCAGATCTTCGATGGCGGCTACACCGAAGCTGCCCGCCAGCTGGAATCGCAACAGTGCCTCTACAACAAAGAGGCGATTTCGAGGACGCTGCAGATTGGCATCAGCGAACAATTATCGCGTTACGAGCACAACTTGAACTGGCTCGCTACCATCGCCTCGGTGTCGCCGTTTATCGGTCTTCTGGGTACGGTGCTTGGCATCATCCGCGCGTTTCAGCAGTTGGGTTCGGCGGGCAGCACCAGCCTCAGTTCGGTCGGCCCCGGTATTTCCGAAGCCCTCATTACAACTGCGGTCGGCCTGGTGGCCGCGATCCCGGCCGCCGTTTTCTATAACCACTTCGGGCGACAATTGAAAGAGATGGGTGAACGGTTCGACAACTTCGCGCTGGAATTCGCGAATATGGTTGAACGGTCCGCCGGAGAATAAAGCGATGCCGCGAGGTTCCTATGGCGTTTAGTCTCCCCAGCGGCAGCGCTGGCCGCCGGTCGCGGGGCCTGCCCGCCATGGCAGAGATCAACGTCACGCCGTTCGTCGACGTCGTACTGGTTCTGCTGATCATTTTCATGATCACAGCGCACGTGATGGAGTACGGAATCGAAGTCAATGTGCCGAAAACGAAAACCGTGGCCTCCAGCGTGAAAGAACATCCCACCGTGCTGCTCAGCGCGAAGGGCGAGCTCTACCTCAATCAAACTCCGGTGAAACTCGTGCAGCTCGCCGACGAAATTCACACCCGTTTCCCGGGCGAAACCGACGTCTACGTCCGCGCCGATGGCAAGACGCCCTACGAGCAGGTCATGCAGATTGCCGCCGAACTCGGCAACGCCAAGTTTGCCCTCAAACTGGTAACGGAGACCGATAGCAAGGTCCCTCATCGCTAAACGATGCACACGATGCCCCAGCCCGATCCTCTCGGCAAGTACTTCGCCGGCTCTCTCGGCGCGCATGCCGCTGTCATCGGCCTGTTACTTCTCTCCGGCCTCTGGAAGGCGTCGAAGAACGATTGGGGTTCGGAGCATGCCTCCACCGGCTCCATTGGTGTGGAAGTTGTGAAGACGATTCCCATCCCGCGTCGTGACGCGCCGGACAACCCGCTGGCCAACGACTCGGAATCGGACGTGCCCCAGGCACCCGCTCCCGTGAAACTCCAGACGCAGGTAAAGGCACCAGAGCCCAAAGCCATCGAACTCCCGGACAAGATCAAACGGAAAGTCTCGCCCAGGCCGCAAGTCACCAGCGCCTACCGGCCCGCTCAGGAGTATCATCCGAATCAGGTTTACTCGCAGACCCCGCAGGCGCTCAGCTCGAAGATGAACGGGATACAGGGGGCGGCAGGTGTGGATGTCGGGCAGGTATCCGAACTGGGGAATCGCTTTGGTGCCTACGTGGATGAAATGCGCCGCCGCATCGCTGCCAAATGGAATCAGGCAGATATCCGCGCGACGCCCGCGCAGTTTGTCGCCATCAGCTTCACTATCGCCCGCAACGGTGCCGTGAGCGATGTCGCGGTATCGCACCCCAGCGGAAATATATTGCTCGATTCGTCGGCTAAACGTGCGGTTCTGGACGTCAATCCATTAGCGCCTCTTCCGCGCGAATTTGAAAAGAATCAGACGACAGTGGAAATCCGCTTTCAGGTGACCAGATAATTCATGAAGAAACGAACGCTCATCAGCGTGCCCGTCATTGCCGCCTTAGTGGCCGGAGTTCTCTTCGCCCAGGACATTACCACGTGGATCAAGAAGACCGCCGGCGACAAGCCCGCGCTCGCGGTCCCGGATTTCCGTGGTGCAGGCGACGCGCAGCCGCTGATGGCGGTCTTCAACGCCACCCTCTATCAGGACCTCTCGAATTCCGGCCTCTTCGAAATGAAGCCGAAGAGCACTTATCCGCTCAACAACCCGCAGCAGCAGGGCGACATTCGCCCGCAGGATGGCAAAGGCCTTGCACTGGCGGATTGGGCCAGTCCCCCAGTCAACGCGACCCACCTTGTGTTCGGGTTCGCGACGATCACCAACGGCGTCTTCGCCGTTTACGGCAACGTGGACGACACGCGTCAACAAACCGTCCAGGCGGCCCAGTTGCTATCCAATCGCTACCTTGGCTCGCCCGTGGAAGCCGACGCCATTCGCAAAGCCCACGAATTCGCCAACGACATCATCGTGAAGTTCGGTGGTTCGGCGTCGCTGCTTGACAGCCATATCTATTTCACCTCCAGCCGCGGAGGTGCCGGTGGCTTCGGTACAGAGATCTGGGTGATGGATTGGGATGGCAACAATCAGAAACAGCTCACACATCTGGGAGCCCAGCTTGCCCATCTTGCGATCTCGCCCGATGGTTCGCGTCTGGCTTTTACCAGTTGGCCGCTCGCGGGCGGTCAGCCGCAGATCGGCATGGTGAACGCGGAAACCGGCCGCAAAATTCCTTTCTACAACCAGCAGGCCTCGCTCAACTCCGCAGCGACTTTTACCCCGGATGGCATGAAGTTGTTCTATTCGTCGTCCGCTTCCGGCACGCCGCAGATCTACACTTCCGCCCTCGATGGCCAGGGCTTCACCCGGATCACCAGCACGCGCGGCAATCCTACGGAACCAAAAGTCAATCCGAAAAACCCCAACGCGCTCCTCTTCGTGGATGGCAACCCCAAAGAGCAGATTTACCGCATGAATTCCGAAGGTTCCGGCATGGAACGTGTGACCAATGGAGAGGGCGAAGCATCCAATCCGGCATGGCATCCCGATGGGCAGCACTTCGCGTATGCCTGGACGCGCGGCTATCAGGCGGGCGAATTCAACGTTTTCGTGGCCGATATCGCCGAACCGCAGAAATACGAGCAGTTGACGCACGATGGCCGCAATGAGAATCCAGTATGGGCACCGGATGGCCGTTATCTTGCATACATGCACACGCCACTCAAATCCCGCAACGCGCAGATTTATACAATGCGTGCAGATGGCAAAGAGATAAAACCGTTAACGACGCAGGGGATCAACAGGTATCCTGTTTGGGGAGTGAAATAACTATGACGAGTGAGTTTTTCCGAAATCGTAACCTGACACTGACGGCCACACTTCTGGTGGCGGCTCTCTTCAGCGGAGCCTGCGGGAAGAAAGCGCCGATACCGCCGCCCCCCGCCGCGCCAACTGCCACCAACACCACTCCCTCTTCAACGAATAACACCGGCACGCCCGGCCGTCCTACCGCTACCCTCACCGTGGCACCTGCCCGCATCGAACGCGGCGGCTCCGTCACCCTGACCTGGATGACCACCAACGCCAATGACGTCTCCATCGATAAAGGCATCGGCACGGTCGGTTCCAGCGGTTCCCAGACACTTCGCCCCACCGACACCATCACCTACACGCTGACAGCGAATGGCACGAACGGCAGCGCCACCGCGACGGCCACTGTCACCATCATCTCGCCACCGCCACCCGTCACACCCGCTGTTACCCGACCGAATCCAATGGGAACCCTGGAATCGCGGCTCGCCTCAGACCTCAAAGACGCCTTTTTCGACTACGACTCGGTCAACATCCGTGACGACGCCCACACCGTTCTGGTGGGCAACGCCGCCGCCCTCCGGCAGATTTTCATGGACTTCCCCAACGCCACGGTGAACGTGGAAGGCCACTGCGATGAGCGTGGCTCCGCCGAGTACAATCTCGGTCTCGGTGACCGCCGGGCGTCAGCCGCACGCGACGTTCTGGTGCAACTCGGTGTTCCCGAAGCCAAAATGAAAACCATCAGCTACGGCAAGGAACGGCCGCAATGCACGGAAGCCACGGAAGCCTGCTACCAGCAGAACCGTCGCGCCCACGTTTCCGCGGGACAATAGGAGATCATCATGCGCCTTACTCGCTACATCACTCTTGCAACTCTGGCCTGCACCATGATCCTTGCCCCGGTGGCCGCCAACGCGGCCGCCAGCAAGGAGATGCTGGACCTCCAGCGCGACGTGGCGGATCTCACCCAACAGATCAAGGACTTCCAGAAGGCGTCCGACGCGCAGTTCGCGGCGCTCCAGGCTCAGTTGCAGCAGGCGCTCGATACCGCAAACAGGACCAACACCAGCGTCGGCAACATGAACGACGGCCTGATGCGGACCCTGCAGACTGAACTGAAGAGCGTGAAGGACCAGCTCAACAGCGTGACCGGCCTGTCGGTGAAGGTGGACAACACTTCCAACGACGTGTCGGATCTGAAGAGTTCCATCCAGAGCCTTGTCAACGTCGTGAACAAACAACAGACGCTGCTCAATGACATCAACCTTCAGTTGAAAGTACTGTCCGCTCCGCCTGTGGCACCGCCTGCAGCGGGAGGCAGCGCCCCCGGCACGCCCGCCGCGGCTGCTCAACCCACCGCTGAATCTCTTTTCAACAACGGTGTCCGGGACATGAATGCGGGCCATCCGGAAATCGCCCTGCCGGAGTTTACGGAATTTTTGCATCTGTACCCGGACGATGCCAATGCTGCAGGCGTTCAGTATCACATCGGCGAAATCCACTACCAACAGGGGAACAGCGAGCAGGCGGTCAAGGATTTTGACGCTGTGATTGAAAAGTACTCTCCCGATCAGCAACTGACCCCGGAGGCGTACTACATGAAGGGACTGGCGCTGCGCAGGGCCAAGAAGCCCGCAGAGGCCATTAAGGCGTTTCGCGACGTGGTGGCGCAGTTTCCCCGGAGTGGCGCGGCCGGTCAGGCCAAAACGCAGTTGACGGAAATGGGGGCCAACAAGCCCGCCCCGCGCAAGAAGTAAGCGCGTCTGCCGCTTACACCATGTGCATGCCGGCGTCGACGAAGAGAATGTTCCCCGTTACGCCGCGGCCCAGATCGCTGCCCAGGAACGCTGCCGCATCGCCCACTTCAGACGGTTCCGTCAAACGCTTCATGGGAGCCCATGTCTTGGCGAATTCCATCAGCGACGTAAGATCTTTCACCGCGCGCGCCGAAGCTGTCTTCACGGCACCCGCCGAAATCGCATTCACGCGAATATTGCGCGGCCCCAGGTCGGCCGCCAGATACCGAACTGACGACTCGAGCGAAGCCTTGGCCGTCCCCATCACGTTGTAGTGCGGCATCACGCGCGTCGCGCCCAGATAGGAAAGCGTCATCACGGACCCGCCGCTCGGCATCAGCGGAGCCACAGCCCGCGTCATCGCCACCAGCGAATAAGCGCTGACGTTCTGCGCCAGCAGGAAGCCTTCCCGCGACGTTTCGATAAACGGATTGCTCAGATCCTCGCGATTCGCAAACGCCAGGCTGTGAACCAGAATGTCGATCGGGCAGTTCAGCTCCTTCAGCCCGTCGGCCAATCCCTGGATATCTTCGTCCTTCGTGACGTCCAGCGGAATCATCTTCACCACCGGCATTTCGGTGGTGATGGACGCGATGGTATCCCGCTGTTTCTCGTTCACGTAAGTGAGCACCAGTGAAGCCCCTTCGCGCGAGAACGATTCCGCGATCGCGTAAGCCAGACTCCACCTGTTCGCTATACCGGCGATCACCGCCGTTTTTCCCTGCAGTATTCCAGACATGAATTACCTAGGTTACCGCAACGGGTTGGCATCGGCAAAGTTACGGGGTAGTTTGGGGTCCTTCCCCAAGACCGCCGATCGTGCGAAACTGGCCGTATTCCCATGTCTCAGGTCAAAATCTACGGTCTCCGCAGCGCACTTTCGCCCGTCATTCGCCAGGTTTCCGACGTTATCCATTCCTGCGTGGTGGACGCCCTGCAATACCCGCCGGAGAAACGCGCCCATCGCTTTTTCCCGCTGGAGAAAGAAGAATTCTTCTACCCGCCAGGGCGCACCGAGCGCTATACGATCATCGAAGTCAGCATGTTCGAAGGCCGCTCCACCGAAGCCAAAAAGACCCTGATCCGCCTGCTTTTCGAACGTTTTTCATCTGTCCTGGGTATTGGCCCACAGGACGTGGAGATCACCATCTTCGAAACCCCCATGCACAACTGGGGCTTCCGGGGCCTGCCCGGCGACGAACATGCGCTCAACTACAAAGTGAACGTGTAAGGCCTACTTGATGACGGCGTGAATGCGCAGCCAGTTCGTCAGCAGCTTGGACCATTCGGAATTCGCCGGATCTTCCATCGCCAGGCCCACGCCGTGCGGCCCCTTCTCGAAAATATGCATCTCCGCCGGCACCCCGGCCTTACGCAGCGCCAGGTAGTAGTACGTCGCATTCTCGGCCGGCACCGTGGTATCGGCATTCGTCTGGAAAATGAAGGTCGGCGGCGTCTCTTTCGTCACCGACTGCTCACCCGAAAGGCTCTTCGCCAGTTCTGGATCGGCATTCGGGCCCAGAAGATTGGTCTTTGAACCCTGGTGCGTCCACGGCTCCACCAGAGAAATCACGGGGTAGCCCAGCACTGAGAAATCCGGACGGCTGCTGACACGATCCACCGCATCCGTCGCATCGGCCTTGCCGGTGTCGAAATGCGTGGAAGCGCTCATCGCCAAATGCCCGCCTGCCGAGAAGCCCAGAATCCCGATCCGATCTGCCGCAATGTGCCAGTCTGTCGCATGTGCCCGCAGCATCCGGATTGCCCGCTGGGCGTCGCCCAGTTCCACCGGATGGTGGTACTTCGGGCCCAGCCGGTACTTCAATACAAACGCGATGATGCCCTGGGAATTGAGAAAGTTTGCCACCTGCCGACCCTCGTGATTCATGGCCAGGCCGCTATAGCCGCCCCCCGGGCAAACAATCACGGCCGACATGCCCGCCGGAGTGGAGCGCGGCAGGTAAACCGTGATGGTGGGAATGTCTTTGTCTTCGGTGCCTTGCTGGCCGGGTGCCGTGCCAGCCCACAATGGAATGATCTGAGCGTCCTGTATCGTCATCGGAGTCTGTTGCGCAAAGGCGGAAGCCGCCAAAACCAGCGTCGAAAGAAGTAACTGCTTCATAATGTCCCCTGTTGCCAAAAGGGGCAACGCTGCCGATCATATCAAAACTGCCCGTGCGGGCACCCCGGAAACGCTCGACACCGCGGCTGCCCTGTCTAAGGGTGGCATGAGACGAAGAATCAGCCTGTGGCGTAAGGAATCCGGATCGCCCCCTGTACCTTTTTTCCCTCCGGGGCAAGCCGGAGGCACCGCCGCCTCCGCTACGGCTCGGGCTTCGCCCGCGGACCCAGTCGGTTACTCCTTACGGCAAGGCAGACATCTTGACAAGCTACCAACACTCAATTCCATTCCGGTTTGGTGAGGGCGCGTCACTCTATATAATGGGACCGGATGAAACATAGAAAACTCGGCAGGACTGGCTTTGAAGTCAGCGAAATCGGATATGGCGCGTGGGGGATCAGCGGGGCGCAGTGGATTGGCGCCTCGTCGGACAGTTCGCTGCTGGCGCTGCGCGCGGCGATTGAGCGGGGAATTGACTTCATCGATACCGCTCTGGCCTATGGCGATGGTGTCAGCGAGCGCCTGGTGGGGCAGGCTGTACGCGAGGCTGGCGGGCGGGTTCGGGTGGCGACCAAGGTGCCGCCGAAGAACCGTGTGTGGCCGGCTCGTTTGGGTACCGGGATTGAAGACGTCTTCCCGTACGAGTACATCATGGCCTCCACCGAGGAGAGCCTGCGCAACCTGAATATGGATTGCGTGGATCTGCAGCAGTTGCATGTGTGGAACCCGGAATGGATTCATCGCGATGAGTGGAAGCGCGCGTTTGAGGATTTGAAGAAGTCCGGTAAAGCCCGCGCGGTGGGCATTTCGATTAACGATCACCAGCCGGATACGGCGATCGAGATCATTGAGACAGGGCTGATCGATTCCGTGCAGGTGATTTACAACGTGTTCGACCAGACGCCCGAAGCGAAGCTATTCCCGGCGTGTATCAAACACAACATTGGTGTGATTGCGCGCGTGCCGTTCGATGAAGGGTCCCTCACGGGCCGCATCAACGCGGATACGGTTTTCCCGGAAGGCGACTTCCGCAACGGCTATTTCAAGGGCGACCGCAAGCAGCAGGTGGCCGACCACGTCGCCGCTATTGTAGACGATCTGGGACTGGAAGACGCTGCCGCGCTGCCGAATATCGCCATGCGGTTTTGTTTGTCGGCACCGGCGGTATCGGCGGTGATTCCCGGGATGCGTTCGCTTTCAAGCGTCACGGGGAATGTGACGGCGTCGGGCCAGGGTCCGTTGCCGGAGCAGGTGCTGGAAATTCTGCGGCGGCATCAGTGGAACCGGAATTTCTACGCGTAGGGGGGGACTTCTCAGTTTTCCCGCAGTCAGCGATCCGCCGATATCAGCTTCTTTTTACGCGCTTCCGGCGATCTATTTTGCCGCCGGGGCGCGGAAGGAGCGTTCCACCATGTCGTTGGGATCGGTCGACGGATTCGTCTCGTCGCGCCAGAGCCAGCGCATCATTTCCGGCATGATGGCGCCACCGAATTTCTGGCCGTGCAGGTTCATGCCCCAGGCGTAGTTCACGTCATAGCCTTTGGCGGTGAGCGCCTTCATGAGGCGCACATTCTGAAGGAACCAATCGCGATTCGGGTTGGCGCTTCTGTTATCGTTACGGCCATCGCACAGGAAGACGCGGATGGGCTTCTTCTCGCTCGCCAGTACGCGCTCGGGGTAGACGTAGCCCCCGCGCAGGTCGACAAAGCTGCCGACATTGCTGAGCACCTTGCGGAACTCGTTGGGACGCTCCCACGCCACCATGAAGGCTGCAATAGCGCCGGAACTGGAGCCGCCGATGCCGTGCATTTCGGGATCCTTCGAAATGTTGTAGGCCTTGTTGAGGGCGGGCATCAGTTCTTCGGTGACCACGCGGGGATACTTGTCGTCCGGCGTGTTGTATTCGGCGGGGCGGTTGGTGGTCTGGTCGCCCCAATCGCCGTTCGCGGATGGAGGCTCCGGCTGTTCGGGCGTGCGGCCGGGGTTGATGAAGACGCCGAGCATGACGGGGATTTCGCGCCGGTAGATCAGGTTGTCCATCACGTTCTGGGCTCGGAGATCGCCGTTGGGATCTTTGAATGCCTGGCCGTCCTGGAAGACCATCAGTGCCGTGGGGACGGCAGGATCGTACTGGGCGGGGACGTAGACCCAATAGGTGTGTTGGGTGCCGGGGAAGACGTTGCTCTGGATGTGAAAGGGGCCCTGGATTTCGCCTTTGGGGACGCCATCCTGCGGGAGGGAGTCGGGGCCCAGGCGGTATTGGGAGTTGGAGTTGGGGCCGGGGGGCGCGGCGATGTTGCCTCCGCCGCCACGTCCGCTGCCGCCACGTCCACCGCTGCCACCACGGCCGCCGCTGCCACCGCGTCCGCCGGGGGCGGGTGGGGCCTGCGCGAGGACGAGCATGGTTGCCGCTGCGAGGGCGAGGACCAGGGCGCTGGAAATTCGTTTCTTCATTTGTAACTTCCCCTATGGAGTAGTAGTGCGTGTGCTGCTGACGGATGATGTTATCACAGGCGGCGGGGGGCGGGATAGATGAAAACAGTCTTCAGTGTTCTAATCTCAAACACCGACGACCATCTGCGCAATCACGGGTTTTTGTGGAGTGGCATGGGGGGGCGTTTGGCGCCAGCCTATGATCTGAATCCCGTGCCGACCGACATTAAGCCGCGGATACTCACAACCGCTATCGATCTGACGGACGGGACGGCATCGCTGGGCCTGGCGTTTGAAGTAGCCGCCTATTTTGGACTGGATTCGGGCGAGGCGAGGGTATTGGCCGGCGAGGGGGGGCGGGCGGCGGCGACGTGGCGCGGGGCAGCAGGGAAGCTCGGGCTCACCGGGCGGGAGATGGATCGCATGGCCTCGGCGTTCGAGCATGGCGACCTGGAGGCGGCGCTTGCGTTGGCCGCAAATGGTTAGATCGTCGCCAGTATTGACGGCGACTGGCGATGGGAAAAACGTGAGCCGACGAATTATTATGGCGGTGAGGGTGAGATTCGAACTCACGGAACCCGTGAAGGTTCAACGGTTTTCGAGACCGCCGCATTCGACCACTCTGCCACCTCACCGCACTGTCGCAGCCTTAACGATATTCAGGCTGAACTCCCTCCAATATAGCATTGGCACGCGAAACCGCCTGCCCCACACTTTCGCATGATAATCTGATGCTGGTTCGACCTTTCGGGCCACGGAGAGAGCACTACTTTCATGAGTCACGGTCTCAACATCTTACCCGCCAACAAGAACGGTCTCGATTTTCTTGCGCTCGGCGCACTGGTCCACAGGCTGGACCCCGGGGTCATCCCGTTCCGAAAGGCACGCTCCTGCGAGATCCACGTCA
Organism: uncultured Acidobacteriia bacterium; assembly: GCA_903875575.1. GTDB lineage: Bacteria > Acidobacteriota > Terriglobia > Bryobacterales > Bryobacteraceae > BOG-234. The sequence goes on along the minus strand of CAIQWJ010000045.1, from coordinate 33,123 downwards.
GCGGCGGCGAATTCAACTGCGCCGCGAACCTGGCGGACTGCTTCGAGCTGAATACCGGGGTCGCCACCGCGATGGTGAACTACCCAATGGGTGAACTCATCGCCGAACGCGTGCGCGCGATGGGCGTAAAACCCTTTTACAAGCGCTTTGACCACAATGGCGTCAACGGGCCGAATATGGCCGCCGTTTACAGCGACCGCGGGCATGGCGTCCGCGCCCCAGTCGTGTTCTACAACCGCGCCAATGAGGCGGGTGCCCTGCTGAAGCCGGGCGATTTCGACTGGAACGCGATTTTTGCCAATGGCATACGCTGGTTCCACTCGGGCGGCATCTTCGCTGCGCTTTCGGAAACCACGGGCGAACTGATTGTGGAAGGCATGAAGGCGGCGCGCGCGGCAGGCGCGGTGATCTCGTTCGATCTCAATTATCGTGAGAAACTCTGGCGCATCATGGGCGGCGGCGCCCGGGCGGCGGAGATGCTGGGGCGCATTGTGGAACATGTCGACGTCCTGGTGGGCAACGAAGAAGATCTGCAGAAAGGCCTGGGACTGGAAGGCCCGCAGGTGGAAGCGACTTCGAAACTGGACACGCGGGCTTTCGCCGGCATGATGGACGCTGTGGTGAAACGGTACCCGAAGATTCGGATTGTGGCGACGACACTGCGCGAAGTACATTCGACGTCGCGCCATACCTGGAGTGCAGTGGCGTGGATCAACGGCAAGATGGACGAAGCCCCCACCTGCGAACTGGATGTGATCGACCGCGTGGGAGGCGGAGACGGCTTCGCTTCCGGCCTGATCTACGGCCTGCTCGCGGGCGAACCGGTGCAAGAGGCGCTCAAGCTGGGCTGGGCGCACGGCGCGCTCATCACCACCTTCCCGGGCGACACGACGATGGCGAAACTGGACGAAGTCCGGGCGTTCGCTCGCGGCGGTTCGGCTCGAATTCAGCGGTAAGGCGGCAGTCCGGCGCTGAGCGGCCGATTATTCGGCCGCCTGCGCCGCCTTGTGGCTGACTGTGGTTTCCTTCCACAAGCTGCGGGCGGGGACGAAGAAGATGCGGACTGCGAACATGGCCGCGGTCATCAGGGTGACGAAAGTCCGGATGGGCGACGTGAGTTTCTTGAGCGGGAAGCCAGAGGGCAGCAACGGATCGAGCGCCGCGCAGAGGTAGAAAGCGATCTGTGCGCAAAGAGCGGTCATGCGCCAGGGATCCGGCATCTCTATGGTGGCGGCGGCCATGCCCAGCAGGCACCAGGGCACGATCACCCGTCCGTATTTCCCGCATAAGAAATGGAACCGCATCGGATTGCGGGAACTGAAGAGGCCGGGGAACATCCACAGCATCTGAAACAGGCCGGCCTGAGTGCGGACTTTGCGGCGGAATTCGGAGTGCAGCGCGGTCGGGAAGTCATACATGGTTGCGGTTGGTTCCAGCACCACACGGAAGCCCTGCATCATGCCCTGAAGGGGCAGCCAGGCGTCGTCAATCAGGATATCCGGTGGCAGCGGCGTGAAAAGCGTGCGGCGGAGACCGTAGTAGCAGCCGGTAGTGCCCCAGGTGGAGTGAATCCGCGTCATCTGCTGACGGATCCAGAGTTCATAGCGCCAGTAAAGGCCGGTATCCTGCTCGGCGTTGGTGTCCCCCGAGCGAATGCTGAGCTGGGCGCTGACCGAGCCGACTTCCGGATCACCGAAATTGGCGATCAGGCGGCGGAGGCTTTCCGGGTGGAGTGTCTGACGGATGTCATTGAAGATAAGGATTTCGCCTGTTGCGAGGGGCGCGGCAGCGTTGATCGCTGCGGGCTTGCCGCCCCTTGGTACGCGGAGCAGGCGAATGCCCTGGGCCTCGAAGCCGCGCGCGATTTCATCTGTCCGGTCGGTAGAGGCGTCTGAGACGACGATGATCTGCATCAGGTCCCGAGGGTAGTTCAATGCCAGGATGGAACGAAGTTTGGCGTCGATAAACTTCTCGCCGTTGTGTACCGGAATGATGAAGGTGACACTGCGGAGCTGGTCGTCTTTGCGGATGGGGTGATCGTGACGACGGGCAATGAAGCCGAGCAGGAGGGGGTAACCGGCGAGGGCGTAGACCACCATGGCGAACAGACAGCAGAACGTGATCAGGCAGAATTCCGGCATTTCAGGCAGGGCGCGAAGTACCCGACGGCACCAGATAACAGAATACAGGGGGCGCGACGATCGTTTCCCCGGCTACTTGCCGTCTTTGCTCTCGTGATACTCCATCTCCGTATTGAGATCCCAGAGATTGGTTTTGTCGGTGCGGCCTTCGATGATGTTATCCACCGCCGTCATGGCGGTGAGCATGGAATGGTCCTGATTGTTGTACTTGTGCATACCGTTGCGGCCGATCAGAAACAGATTTTCAAAGCCGTTGACATAAGTCTTGATTTCTTCGAAACGCTCATAGGCCCCGAAGTAGGCGGGGTAGGTCTTGGGCACCCGGATCACGCAGGCATCGAGCACGTCGCCCGCCTCAATGATGCCGATCTTCGCGATTTCCTGCTCGGCGAGAGCGATCATTTCGGCGTCCGGCAGAGCCCAGATGGGGTCAGTATCGTAGCAGAAGTACTCGAGGCCGATCCAGACGTTGCCAGGCTCAGCAACAAGGTACGGACTCCAGTTGTTGAAGATCTGCATGCGGCCCACCTGGACGTCAGGCTCCTGTATATAGATCCAGTTATCCGAGAGCAGACGCTCTCCGGCAGGCGTTTTCTCCGATATCTTCAGTTTGGTGAGCAGCAGGCCGACGGTGATGAAGTCGCGATAGATCAGGCCGTCGCTGACTTCCAGAACGTTGCGCGGCACCGCGGTGGAGCTGTCGAAGGCGCGCATCAATTCCTTGATGGGCATGGTGGAGAAGAAATAGTCCGCGGCGATGATTTCGCGCGCGCCGGTAGCGGCATGTTCAATCTCGGCTGACGTGACGCGGTTGCCGTCCGTCAACAGGCGGATCACGTTGCGGCCCGTGGTGACTGTGCCGCCGTTCGCCTTCACGTCCTCGGCCACGTATTCCCAAAGCTGTCCGGGGCCGAGCTTCGGATACATGAACTTTTCGATCAGCGAAGTTTCGGTACCCTTCTGGGCAATGTCTCCGCCGCCTGTGGCCTTTTTGCCAAATGCGCTCTTCAGAAAATGGCGTATGGCGCTGACGATGGAGAGGCCTTTGATGCGCTGCGCTCCCCACTCGGCGCTGATTTTGTCGCAGGGGACGCCCCATACTTTTTCCGTGTAGGACTTGAAGAAGGTCAGGTAAAGTTCTCGGCCAAAGCGGTTGATGAGGAACTGTTCGAGTGTGCGTTCGGGCTTCGTCTGGCTGACAGCGCTCTGCGCGTAGCTGACGCCGATCTTCACCGTACGCGCGAGGCCGAGTTGCTTCAGCGTCGCGGCACTCAAACGGATGGGGTAATCGAAGAACTGGCGCAGGAAATAGATCCGCGACTTGCGCTGGCGGATCAGCATGACGCGATCCGTGGCATCGGCTGATGGTGCCGCGGAACTGGCGGGCACGTCGCGGCTCTGGCGTTGGTACGTAATCGTTTGCGACTGGCCGGAAGCATCGGCGGCATTTGCTTCAACCGGCATCACGTCCATCCACCACTGCATGACACGGTCGGACTTGGAGAAAAACCGGTGCCCGCCAATGTCGATGCGGTTGCCTTTATAGCGGACGGTACGGGAGATCCCGCCCATGTCGTCGCTTTTTTCAAGGACGATGGGCTGAATATCGGTGCGCTTGACCAGTTCGAAGGCCGCGGTGAGGCCGGCGGGGCCCGCACCGATGATCAGTGCTTTCTTATCGCCCATTTAGTGCTGTGGCGTGGCCACGAATTCGGGCGGCGGTGCCGAGCCTTCGCCGAAAAAGTACTGTTCCATCTGGCCCAGAAGAAATTCCTGCGCTTCTTTGGTGCCCAGGTTGAGGCGGTACTCATTCATGAGCATTTTCATATGCTCCACCCACATGCCCCAGGCCTGTTTGGAAACATTGTCGTAAATGCGCTGGCCGAGCGGATGCCCTTCGAAGGGAACTTCTGAGAGGCCGTCCATTTCGCGCTGAAGTTTGACGCAGAAAACCCTGCGAGGAGTGGCCTGCGGTTGAGTGCTCATCGCTATTCAGGATAGCAGCAGGAAATCCCGCCCGCACGGTCCAGAAAGGCCAGGGCCTCCGGATAGCCGGGCCGGAGTTCCAGCGCTCTGAGGAAGTCGCCCTGGGCGCGCGGTGGATCGGACTGGTAGACCAGATGGTAGATACCCGCGTTCAGGTGGGCTGTAGCGTCAGAGGGACGAAGTTGCGCGATGCGCTCGGCAGCCGCCGTTGCCTCACCAAACATCTCCAGTTGGTGGTATTCCGCGGCGAGGAAATCCAGGCGGGAGGAGTCCTGGGGATTGACGGCGATCTCTTCGAGAAGAATCCCGAGATAGCGGAGGTTCTTCTCCCGCCGAGTGTTCCCGTGTTCCGCAAAATGGTGATACAGTTCGATCTTGCTGGTGAAAAGGTGGCCGCCGGCTTCGAGGATGGCGGCGTCAATCGTTTCGTGAACGCGGCCACGATAGCGGTAGTCGGGCCTGTTGGGGAAGAGACGAACGACGTGATCGACCGTGGGCGGTCCGGTGGTGTGCTGATTCTGCCGGGCGAAGTAATAGCCCGCGTTTTCGTTCCGCGAGACCAGTTCTTCGATCTGCCGCAAATCGCAGGGAGAGAGCGTTTCATCGGCGTCGAGTACCAGAATCCAGCTGCCCTGGGCGGCCTTGAGCGACGCATTGCGGGCGGCGGAAAAATCGACGAAGCTGAAGTCGAACGGCACGACAACGGCTCCGTATTCAGACGCGATGAGCGGCGTCTCATCGGTAGAGCCGGTATCGACGATGACGATTTCGCCTGCAATGCCACAAACCGAATCGAGACAGGTCCGCAGACACGGCGCTTCGTTCTTCACGATCATGCACAGGCTGAGTGCGGGTGCCACAAGGGACTATCGGCCGAATGACTCGTGCAGATTAGGCAAGGCGATACCGCTAGCTAGCGCCGGGAGGGAACGACCGGGGCGAGCGCGGGTGGGCGGCGTTTGTGCCAGTCGGTCCGGTTCTGATATTCCGTCGCCACGGCGAGCAGATCGTTTTCTCGAAAGGGGCGACTCGCCAACTGAAGGCCTACGGGCAGGCCGTTGGCAAATCCGCACGGGAAGGAGATACCCGGTAGTCCGGCCAGATTCGCGGCGGGAATGAGACTGCGCATACCCGGGGATGCAGGCCTGGGGCCGGCGGCTGGGGTTGCGGCATCGAGGGGCTCGCTGACCTTCGGCGCAATACCGTAGCGGGCTGGCGCGACGAGGAGGTCCACGCTGTCGAAGAGTTCCCGGAAGGCGCGCTGCACCAGAGTGCGAATGCGCATGGCTTTCAGGTATTGGGTAGCCGGGATGGCGAGGTTGGCTTTGAGTCCCTCAGCCTGGCTGGCATCAGCCAGGTCATTGACCTTGCCGCTGGTGATCAGGGATTCAAAGATCGACGCTTCTTCGGAACCGATGATGGTGCTGATGAGGGCACCCCACGGGAAGTCCGGGAGTTTCACTTCCACCAGAGTCGCGCCGGTTTGACGCAGAGCGGCCATGGCGGCGTCCAGCGCCGGCCGCACTTCGGGATCCGCCCATTCGCGGTCCACGGCGGCGAAACCGATTTTCATTTCGTTCACTTTGCGGGCGAACTGGGGCGCGAAATAGAAACTCTTGCCGGCGGAACCTGGATCTTTGGAATCGCCGCCGGCGATTTCGCGCAGCACCAGACCACAATCCTCCGCCGTACGGCAGATGGGGCCGATCTTATCGAGCGTCCATGAGAGTGCCATGGCACCGTGGCGGCTGACCAGGCCGTAAGTGGGCCGCAGGCCGGTGACTCCGCAAAATGCTGCCGGTGTGATGATGGAGCCGGAAGTCTCCGAACCGAGGGCGAAGGGCACAAGGCCCGCCGCTACCGCCGCACCAGGTCCGCTGGAAGAGCCGCCCGACCAGCGCGTGACGTCCCAGGGGTTCAGCCCTGGCCCCGTGAGCGAGGCACCCGCAAGGCGGTAGCCTCCGCCCCCGGCGAGTTCCACCATGGAAAGCTTGCCAATCAACAGCGCGCCAGTACCATCCAGTTTGTCCAGAACGGTAGCGGTTTCATCGAAGACCTGCGTCGCATAGGGTTTCGCGCCCCACGTAGTGGGGTGGCCGGCAAACGAAAGCAGATCTTTGGCCCCGAAGGGAATGCCCTGGAGCGGCCCGCGATAGCGTTCACGCTTCAGTTCCTTATCCACGTCTTTGGCGCGGTCGGTGGCGTTCTTCGTCAGCGGCAGCGCGAGGGCGTTGTAGCGCGGCCCGAGCGACTCCAGTCTGGCTCCCACGGCCTTTGCAAGCTCCACCGCCGAGAACTCACGTTTCTTCAGCCGGGCGTTGAGATCGGAGAGGGGGGCGAAAAAAATGTCGTCGGTCATGCTTTGAACTGGAAGGCGGGTTCGGTGGAGATGGGAAGGCTGAATTTTGCCAGGGCGTCCATATTGCTCTGGACGGAATCGCGGGCGGCCTTGGCGAAGTCGGTGTCGGCGGTCTGCGCGTCAGCCGTCTGCGTGAGCGCAGCGGTGACAGCCGCTCCAGCCACCAGCGACGGCACGAGTTGTCTGCGCGTCAGTTTCACTTCTTCTGCTCCATGTACTTCGCCGAAAGAGCGTCCAGCGCCGCAGCTTCCATGGCGGCACGCGGGGCCGTTTCGCCAGTCCAGATTTCGAACTGCCTTACGGCCTGCTCTATAAACATTTTGACACCAGGGATGACCTGCTTGCCCTGTGCGCGGGCGCGGCGGATGAGCTCCGTCTCCAGTGGATTGTAGACGAGGTCGAAAACCACGTCTCCGGGAATCTCATCGGGGAACACGCAATCCTTCACGTTCGGCCACATGCCGACGGAGGTCGCATTGATGACGACATCGAAATGACGCGCACACGCCTGATCGAGCGTCAGGTTTTCGGCGCCGAGCGGCCGGGCGAAGGCTCTGACGCGGTCGGGATTGCGGCCCGTAATGGCGATCTTCGCGCCGGCATCAGAGAGTGCGCAGGCAGCACTCCGAGCCGCGCCGCCGTTGCCGGCGATCAACACGGACGCCTTGCTGAGGTCCAGAATATTTGCGAGCGGCCGGGCAACGGCTTCGGCATCGGTATTGGTACCGCGCCACTTACCGGCTTTGCGCCAGACGGTGTTGACGGCGCCAATGCGGCGGGCGAGGGGGTCCACGTGATCCAGATAGCGTATGATTCTGCGCTTGTGCGGAATGGTAACGCTGAAGCCCGCAAGCGGCAGATCTTCGGCAAACAGAAAAAAATCGCGCAACTGCGTGGGCTTCACGAGCAACGGCACATAAACGGCATCGATGCGCTTTGATTGAAACGCCCGGTTGTGCACATGAGGCGAAACCGAGTGGCCAACAGGATCTGCAATCACACCGTAGATTTTGGCGGCCTTCGTGAACTTATCAATGCGATAGAGGGAGCGAAGCTGACGTGCGTTGACCTGTCCCGCCGCGGTCCCCTGAAAATGAGCTGGTGCCGCGTAGGTAAAAAGCGTTCCGAGCGCGGTGGAGAGCACGCGGGTGGGAAAGCCGATTTCACCCATGGCCAGCATGACGAGCGGAACTTTGGGACTGAGACGGCTGGTGGCCAGCACGCGACCGGTATCGGTGGGTTTGCGGGCCGTGCTGACGAGCTTGTAGACGTCCGCCGGAACTTTCCGCATGCGTTTGAGCACAGGATCGAGCGGCGGCGTGGTCTCGAAGTGATGCCAGGAAATGATGAGGTGGGCTTTGGTGCGCAGAGCGGCACAGCGATCGGGCGCAACCTCAGCGGTTTCCACTTCGATATCAATGGCGCGGGCACCGCAGGCGATGGCGAGTTCAAGGATGCGGAACTGATCGTCAATACTGCCGTTGAAGCGTCCGTGGTTCTGATGGCGACGGCAGGTGGCCAGGATGGTGCAGTTGGGGTACTCGCGGAGGAAGGTGGCGATGGCCTGCGCGCCGAGTGCAGGGTCGGGCAAATAGTCGATGCGAAATTCGAGGAAATTCTCGCCTGCCTCCGCTTCACGGCGCGCCTGTTCGAGCAGCCGGGGTACGTCTGGCAGGCCAAGCGCGATACAGATTTTTGGAAGCGCGCGCCGCTGGGCCATTTGGTTCACCAGAATAGCATTTCAGGAACTGAGGCGGCGCGGGGGTTTGCGCGTTCAGCAGACTTGCACTTTTCGCGGTCCCGTTTGTGCGGTCAGAAAGGGGACGGATGTCTTCGCGCCAGCATCGCCAGCGAGAAGGCGGCGAACACGCAGAGAAGGGGATCTGTAATCTCCGCGACCCGGCCCGGCTGGTACGTTTGCGCCATCTCGATGGCGAACAGGACGGTGGTCACAAAGGCTGTTGCCGCACGCGGACGAAGCCCGGCAGCCATGAAGAGCCAGACGGCGGCACCGTACCAAAAGAGTTTCTCGGCAAGAACCTGAAAGGCGACCTGCCAGTCCATATTCAAAAAGCCGGCGAGGGGGATCCAGTGGAACGCTCCGGCAACCGACTCAAACTGAAAAGGGGCAAGACCACGAACGGCAATAGTCGCCAGGAATACAAGGGCGAAAGCTCGTTTGCGAAGGGCGGCACCCGCTACCGCCTTTCGCCAAAGGAGCGCGAAAGCTGCGGTGCCGGAGATGGCTCCCAACAACGCGGCTGGAACGGGCTGGCGATCGACGATGAACAACTGCGCGGGAACGAGCAACACGGCAAGTGCCGCATACCGGCGGGCGGGGTGCAGCGAGGCTTTCTGGCACAGGCACCCGACGGCGAACCAGACCACGGCCGCGGAGAGTAAGGTCAGCAGGTCAAGCGGCGGCTGATGCAGGAATATGCGCGCTTTTTGCATCAGCATGGCACGCCCCAGGACCGGGAACAAGGGAAACAGGACAGAGATCACGAAACAGAGAAGCAGCGCCAGCGCCGCGCGGTCCGGCGGGTGTTTCGGACGTGCCAACTCCAGCCTGCGGACCAGGACTTCCTCCATCGCAACGGCCAAAATCACACCCAGGACGGCGCCCGCGATGTTGTCTGCCAAATCCAGCAGGCTACAGTCCCGGGGAGGCACCCAAAGCTGAATCATTTCGATGGATCCGGAGTGGACCGCACAAATCAGGACCGGCACCGCAAAACTCACCCACGACTTTCCCCATCTTCGAAAGGCCAGATGACCAGTAAAGCCGGCCGGAACATACAAGGCGATGTTAACGAATACGTCACGAATGACGAAGCGATCCATGGCGTGCGGCCAGGAAGTGAACAGGACCACAAACGGGTTGCCAGAAAGCTGCTCGGCGGCGAAATGCCACGGGTAGAGCGAACCGTAAGCGATCAGCGCGAGGACGGCAATGAAGAGGGCGGGCACAGGTCAGTTCCTTCCGAAGATTCCCAGCCAGAAGGCCTTGCCCGAAGGGAGGGCGCGACGCGTTTCTTGGGCCAGCCGGAAGTTTCGCCCGGCGAGTGTATTCGTGAGCCAGACCGGGTCAATCATAGCGAAGTCCGCGCTCAGGCTCTGAAGGGAAGCGAAAGAAGTCTTACTCACACCAGACTCGACGGCGCTGGGGAGCTGAAGGACAACTGACAGGGAGCCACCCGGAGACACCGCCGCGAGGGCGTTATCCAGACAACGACCCGTGCCGGCATGCTCAAACACCAGGGCCGCGTGGACAAGATGAACAGGCAGGAAGGTGATCGGTTGGCCCGCCAGATCCATGCAGTGCAGTTCCAGACCCTCGACGTGAGGAAACCGTTCCCGGACGCGGTCAAGATAGGTGGGATTGATGTCCAGGCCGACGATCCGTCTGGCGATCCGGGGATCGGCGCGATCCAGTCCGTTACCTCCCGCAATGCCGAATATGGCGACAGATGGTGGCTGGCAATAATGGAAGGCTTCGCCAAACAGATCGGCCAGTGCGGCGAGTTGCTGCACCGCCGGATCATTCATGTGCCCTTCGTAATCTTCAAGTGGCACCTGGAGCCAGGGACTGGGCATGAGTTCATAGTAGCTTTCGGAGGACACGGGAGCCTGATGAGCCGTAGCGTAGCGGTGTCGGCGGAGCCCCCCGGAGCCGCTGGCTCAGGCGAACATTTCACTTGCCGATGGACCCCGATATTTCACAAGCTGCCAACACGGAATAGAATTGAAATATGCGGGTCGCGCTTCTCATCGCTCTCTCGGCGCTGTCCCTCGCTGCGGCCAATCTGAAGCTCTACACCGCCGATGGCGACTTCCAGCTCGTCCGCGAATACAAAGTCGAAGGCGACACCGTCCGCTTCTTCAGCGTCGAACGCGCCGAATGGGAAGAAGTCCCCCTCTCCGTCATCGATCTCAAACGCACCCAGGCCGAATCCAACGCAAAGAAGGATGCTGCGGACGTGAAGGCGAAGGCGTACGACGAAGAAGCCGCCGCCGCCCGCGAGCAGCGCGCCGAGATCGCGAAAATCCCTCAGGATTCCGGCGTCTACCGCATCGAAAATGGCCAACTCCGCACCCTCAAGGTTGCCGATGCCTCCGTCGTCACCTCCAAAGGCCGCACCGCCCTCCAGATCCTCTCGCCCATCCCGGTCTTTCTGGGCAAGGCCACTATGGAAATTCCCGGTGAGACTTCCGCCTTCGCCATCCATGACGACCGCCCCGAGTTCTACTTCCAGATGGACAGCCAGCAAAGCCTCGGCATCATCAAACTAAAACCCGGCAAGAAGATCCGCGTCGTCGAACAGATTGAAATCATGCCGATCACGAAGGAAATGGGCGAAACGCGCGATTCCGTCCCTATCTTCACCAAACAACTGCCCGGCGACAACTTCTATAAAATCTGGCCGCAGGACCCGCTCCCCAAAGGCGAATACGCCGTCGTCGAATACCTCGAGAGCAAAGTCGAGATGCGCGTCTGGGACTTCCGCATCGAATAAATACCCATCTGCGAAACTTGTACTAGAAAATGCATCCCACTCAGCGAAAACCGGTGCGCGTCCGGCGCATCGACGAATGCAACTCCGTCCATGAGATTTTTGAGCACTGCCTGCCGGCCTTCGGCGGTGCCATTCTGCGCCGCGTCTACAGCATTCTCGACCGGGCCCTCGAAGCCGGCTGCCCCTTAACGGTTTCCATCGCCGGGCCGGTTACCGTCTCCGGCCAGCACCAGGCGTGGCTCATCCCCATGCTGGAAGCAGGCTGGGTAGCCTACCTCAGCACTACGGACGCCGTCTGCTATCACGATGGCCACCGCAGTCTCAACGAGCACACCAAAGATCCCATCTACGAAGTGCCCATCTTTGGCGATGACGGCGCCCTGCGTGATGAGAACGTCATCCGCGTCACCGACATGGGTTTCGATGAGAGCGTCCTGCTTGATCAGGACAAATTCCTCACCGCCGTCCTCACCCGCCCCGAATTCCAGAAGAAGATGACCGGCACCGAACTCCGCTATCGCCTCGGTGCTTACTACGCCGCGCAGGAACGTCACGTCGGCGTCCAGCCCGGCCTGCTCGCTACGTGCAATCGCCTGGGTATCCCCGTGTTCGTCGGTGCGCCTGCCGATGGCAGTGTCTTCCTCAATTCCATGAAGCTCTGGGCCATGAAACAGGCCGGTCTGATTCCCGACTACTCCTTCGATCTCGACCTCCACGCCGAAGTCTTCGAAGCCTGCGCCTACCACCACTGGGGTCTGTTTGAAAGTCCTGCGAAATCCATCGCCACACTGATTCTTGGCGGCGGCGTCCCCAAGAATTACAACCTCCAGCCCGAACCCGCGCTCGGTCAGGTTCTCGGCCTGCCAGACGTGCGCGGCTACGAATTCGACGTCCAGATCACGACCGCGCCGGTCACCGATGGCTCGCTCTCCTCCTGCCCGCCAGCCGAAGCCGTCACCTGGGGAAAAGTTGACAAGGATACCTACATGCAATCCACCGAAAGCCTGCCCGGCGATTACTCCATGATGATGCCGTTCATCGTCAAGGCGCTCATGGAGAAACACGGCAAGCGCGAGCCTTACCGGCTTTACGAGAACCGCGACCGCCTGGTGGAAACCCTGCGCGGTGCCGTCCGTGACAACAAAGAGTGGCTGCTGGATTCTCTCCTCTACCCGGTAGGTCAGGCATGAGCCGCCCGGTAGCGCTACTCATCCTTCTGGTGTGCGCCATGCTGGAAGCCGGCGGCGACGCCCTCGCCCGCAAGGGCATGCACGCCGAATCCATGGCGTCGAAGTTTGTCTTCTACGCCGCAGCAGCGGTGGTGCTCTTTTCCTATGGCTGGCTGGTGAACCGGCCGCCATGGTCGTTTGGCACGCTGCTCGGAATCTACGTGGTGTTATTTTTCGTAGTGGCGCAGGGCATATCCTGGGCCTTCTTCCACGAACCGCCCACAACGCCCATCTGGGTAGGCGGCGCGCTCATCGTCACCGGCGGCGTAGTCATGTCCGTCTGGCGCTAAGCCGCCTTTGATCAACGGAACAGTCTGGCTGCCGGTACCGATACGGAAGCCGCGACCGCAAGGGAGCGGTCCGCGGGCGCAAACAAATCAACTAATTCAGAAAATAAGTCCGATACAGCGTATCCCGCTGCTTCGGAACAAAGCCCGCATCCCGAATCATCCGCCGGAGTTCTTCCTCGGTAGCCTGATGATGCGTACCCGCCGCAGACACCACATTCTCTTCAATCATGATGCTACCCACGTCGTTACCGCCGAAGCGCAGCCCCACCTGGCAGGTCTTCAGTCCCGGCGTCACCCACGAACTCTGAATATTCAAAATGTTGTCCAGATAGATCCGCGAAACAGCCAGATTCTTCAGATACTCCACGGCAGTCGCCTCTTCCTTCACGAACCGTCCCAGTGAAGTCAGTTCCCGCTGAAACGCCCACGGGATGAACGCCGTGAATCCGCCAGTATCTTCCTGAATCTGCCGCACGATATCGAAGTGATTCATGCGCTGCTCCAGCGTCTCGCCGCAGCCGAACATCATGGTCGCGGTAGTCCGCATCCCCAGCGCATGCGCCGTTCGATGCACGTCGATCCAGTCCTGCGTTCCGCACTTCAGCCGGCTGATGCGGTGCCTCACCGCTTCGTCCAGAATTTCCGCGCCGCCCCCCGGAATCGAATCCAGCCCCGCGTCGCGCAGCCGGGCAATCGTATCCCGCAACGACAACCCGCTCACTTCCGCAATATTGATAATCTCGGGCGCCGAGAAGCAGTGGCACCAGATATTGAACTTCGCCTTGATGGCGCGGAGCAGATCTTCATACCACTCGATCTTCAGGTCAGGATGCAGCCCGCCCTGAAACAGCATCCCCGTACCGCCCAGATCCAGCGTCTCCTGAATCTTGTCGAAGATCACTTCCCGCTGCAGGATGTAGCCTTCCTTATGTCCCATCGGGCGATAGAACGCGCAGAAACTGCAATATTCCGTGCAGAAATTCGTGTAGTTGATGTTCCGATCAATGATGTAGGAGACGATCCCCTCGGGATGCAGCTTCCGCCGCACGGCGTCGGCTTCCATTCCGATGCCGATCAAATCGTCGGACTGGAGCATGTCTAGAGCTTCTGCGCGGGAAATCATAGGTGGAACTTATATTCTACCCGCCGCGTTCCCGCTCCCGGCCGCTCTACTTCTGCTTCCGCTGCCAGTCGCCGCCGTACGTCTCGCGGTAGACCTTGATCGCTTCATCTTCCGAGGGCAATCGCAGGCCATCCGTAAACCGGTTCATAAAGGCAAAGTTGCAGGTCTGCATCAGAACCTCCACCGCCCCTTGTTCCTTGAAAACATCCCGGAGGTGGCCATAGTCGGCATCGGAAATGCCGGCGGGTTCAGCCGTCAGTTTCCGCGCGAAGGTTACAGCAGCCAGTTCCAACGGCGTCAATGCGCTGTCATTCTTCTGCATCGCCAGCAGTTTGGCCGGATCCACGCCAAGCCGCCGCAGGCCCAGCACCTGGTGCAGCGTGCAGTAGCGGCAGCCGTTGGCCGTCGAGACAGCCAGCGACACCTGAAGCTTCGTCTCCCGCGTGGCCGCCGTGTATTCCTGTGCCGCCGTACCGAAAGCCCTCCACGCCAGCATCATTTGCGGAGCGTGCAGCATCGCACGCTGCGAATTGGCAATGCCGATGTTCCAGTTCGCTGTTGCAGAGGCTGCCGATTTCGCCGCCGCTACAACCGTTTCCGTCGCGCTCATCTCGTCGTCCGATACCAGCGATACGCGGGCAGGCGCTGGCGGCGCGCTGTCCAGATGGGCAGGCGCGGTCTCAAAAACCCACGGCTCCACCGGCAGATTCAGGGCCTCCGCAAACCTTGTAAAGTAGTTAAAGAAGCACGTGGTGAAGCTCAGCTCCACAATCTGCGAATCGTTGTAAACGGCGTTGGCGGCCTGAAATTCGGCGTCGCTCAGGCCAGATACCTGCCGCGTCAGCGCATCCGCATACGCGATGGCCTGTTGTTCCGGAAGCGTCAGCGTATTCACGCGACCGCCTTGCAGTGCGGCAAGAATCACCTTGCCGTGTTCGGTGGATTTCAGCAGCCGTTCCACGTGCGCTACTGTATACGGGCTCTTATTGATCTGTGCAATCCGCAGCGCCATGCCGAGTTTCGTCTCCGCCGGCAATGCACTACTGGAAATGAACGTCTTGAAAAGATGTGAAAACGGCCCGGCCATCTTCGGCAGCGTTGCCATCGCGCGAACGTAGTTCGGCACCTGTTTGCTGTTGGCCGGTTCCAGACTGTCGATACCTTTGAAGAGGTCTGAACCCGAGTCCGCCAGCGGCACTCGGGCCTTCGCCGATACCCTGCTGTGTGCGTCCTTTTCAAGCGCGGCGAGCGGCGTCAGCGTCGGCGTCTCAGCCGCGAAAGCACTGGTGCACAGAACCAGAAGTGTGAAGTAGCGCATAAATATGTTTCCTCTTGTATTAAAACCGAACCGCTAAAACGTGAGCCGGGCACTGATCTGGAACGAGCGCGAATCGAACGCCTGTGTCGATCTCCCAAAGATCGATGTCGTCGAATACGTGCCGTCCGACTTGAGTGCCAGCGAGAGATCCGTATTCGGCAGATAAAGATTCGTCTTGTTTAACAGATTAAACGCTTCCGCCCGCACTTGCAAACTCGCCCGCTCGCGCACGATCGGGAAACTGCGTCCCACTGATGCGTCCACCACAACATAGTGCGGGCCGCGATAAGTGTTCCGGCCCAGGTTGCCGTCCTGTCCGAGCCCCGGCGTGGGAAAGATCGACGGACTGAACAGGCCGTTCTCAAATCCAGCCTGATTGAACGCTCCGAGCGGTGTGACGGGAGCGTTCGGGCGATCGTAATATCCGCCGCCAACCGAACCGCCCCCGCCATCCAGGTTGTAGTCGCAGCCCCTGTTCACGCCCGCCACTACATTCGAAACCGCGCCGCACCAGACCGTAAACGGCCGCCCGGATTGCGCCGTGACAATCGTAGAAAGCTGCCAGCCGTGCGCGATCGCCCGCACCACCGGATTGCGCGAGATCGACGTCGGCACGTCCCACATCAGCGCCGCGGAAAATCGCTGCGGAATGTCGAACAGCGATTTCCCGTAGTCGCAGCGCAGGCACGAAATGTCCTGCACACCTTTTCCCGGGGAGGAATTATCTGCGAACTGACCGTCCGAAGTATCGGAACCGTCATCCAGCCATTTCGACCACCGATAGTTCGTCTGAAACGAGATCGACTTGCCAAAGCTGTGCCGAAGCTCCGCCGTGAATGCATTGTAATGCGAACCCACGCCGTTGGTGACATAAAGCATGGTGTCGAAGTTCGGATTCACCCGGTTCAGCGTGCCATCCAGAAGATCTCCCGCCTTGCGGTTGATGTCGTCAATGCGCTCCAGATTCACGCCCGTGGTGCCGACGTAACCGACTTCCACAGTCCAGTCTTTCAGTACCTGCCGCTGTATGTTGAAGAACCAGTTCTCGCTGTACTGCGTCTTGATGTTCGGATTCACTGTCCAGGGAGAAAGACGAATCGCCGGCTCGCCGGGACGGCTGATCAGCCCCCCGAACGTATTTAGCCCGCGAACGAATTGAGAATTGTACGGTACCGGAATGTTATACAAAATCTGCGTGCCGATACCGGCGCTCGGCTGAATCACGCCCGCGATCACGTCCGGTGGATTCGCACGAGCGCCCGCGATCGATTGCTCATGGTGCGGCGAATAAGCAAGGCCATACCCGATCCGAATCGACGACTTGCCGTCGCCAAACGGATCCCACGATAGCCCCACCCGCGGCGAAAAGTTCACGGGTGGCACATGGTAGGCCTGCGTGACCCTGCCTACCGACGCACTGGCAAGCCGGTCGGCATAGGTTGCCCCCGTTCCGTAAATGATCGACGACAATAAGCCGTGCTGCTCGGCTACAGGCCCGAAATAATCGTCCCGAACGCCTATGTTCAGATTGAGGTGCCGCGTCACCTTCCAGTCGTCCTGCACAAAGATCGCGTATTCAAACTGGTGAAAATATCTCGGCAGCGCGGTCGGCTGCCCGGTTGCAGGATCCACGTTGATGGTCTGCTTGAAAGGATTGTCGGCAGCGAAGTTGGCAAGGCTGGAAAAACTGAACGTGCCGGGCGAGGCGTTGCCGATCGAAAGACCCTTGAAAATCCTGCGCCATTCGCCGCCAACCCGCAGTGTATGGCGACCACGCTCAAACGTCACCGTGTCGCGCACCTCGTACGACCGCAGAATCGTCCTGTTGAAAACGATATCGCCAAAAGGCGCCGTGATGCCGGTAATCGTCAGTGTGGGAACCACCGCATTGGGGTCGCCCTTGCCCGTGTTCACCAATTGCATCGAGAACCGCGCGTCGTTGACCTTGGCTCCGGCCAGATGCGTTTCCCCTAAATTGATATTGCCGAAATCGCCCGTGAACGGACCCCGCTCGCCGCGCAGCGCCTGTCCCAGAGTCGCCGTCGAATTACTCGTGGCACCCTGATCGCCCTGTTTCTCCGCGATCCAGCGCGCGCTGATGTGATCCTTGTCCTGATTCATCGAATGATCTACGCGCGTCAGGTACTGATCGTAATGGCTGTAGTTATTGAGCGTCACTGCGGCCCGGGCAATCTGCGGAATCACGCCCGCAGGGGTATTGATATCAGTCTCGCCGGCGTATTTTGTTGTAGTCCCGGAAAGTGGCGTGGGTGCCGGATACTTCTTAAAGAGCTGCGCCGCCACGCTGTTCGGGCTCGTGGTAATCACGTAGTTGCGGTATTCCGGCGTCTCCACCTGAAACGTCAGCGCCTGGCCCTGCACGTTGCGCGTGCCTTCATAAGAGCCGAAGAAGAACGTCTTATTGCGGATCACCGGCCCGCCGATGTTGGCGCCGAACTGGTTGTAAATCTGCGGCGCGGTGGTGGCGGAAAAGAAATTCCGCGCGTTCATGTCCCTGTTGCGCGCATACTCCCAGAGCTTGCCGTGCAGGTTGTTGGTGCCCGACTTGGTGGAGAGATTCACCACCGACCCGTTCCCGCGTCCGTACTCGCTCGAAAAATTCCCCGTCTGCACCTGCGCCTCCTGAAGAGACTCGATGCTTGGAACGATGGTCGGCTCGCCGGTGTTATTGGGATTGACGTTCAGTGCCCCGTCCAGCACGTAGTTATTCCCGCGATAGCGATTGCCATTTACCGTCACCACGGGCGAACTGTTCAGCTTGGTGGAACTCGCCGCGCCCGGAATGCTGGTGGCACCCGCACTGAGTTTGGGCAGCGCATAAATGTCTCTCGATAACGGGAGTGCGGACATCTCGGCCTTGGTGAAGGTATCCGAGAGCCGGGCTTCCGTCGAAACTGCAACCTTCTCCGCCGTCTCCACTACCTGAATATCCGCCTGCACCGTTGCCAGCTCCAGCTTGATGTTGATTTCGCTGGTCTTGCCAACGTTCAAAACCAGATTGCGCTGCTCGACGATTCTGAACCCCTGAGCCGCCACCTTCAGCGTGTAGGTTCCGGGCGTCAGTCCCGCCACCACAAAAGCGCCCGAAGTATCCGACTTCGCCGATCTGGATTCACCCGTGTTATCGTTCCGGAGCGTAATATCAGAGGCTCCAACTGCAGCCTCCGAACTGTCGATGACAAGGCCCTTAAGCGTTGCCTGCGTGAGCTGTGCATGGCAAATAAAGGCACAAATGAGGACACACGCCGAAAGGCGCAGATTGAATTTCAAACGAAGCATTAGTCTTTGGACCACTCCCTGCGGATTGGTCTGAGCTTAAACGCTCTGCTTCAGAATGTAAATAATAGAAAGGAATTACAGTTGGCCGCAAACTCCGGCTGCGCCCGCTTTACCCCAGCATCTTTTTCAGATTCCGGCCGCAGATCGTACTGCCTTCCAGCTTGTTCCCGCCCGGCCCCGCCCAATGCGTCTCCAGATGGACATACCCGCGGTACCCGTCTTCCTTAAGCGCCGCAAACTGTCCCTTCCAGTCAATCGCCCCTTCACCCAGCGGACACCAGTTTGGCTTATGCCCCGTGAGCGTACAGTCCTTTGCATGCAAATGCGCAATCCGCCGCGCTTCCAGCACCTGGTACCCCTTGGGGAACGGCTCTTCACCAGACACGTACGCGTTCGCCGGATCCCACACCACCTTCAGATTCTCGTGATCCACCGCCGCCAGCACCCGCGCCGTGTCCTGCGCCGTCGCAATATTGCAGGCGTGCTCGTTCTCAATCCCGATAATGAGCCCATGCTCCGCCGCCCGGTCCGATAGCTCCTGCAACGCGTCCACCACGCGTTCGAACACGGCCGAAGGCTCCGTCACCCGCCAATACGAAAACACCCGCACAATCTTCGCGCCGGACCTTTTCGCAATCTCAAAAGCGCGCTCCGCCAGCTTCGCCTGGTCTTCAAACGTATGTTTCGCCGCGAACACGTCCTGCTGAAAGCGTTCATCAATCGGCGGCGCATCCGGCAGCGTGCACTTCAGCAGCGGCGACGCAATCGACACCACGCTCATCCCCGCGCCCCGGACCACCGCCAGCGCGGCATCCAGTTCCGCGTCCGTGAGATCCATGATGTTCTTGCCATTGACCATACGCAGTTCCGCGCCAGTCATGCCGATCTCGCGCATCGCTTCCACGGCTACCGCGATATCGGTAGAAAACTCGTCGGTGATCGCGCCAATCTGAATTGCAGACATAGCTAATATTCTAAGGGGACGCCCCTCGGCATGTCATGCCCATGTCAGTTCCGCGGTGCGCGACAGAAACGCGGAGCACGTCTGAAAGTCCTCCGGCCTTGACACCGGAAGCATGGTAAATCCCTGTTCAGCTCATCGGCCGACACAGATAAGCGTGTCTCACGATCGACGCCGAAAGGTTGAGTCAACCAGCGGATTGGCGTCGCCTGCGCCCAACCTTCATCCCTGGTTTTCCGCGCGCTGCAAGCCCTCATGCACCAGCATTTTCAGCAAAGTCTGGTAACCAATCCCCTTGCGTTCAGCTATCGTCCGCGCTTTCGCAAGATCCGGGGTGGGTAGGCGTAACGCAATCTGCACGCTGCCAGCGCGGGACACTTGTGATACCAGTTTCGAAACGACCGATCCAGTTGCGGACTGCGCCGATGATCGCTGCCTCAGAAATGTGCGCCCCTCGGTGCTGGACCACCACTTAGCTTCGTCCTGCTCGCTTGCAAACTGCGGAACGGACAGCTGTTTTGCTTTGCGTTTTTCCATTTTTCTTTCAACTTTCTCGCAGGCGATGCTCAAGATAGTCCCCCTTCTGGCCCGCGTCCAAATCGTAGGCTGTAATCACACGAATCATCTCGTTGCGTTCCGTCAGGACCACCGCCAACAAACGAAGACCAGCCGTCTCGCCTGGTAGACGTACCGTGACTCCGTATCAGCGTGTGTTCGAAATCGGCTCACCCGAAAACTGAATAAGCCGCACCCAGGCTAAATCTTCATCCGCTCCAGCTTGCGATACAGCGTCTTCCGCTCAATCCCCAGCACCTGCGCCGCGCGGCTCTTGTTTCCACCGGTAGCCGCCAGCACCCGCCGAATCTGATCCATTTCCGTCTCCGCCAGAGTCTCGCCGCCGGACTTCGTATCCATCGCCGCAATCGCATCCTGCACCGATTCCGCGTCAATGCGATCGTTCGGCGCCAGTATCGTCAGCCGCTCAATCAGATGCTGCAACTGCCGCACATTACCCGGCCACGTGAAATTATTCAACTCCCGCAGCCCGGAGTCCGTCATCTTCACATGCCGCGAATACCGCGCATTGTACTTATTGAGAAAGTAATGCGCCAGCAGCGGAACATCCACCCGACGCTCCCGCAGCGGCGGCAGCGCAAGCCGCACCACGTTTAAACGATGCCACAAATCCTCGCGGAACTTGCCCTCTTCCACCATCTTCTGCAGGTCGCGGTTCGTCGCCACCACCACCCGAACATCCACCACCTTCGCGCGCGGCGAACCCACCGGCCGCACCTCGCGCTCCTGGAGGAAGCGCAGCAGCTTCACCTGAAACGCGGCGTCGATATCGCCAATCTCATCCAGAAACACCGTCCCACGATTCGCCGCCTCAAACACGCCGATCCGGTCCCTGTCGGCACCCGTAAAAGCCCCGCGCATCGCGCCAAACAATTCGCTCTCCAGCAGCGTCGGCGGAATCGCCCCGCAATCCACCGGCACAAACGGAAATTGCGCCCGGTCGCTGTTGCGATGAATCATCCGCGCAATCAGTTCTTTGCCCGTACCCGTCTCGCCCAGGATCACCACCGTGGCATCTGTCGGCGCCACGCGCGAAACCGTTTTGTAGATCTCCACCATCCCGGAGGAACTGCCAATCATCTCGCTCTCGGGCAGATCTTCCGCTTCCACTTCATCGTCGTCCGGCGTGCGCGCCGCAATGGCCCGCTTCACCGCTTCCAGCAGCGTATCCAGTTCGAACGGCTTCGCCAGATAGTCGAATGACCCGCCACGCGTGGCAGCCATCACGGTCTCCATCGTGCCCCGCGCCGTCATCAGAATCACCGCGCAATCGGCATCCTGCTTCTTCGCCGCCTGCAGAATATCGATGCCCGTGCGATCGTCTATATAGATATCGGAGATCACCAGCCGACACCCGCCATGCGCGAGCCTCTCAATCGCATCGTGCGTGTTGGAGTACGCCTCCACCTCAAAGCCTTCCATCTCAAGAAAGGTCACGATGGTCGTGCGGACCGATGGGTCGTCCTCCACCAGGAGGATCTTTTCGCCGGCTGTTTCTGTCATAGAGCCTGTTTCAATACCAGTGTGAACCTGGACCCCTTGCCGGGCTCGGATTCCACATGAATCGTACCGCCATGCTGCGCCACAATCTGCTCCACAATTGAGAGCCCGATGCCCGTCCCCGCCTCGCCCGATTGCTCGGCGCGCTTCGTCCGGTAAAACTTCTCGAAGATGCGGCTCACTTCTTTCTTATCCATCCCTATACCCTGATCCTGCACGGAGAGTCGCACTTCATTCTTCCCCGAATCACCGAACACGCTCACCTGAGATCCTCCCGGCGAATACTTAATCGCATTCGTGAGCAGATTGTAAACCGCGTATTCCATTAACTCACGGTCGCCCGTGACGTCGCCCTCCGGGAGCGTTTCCCCGGCGATCGCAATGCGCTTTGCGTCGGCCAGCGGCTTCGCCCGCTCCATGCAACGCCTCACAACCTCGGCCAGGCTGAACCGTTCCTGCTTCATCTCCATCTGACCAGCCGACAGCTTCTCCACGCTGAGAAACGTCTCGATCATCCGCGCCAGCCGCTTCGATTCCGCGTTAATCAGATCGGCCATCTGCTTCCGCTTCGCTTCCGGCATGGTCCCGTAACGGCTGATCAGTTCGCTCGATCCCTGGATTGCGGTCAGCGGCGTTCGCAACTCATGAATCGCGAACTGCATTGACCTCTGATACCGCGTCTTCTCGTTCTCCGCAAAAGCCAGTTCACGTCTCACGATCAGGTGTCTCCACGCCGCCGCAGCCGCAATCCCCAGCACCGCTGTTAACGTGCCCGGCATCCACGGCCAAACGGTGCCGCGCGCGAATGCCAGCGCCGGAATCATTTGCGAAATCGCGAACACGAACGCCGCCGCCAGATTGGAAGGCCAGCCGGCCCCAAACAAAAACGCCAACCCGGCCGCCCCTGCCACCATGAAACACACCGCCACCACGGCGGTCAGCGGCGCATCCACCAAAAACATCTTCCGCGCAATCGTCTCGTACGCGTTGGCATGGAACTCAATTCCCGGCATCGCCACGCTGTTCGAATACGGCGTCATCCACCGGTCGCTCACCGTCTGCGCCGTGACTCCCGCAAAAACCACTTTGCCGCGAAAGCGCGAAGCCAGTGCCGGGTGACGATCCAGTTCCGCAATGGAAACCCGCGGAATCCCGTTCATCACGGGAGGCGTATAACGAATCCGCATCAAACGCCCGTCGGCATCGGTCGAAGGAATCCTCGTCCCGCCCACCGACAGATCTTGTGGCGATTCCACAATCTGCGCCCCGCCGTTCACCGCCACAAAGGTTTCGAGCGCCAGCGCCCAGCGCCGGTCATGCGCCGCAGCGCGTTCCAGCGGCAACGCGCGGCTCACCGCGTCGAACTTGTCCAGTTCCGCATGCACCTCTCCCACGGCAACCGCATGTTTCCGAAATCGCTCAATCGGATCTTCCCACGTTCCATTCGGCAGCAGATCGCAGGAGAGCACCAGATTATGAGCCTGAGCGAACCCGGCCTCCAACTGATCGTCCGCAGGGCTTGCATCCGGCAGAATCAGATCCACCGCGATAGCGGCAGGCGAAACCGCCCGAATCTTCTCCAGCCCATCCGCCAGCGCCGCCCGCATGCCAGTAAGTCCGCCGTACTTCGTCAGCGTCTCTTCATCGAGCGCCAAAATGATGGACTCAGGCTGCCACGCCGCCGGCGTCTCCAGGCGGAACAGGTAATCGTAGGCGGAGGTATCGAACTGCCTGCCCAACGCGGTCCAACTCATGGTCAGGCCCGCCAGAGCGCACACCATCATCAGCGCCGCCAGCACGGCATGGGCTTTCCGCTGCTGCATTGTTCCGCTCACGAGTATAGCGGCGTTTCCTGCCATCTCGTTGCCCATACGGCACCAAAACCGCAGCCCTCGCCGATTTCACTTGCAATTTCACCTTTTGTTCGCCTACAATAACGTCAATATGGCCCTGACTCGCAGACAGAAGGATGTACTGGACTTCATCGCTGGCTACCAGGTCGAAAATGGCTACAATCCCAGCTACGAAGAGATCGCCAAAGGCCTGAAGCTCTCTTCCATCGCCACCGTTCACAAGCACATCTCGGCCCTGGCGAAGAAGAATTACCTCTCCCGCAACGCGAATCAGAGCCGCTCCGTGGAAGTGGCCCCGCGTTACGTGCAGGAACAGAGCCGCAACAAGTTCTCCGCCTCGCTGGAAGTGCCGGTTTACGGCAGCATCGCCGCCGGCCAGCCCATTCAGGCCTTCGAAACCAACGAATCCGTGACCTTTGCAGATTTCGTCGGGCGTAAGGAAACCTATGCCCTTCGCGTCCGCGGCAATTCCATGGTGGAAGATCACATCTGCGATGGCGACATGATTCTGGTCGAACGCACCAGCGATGCCAGCGACGGTCAGATCGTGGTGGCGCTTGTGGATGGTACGGAAAGCACGCTGAAGCGCTTCTACCGCGAACCCGGCAACATGATCCGCCTGCAGCCGGCGAATGAGGCGATGAGTCCCATTCGTGTCCCGGCCAGTCAGGTGGCAATTAACGGCCGTCTACTGGCAGTGCTGCGCAAATACTGAGCCGATGTAGCCACACTGCCGTCACGATAGAAAGCCGCGACCGCAAGGGAGCGACCTATCCTGGCATTCCTGCCCGGAGCAAGTGTTTAGGGTGTTGAGGGCAGGCGTTTCCGCCCGCTCCTCAACAAACTGACGAACGGAATTACGCCCGCCCCAAATATTCCTGTTCGGCGCGCAGCCAATCCTGTTCGGCGAAACCATGCTGGTAGCCGCGGGCTTCAAAGTAGCCGTAGGCAATCTTCGCAATCTGTTCGGTTGCATTCACGGGCGCTGCCGCAACCACTTCAGGCGCGGACACTTCCACAACGGCAACAGGGACGCTGGCCTTGCTGTGCTTAACGCTCTTCACGCGCGGAGCGGCGGTAACTTCGGTAGCGGCGGTCTTGCGGGGAGCCTTCGGTTTTGTGACGCGCGGAGCAACGGCGGCCACCGTTTCAATAGCGGTGGTTTTCTTGGGCATAAAGGGATTGAAATTCCATTATAATCCCTCGGTATTACAATTTCGCGAAGAAACGCTTTATCTGCCCCATAAATGCTTCATTCCCGGCCCGCGCGGCAAACACAGCCCTGACCCCTGTCACGCGATATATGACGCTATAGTGAAAGCGTTTGCGCGTCTCTCTTTTCATCTTCGCGGCCCTCTCTCTCGGCACCCTCCAGGCGCGCACTCTCCAGGTCAAATTCACCGGCATTCTTCGCCCCATCAGCCTCGAAATCTTATCCTCTGCACTCGCCGACGCCAATGCCCACCATGCCGATTCGGTCGTGGTGAGCCTCCAAACGCAGGCTGAATTGCCCGGACTTTCTCGCGAAATGGCCACCCTCATTTCCCACTCGCCCGTCCCGGTTCGATTCACCCCCATTGACCCCGTTCGTCAACTCTTCATCCCCACCCTCCGCCAGCGCATCCTCTCCGCCATCGAATACCCCGAGATTGCGCTGCTCCTGATCGTACTCGGCCTGATCTCCATCTACGCGGAGTTCTGCGCCCCCGGCCTGGTTCTGCCCGGCGCCGCCGGCGCAATGTTGCTCCTCCTTGGCCTTGCATCGTTATCGATCTTCCCGCTGGCCTGGTACGGCGTCCTGCTCGCAATCCTCGGCCTGATCTGCGCCGCTCTCGAAGCGAAATTCACTTCTCGGGGCCTGCTAACCGGGATCGGTGCAGTCTCCCTCTTTACCGGCACTCGCCTCTTAATACAAACCACCGACCCCCTACTGCAGATCCGCCCCGCAGTCGCCGCCGCCCTAACCCTCCCTCTTGCCTTGACCACCGGCTATCTCTTCCACATGGCAGCCCGCGCCAGGCGTAACAAGGCCATGCCGGCCCTCCGAACTCTTCCCTGACAACTCCCCTCTGCACGGCCAGTTAGCATTGATCCGGCACCGTAGGGCCAGGGCTTCGGCCCTGCCGCGGGGCTTCCGCCCCGCGCAGTCGGCCTCAGCTTCTGATGAGTCTGGACAAGCCAGCTACTGGCCCGGAGCCGCAGCCTGGTTCAACGTGGCCGGTCCTGGTTTCGAGCGCAACGGGTCGCGAAACGGCCAGGTCGTTGCCGGGTTCCCAGCCCCCCGCGCTACGCTCATAACATCCGCCCTCCCCACCGCCACCTCCTTTAGCGGACAATAGAAAATCAGGGCATCCACCACATCACCAGGCAGCACTCGACTATGAGCGAAAAAGACGGCGAAAGAGAACTCGTACTGGGCAACAAACAGTTGCTCGGGATATTTTTTGTGGCCACGCTGCTCTGCGGCGTGTTCTTCGCAATGGGCTACGTAGTGGGCGGAAACTCAGCCAAACCCCCTGCAACCAACCCAGCGGCCGATGCTTCCACGCCAACCGCCTCCGATGGTCAGCGCGAACAACCCAAACCACCTTCAATCACCGACACAGCGAGCCCCTCTCCCTCAACAGGCGACAACACCCCCGGCCCGCTGCCAGGTCCTGAGCCCCAGGTGAGCAATAACCCAACCGCCGGCGGTGCCCAACCGCCCGCCGCCTCGCCTGCCCCTGCGACCGCGCCGGCCGAACCCACCTCCACCATCTCCGTCTCCATCCCTGAAAAAGGTGCTGAATACGTACAGGTCTCAGCTCCCGAACGCCCCGGCGCCGATAACCTCGTCCGCATCCTCCGCGATGCCAAACTCCCTGCCATCATGGCCGAAAGCTCCAAACCGAAGCTCTACCGCGTGCTCGTCGGCCCCTATCACACCGCCGTCGCACTCTCCGAAGCAAAACGCAAACTCAAAGACCTCGGCTACGACGGCCTCGTGACCTTCAAACAACCGTGACGCCCGCTTCCACCACGCAGCTTGTCCAGATTGCCCCGCGCCCACGCCTCCCGGAATGGGCCCGCCGCCCCAACACGCACTTCGAATCCCTCAACACCCTCAAAACCAGCCTGCGCGCGCGCAACCTCCATACCGTCTGCGAATCCGCCCGCTGCCCCAATATCCATGAATGCTTCCATCGGGGCGCCGCCACGTTCATGATCCTCGGCAACCTCTGCACCCGCGGCTGCGGCTTCTGCTCCGTCCCCAAAGGCAACCCCCGCAAACACGACATGCGGCTCGACCCCGCCGAGCCCGCCAACGTCGCCCGCATGGCCGCCGAAATGAATCTCCGCTACGTCGTCATCACCAGCGTCAATCGCGATGACCTCTCAGATGGCGGCTCCCTCCATTTCGCCGAAACCGTTCGCGCAGTTCGCGAAGCCGTCCCCGCCGCGCGCGTCGAAGTCCTGACCCCGGATTTCGATGGCAACATGGAAGCCGTCGCCCGCGTCCTCGATGCCGCCCCGCACGTCTTCAACCACAACATGGAAACCGCGCCGCGCCTCTATCGCCGCGTGCGCCCACAGGCCGATTACCGCCAGTCGCTCGACGTCCTGCGCTTCGCCCGCACACACCGTCCCGAAGTTCTCACCAAGTCCGGTTTCATGGTCGGCCTGGGCGAAACGCATGCTGAAGTCGAACAACTCCTTCGCGATCTCCGCGACCACGATGTCGATGTCGCTACCATCGGCCAATATCTCCAGCCGACGCGCCGCAATCTTGCCGTGCACGAATACATCACCCCGGAACGTTTCGATCACTACCGAGACCTCGGTCTGGCCATGGGCTTCAAAATGGTTTTCAGCGGCCCGCTCGTGCGCAGTTCCTACATGGCGGACATCGTCAGTGAGCAGGCGACAGCGCAGTGAACTCTGAGAAAGCCACCCGCGCCGTCAACGTTATTCTCGCCCTCCTCTCGGGCGTCCTGCTCGTCCTTCTCTTTCCCCCCTTCGGCTACGTTTGGCTGGCCCCGGCTTCACTCGTCCCACTCCTCATCGTCTGCGCACGCGAAGAAAGCTGGCGCTGGCGCTTCCTCTCCGGCTACGCCGCCGGCCTCGTTTACTGGGTCGGTCTCTGCCACTGGATCCAATGGACCATGGCCCACCACGGTGCCATGAGCGACGGCCTCGCCCTTTTCTGCTTCACCCTGTTCTGCCTCGCAAAAGCCCTCCAGTTCGGCGTCTTCGCAGCCCTCGCCGGGGCCGTGTTGCGCAAGTGGTTTGCCGTGCCCGCCGTCGCAGCGCTCTGGGTCGCCCTCGAATGGACCCACTCTTACACCGGCTTCGAATGGCTCAATCTCGGCAATGCGGCGAGTGACATGTCACTTCCTCTGCGCCTGGCACCCATCACAGGCGTCTGGGGCATCTCGTTCGCACTCGCGCTGATCTGCGCCGTAATCGCCGCCCTCGTCATGCGCCTCCAGCGTCACCCCGCAGTCTGGCTTCTCATCCTGCCGTGCCTCATCGCGCTGCCCGACCTCCCCGCCGCCCGCAAGGGCTCCGTAGGTGCCGTTCTCGTCCAGCCCAATATCGATGACGAGGCCGTCTGGACCCCCGAATTCCTGGAACGCACCGAACGCCAGATGCGCATCTTCTCCCTCTCCGTCACAGGCCGCGATCGCGACACCGCCATCATCGTCTGGCCCGAAGCCCCCGCCCCGTTTTACGATTTCGACAACGCCTTTACCGGCCTCCTCTCTTCCATCGCGAAGCAGTCCCAGGCCGCCATTCTCTCCGGCGTCGTAGCGCGCACCAACGGCCAGCCACTCAACTCCGCCCTCCTGTTGGATCGCGACGGCATTCGCGTCAGCCGCTACGACAAAGTCAATCTTGTCCCCTTCGGCGAATTTGTCCCCTGGCCCTTCGGTCTCATCACACAAAAAGTCTCCACCGAAGCCGGCGATTTCACCGCCGGGCACAATGTCGTGGTCTCTCGTCTCGACAACCACTCCATCGGCACGTTCATTTGCTACGAGTCTGTCTTCCCCGGCTACGTCCGCCAATTCGCTGCAAACGGTGCCCAGGTGCTGTTCAACATTTCAAACGACAGTTGGTTCGGGAAGACTGCCGCACGCTACCAGCACCTCCAAATCGTCCGCATGAGAGCTGCCGAAAACAATCGCTGGATCGTCCGCGCCACCAACGACGGTCTCACCGGTGTCATCGACCCCGCCGGTCGCGTCACCCTCACTCTCCCGGAATATCAGGAAGCCTCCGCGCGCGGCCGGTTCGATTTCGTCTCCACGCAAACCTTCTACACCCGCCACGGCGATTGGTTTGTCCTGTTTTGCTTCCTCATCGCCGCCGCGTCGCTGTCCGCCGTAGTCCTGCCCGCCCGTTATCGTCCTTGAGCATTCCCTGTTTCATTAAAACCTGAAACGAACACACTCTCCGCGCCACTTACTCTAAATACCCACATTAGACACTGGTCCAAATCTTCGTTCCGGTTACCGCAGGCCCGACAATGTTTCATTTTCCTGAAGAAATATATCTTTCCTGCTTAACATTAAAACCCTTGAATCGCTTCCGGTATTCCTCATAGAATCGCCATAGAACCAATGCTGGTTCATCTCGGAGGAGATTAGAAATGAAACAGAAATTCATATTGGGCGCTGCAATCGCCGCGTTCGCAATGCTGTTCACCGGCCAGGCCTTTGGCGCAGCCATCGGCTTCTCCGGCACCGGAGGCTTCATCGTCGATGGCAACATCGCCAACCTTGCGGGCACCTGCGCTGCCGGCTGCGCGGGTGCAGCGAACTTCAACACAGGGGCGCTCCTGGCCGATGGCCTCGTCGTCACCGGCACCGTCGGCGAATTCATTCAGGAAGACGGTCTCGGAGACACCACTTCCGCCTTCCTGCGCGTCACCAATCTCACAGCGGTCAATACCGGAGCCTTCGCCATCAACGATACATTCTTCGTCGTCAGCGACCAGTTCGATCCTTCCCTCGCCGGCCCCGTCGGCGTCGGCATCATTGGCAGCTTCGTCAACGCCGGCGCTCCCCTGGGCGGCCCGGTTGCCGGTGCCGTCCAGGCGGAGATGAACTTCCTCACCACCGGCCTCATCACCAACGCTCTGTTCGGCGCGCCGCTCGCAGGCTTCTTCCTCGACACGCCCCAACCATTTGTCAACTGCGTCGCCTGCTCGCCCATCGGTTTCTGGGCCGCCAACTTCGGCGTAGGCCCGGGCGGTGTGGAACAATTGATCGGCGCTATCAACTTTCAGCTCGCACCCGGTTCGTCCATCGTCATGCCCGGCAGCATGATCATTACAGACAACGACAATTCCGCCATCACTTCCGAACTTCCGGAACCAGCCACCAACGTCCTTCTCGGTTCAGCGTTGATTGGACTGGCTGCTCTCCGGCGTCGCGTCAGGGCGTAACTCAGCCCGAAGCGCAAAAAAAGGGCCGGGAGCATATCCCCGGCCCTGCTATTTTCCCGAATTGTCTGTGCGACTCTCTACAGCGGCACATCCACCTGTGCCAATATTTCTTCAATAATCCGTTCACTCGCCATCGCCCCAAAAGCCCCACGCTTCGGTGCAATCGGCGACCGTGACGCCGCCACCACTCGATGCGCCAGTACCTTCGGTGCCAGCATTTTCACATCGTCCGGCAGCGCATAACTCCGCCCGCTCAAAACCGCCAGCGCCTGCACCGCGCGGTACAGCGCCTGCGACCCCCGCGGGCTCACCCCCAGCAGCAGATTCTCATGATTCCGCGTCCGCTCCACAATCGCCAGCATGTAATCCACAATTACCCCGTCCACGCGAACCCGCCCCGCCGCTTCCTGCAAATGCGCCAGTTCGTGCCGGCTCAGCACGCACTGCGTCGTCTCCCCATGGTGCACGCCGCTCTGGCTGATAATCTTCCGTTCGCTCTCCGCATCCGGATACCCGATCCGCAGTCGCATCAAGAACCGGTCCAGTTGCGATTCCGGCAGCGGGTACGCTCCATGATGTTCCGCCGGGTTCTGGGTAGCAATTACCATGAACGGCTCCGGTAAAGGCAGCGTTCGCCCTTCCACCGAAACCTGCTGTTCGTTCATCGCTTCCAGCAGTGCCGATTGCGTCTTCGGCGTCGTACGATTAATCTCGTCCGCCAGCAGGAAATTCGCGAACACGGGTCCCGGCTTGAACTCGAATTCTTCCGTCCGCGCGTTCCACACCGTGACGCCCAACACGTCGGAAGGCAGCATGTCGCTCGTAAACTGCAGTCGGTGAAAACTCCCGTCCACTGCCCGCGCCAGCGACTGCGCCAACGTCGTCTTCCCCACGCCCGGCACGTCCTCAATCAGCAGATGTCCCCGCGCCAGCAAACACACCAGCGCCATCCGAACCACTTCCGCTTTCCCGCGGAGGCTGGCCTCAATCGCGCCCTCTAATTGCCGGATTGTGTCCGGCAAAATGGCCGCAGCCGTCTCCGCCGGTAAGGTTGACATGAAACTTCAGAATACACCGGAAACCTCAAATCATTTCCATCCAATCCAAACCCGATCTATAATGGTGCAACGCCAACACCTGAACGCCGCCCCCCTCCGCCCTCCTGATACCGCCCCATGCTCCCCAAATGGATCGTAGCCCTGATCGCAGTCGTCGTCCTTGCCGGCGCGGGCGCGGGCCTCTGGTACTCCCTCCACACCTACCGTGATGACCGCGCGCTGGACGCCCAACTCGACACCATCACCCTCGCCTACCGCCGCATCATCCTCCTCATGGACGGTGCCGATTCCCTCGATGAATCCACCCGCGCCCGCTGCCGCACCGCTGGCCGCCGCATCTTCTGGGATAAACAACAAGCCGTAACCGCACTCGAACAGGAACTCGATGGCCACCCCGAAAAGCTCCCCCAACTCATCCGCTACGTCACAGCTTCCGTAGGCCCCGCCGCCATCCGCCCCGGCATCGGCAACCTCCGCGATGCCGACCGCCTCGCCTTCCTCGACCTCTTCGAAGACCTCTCCGGCGACGCCAACACCCCCGCCACCGGCATCACCAAAGACGTCCGCAACGTCCTCGATGACCTCCACGCCATCCAGAACTCCTACCGCGAAGAAGTCACCCGCATCTTCTCCCAGTTCGCCACCCGCGGTGCCCATGGCACCCGCGAAAAGTGGGATGCCTATATCGCCTGGCTCCACACTCTCGATTCCCGCGACAAAATCCTCGCCCGCTTCACTGACGGCATCACCGACGAGCCCGATACCGGCATGCGCGGGAAATCCTTCCCCAACGAAATCTCCGGCCTCGATTTCGAACCAAAGTCCGTCGCTCTCACTTTTGACGATGGCCCCCATCCCAAATACACCGAAGAAATCGCCGCCCTGCTCCGCAAATACGGCATCCGCGCCGGCTTTTTCGAACTCGGCCAAAACCTCGGCACCATCAAGCCAGGCACCACCGACATCACGCTTTCCCGCAACGCCGCCATCACGAAGCGCCTGCTCGATGCCGGCCACACCATCGCCAATCACACGTATTCGCACCGCGTCCTGAACGGCCTCACGGAAGCCGATCGCGCCCATGAGATCGAATCCACCAACTCCATCCTCGAAAAGATCACCGGCCTCAAGCCCCTCCTGTTCCGCCCACCCTACGGCGCGCGCAATCAGGAAGTCTTCAAACAGATAACCGGCGAAGGCCTCCAGGACGTCCTCTGGACCGTCGACTCCGAAGACTGGGCAGACCCCATCCCCGAATCCATCGCCATGCGCGTCCTCCACCAGTTGGACGAATCGCACAAAGGCGTCATCCTGTTCCACGACATCCACAAACAAAGCGTCCTGGCCCTCCCGCTGGTCCTGAACGAACTCACCACCCAGAATTACAACTTCCTCGCCTTCGACAGCCTCGGCAAAATCGTCAAATCCACGCCGCCCGTCGGTTCCGACCGCTCCCTTCCCTCCGCTGCCCCCACCCAGACCGCCGCCGGTGACAAGCTCAACCCCTACCGCAAAAGCTGGGCCGTCATCATCGGCATCAAAGACTACCAGAACTGGCCCAAACTCCGCTACCCCGTCAATGACGCCGATGGCATCGAGCAGGCCCTCATCAATAAGTTCGGCTTCCGTCCTGAAAACATCCGCAAACTCATCAACGGCCAGGCCACTCGCCAGCGCATCATGCAGGTCCTGGGCGACGAACTCTCCAACCCCCAAAACGTCTCCCATGACGACCGCGTCTTTTTCTTCTTCGCCGGCCACGGCGCCACCCGCAACACCCCTGACGGCCGCCAATCCGGCTACATCATCCCCGTCGATGCCGACGAAACCAACTTCTACTCCACCGCCATCAGCATGACCTCTCTCCGCGAGGCGTCCGATCTCATTCCCGCCAAACACGTCTACTTCGTGATGGATTCCTGCTACAGCGGCCTCGCCCTCACTCGCGGTGCCGCCAACTCCAGTCGCGACCGCAGCTATCTCGACGAAGTCACGCGCCGCGACGCCCGCCAGATCCTCACCGCCGGCGGTGCCGATCAGCAGGTGGCCGATGACGGCCCCAACGGCCATTCCGTCTTCACCTGGGCCCTCTTACAGGGGCTCGATGGCAAGGCCGATCTCGACGGCAACGGCGTCATCACGGCCTCGGAACTCGGCGCGTACGTCAGCCCGGTCGTCGCCAGCTTCTCGAAGCAGACGCCCATGATGGGCAACATGATCGGCAGCGAAGGCGGCGAGTTCGTCTTCGAACTCCAGCCCGAGGCCCTCACGCAATCCACCGTCCAGTTCGAAGGCAAAGCGGCCACCCTCAACACGCAACTCGCCACCCTCGAAAGCGAGATCGCCGCCAAACAGGCCGAACTCCTCAAGCTCCAGCAAAGCGTCCAGGCGGAATCAGTCCGTCTCGAAGGCAAAGCCCCCCCACCCGCGCCAGCCGCCCTGCCGCCCAACGCCAAAGCATACGATCTCGACCGCCTGGGTC
>CAIQWJ010000044.1 GCA_903875575.1 uncultured Acidobacteriia bacterium | reverse complement strand
GAGTGGATCGTCCCAACCACGACTTGTGGCGGGTCAACGAGCGCGCGTGGGCCATACGCGGCGGCGACATCGGACGGAAATTGAAAGCGACCGCGCACGTCAGCAGTCATCAGCCGACGCCACCAATTGAGCAGCGTACGGTAGTCACCGTTCGACGCCTCCATAAGCGAGGTGAGGGCACCCGCCTCGAAGATTTCGTCGAGCCGCCCCACGGTCGCGGCCTGTAGCCGATCACACTGCTGGAGCTGCTCCTTTGCCCCGCTCTTCAAGATTCCCTGCGACGCCATACAGTCCGCCCACAGCGCGAGATCGCCAAAGGTCCACGGACGCTGACCCTCGCCAAAGCTTGGGTGATTTACCAGCAGTGCCAGAACGCGGCTCGCGCTCGTACCCTTCTTGCCTATGCGCAGTGGGTTCCAGAAGCCGTTGGACTTCCGGTAGGGATTATGGAATGGAATGCCGCGCTTACGGAGGGCAGCCACAACTGGCTGCAACATATAAGAGCAAGCTGCCAGAAACATCACCTTCTTGCCCTGCTTCAGGTGTTCCTCAGCGCTCTTGAGGATGAAGTACTCCGGGGACTTGTAGGTTCCGGTTGACAGCCGGTGGACCGCACCAGCAGCCGGCCGCGCCAGGTAAATCTTTTCCTGGCGTCTCGTTACCTGATGGATTAGCCGGTCGGCCACCTGATGCACGGCGCGCGGAACGCGAAACGACTGTTTGAGAATAATCTTGTGGTCGTCCGGGATGTCGGGGTCGAGGATGGCGTCCGCAGAAGCCCCCGCGAATGAATAAATACACTGATCATCGTCTCCGGCAAGCACGAAGTATTGTGCCCGCTCACCCCATTTCCGGATGAGCGTCAACTGCATTCGGTTCAGGTCCTGGGCCTCATCCGCGAAGATCACCTTCGGGGCGTTGGGCGCAACATCGACATCGTGGAGGCACTGGTCGATGAGATCGGTGAAATCCATGAGGCCGCGCGCCCGTTTATACCGCGTCCATTTTTCAGAGAATTGGCACAGTACCAGCGGCCATCCATTCTGCGGAATCATCAACCCGCGAAATTGGCCCAGTTGCTGCAACATCTTGTCGCCGTCCTTGGCTGTGACGGCGTCCTCGGCGACTGTGCCATCCTCGCCGTCGAGTTTGCCCTGCTTTCGGACCGGCGTAAGCGCCAGGCGCGGATTCTCGCGGTTCCACTCGTCCACGCAGGATTCCGCTACCACAGGTTCGCCCAGGGCGTGATAACAAAATGAATGCAGCGTACCGATCCTGCTCGGGCTGATGGGCAAGTCGCGTCCCGCCAGTTCCGCGGCAGCAGTGCGGGAGAAAGAAGTGACCAGGACCGACTCGGCATCGTACCGAAAGACTGCACGATGGATCTGGCGACCAATGTGGGTCGTTTTGCCCGTCCCCGGTGGGCCGAAAATGCGGTACTCGGATGTTACGCTGTGGTCCTGCTCACCGATCTCCTCAACCGTGCCGGTGGCTTGTTCATTGAGCATTGGTCTCCTCCTTGCCCGGCGGCGAGTACTCGGCGGGATCGAACTGATCCACGGGCAGCATCCAGCGGCTTTGCTCCTTGAACCCCTTGCCACGCACCCTTATGCTCTTTCCACCGACCGCGCCGAGCATCGACGCGATGACCTTGACCGAAAGGTTCTGGAAGGTGGTCTTGTTGACGAACATCTGAAGGTCGCTCGCGCAGATT
>CAIQWJ010000043.1 GCA_903875575.1 uncultured Acidobacteriia bacterium | reverse complement strand
TCACAAGCATTTTCGCCTCATAAATCAACGGTTTCCGCATCCAGCTCCCAGCCAGTGTGGTCTACTTCATACGGAAGCCGCAGCGTTTGTCACTGACTCCCGGCTGACCACACAGGCCGACCCTCAAAGGGCTCCGGGCGCATGTTCTCTGACAACCGAATACCTTGGCATCCTGCTGCTTCGTGGTGCAGGTGCAGCGTAGCTCCCCCACCCGCTATCCTGAAATCATATGAATCTCAGGGTGTCCATCCAGCGGGCCACTGTTGCACTCGCATTCGCCAGCCTCCTCTCGGCCCAGGCGACGAAACCGTCCGCGACCCCGCCCCCGTTCACTCCCACTGTCTCCGCCCCGGAACTGCACCTCTCTGGCGACAACCTGACAGACATCAAGCAGCAGATCTACACGTACGCGCAATCCGGCCAGTACAACCGCGAAGTCAACCAGGTCGTCAAGGCGGCCCACGACTGGATCGAGACCCGCGTCGCCCGCGCCACCCCGGGTGAAAAACTAGCCGCCGTCTTCGACATCGACGAAACCTCGCTGACCAACTTGGGTTACATGCTCGATTGCGGCCTCTGTTCCAGTGCCGCCCAGGCGAAGCTCTACCCGACCGACGCCCTCCGTCCCATCCCTGCGACACTCGACCTCTTCAACTTCGCCAAGTCCAAAGGCGTGGCCCTGTTCTTCGTCACGGGGCGTTACGATACCGGTCGCGACCTGACGGCCCGCACCCTCGAAAACGCCGGCTACTCTGACTGGACCGACCTCCTGATGCGCCCCAGCGGCAACTCCAATACAGCGGCGGTCATGAAGTCCGGCGTCCGCGCAGGCATCGAGAAGAAGGGCTACAAAATCATCATGAACATCGGTGACCAGTTGAGCGACCTCGTCGGGGGCTACTCCGAACGCACTTACAAACTGCCGGACCCCTTCTACTTCGTCGAGTAAACTCCTGCCATTTCCTGCCATAATAAAAACAAATG
Source organism: uncultured Acidobacteriia bacterium (assembly GCA_903875575.1). Classification (GTDB taxonomy): domain Bacteria; phylum Acidobacteriota; class Terriglobia; order Bryobacterales; family Bryobacteraceae; genus BOG-234. The sequence continues at coordinate 24,259 of CAIQWJ010000043.1, read as the reverse complement.
GCAACCATCCACATGAGCGAAGGTGAGTTGGCTCGCGATATCCACGCCATGCTTGCTAAAGTGCAGCAGCAAGGCGTCGAGATCGTGATCGAGCGGGACCACCGTCCCGTCGCGGTGCTAAAGTCGTCCAGCGCCGAACCGCCTGGCCGAAAGCTCAGTGATTGCATTGCGCTCGCCATTGCGTACGAGGAGGAACTCGGTCACGCGCCGGTTCCGGATATCGACTTCGCCGCTGACGTTCAGGCGGGTATCGACTTGCGTCGCGATTCGCTCGAACCGCCACCATGGGATTAGTGCTCGACTCCAGTGTCCTTATCGGGGCGGAACGCGAAGCACGGTCGGTGAGCAACCTTTTGTCTTCACACAGTGAAGACTTTTATGGGGCGGCACCGAAGCGGTCGGACTTCATCGTCCCCCAGGCGACCGTACCGCTCTGGCTTCCGGAAGATCCTCAGATCCAGAAGGTTCTGTTTTTCCTGCCAGCGAAGGGCGGCGCGGATGGGGGCTGGAAGCTGACGCTTGTTGGCGCGCTGGACTTGCCACTGCACTAGACCGGAGGCAACTCGGTTATGACAACACTTTCAAGGCACATGTTGACTGCCATGGCCGCGACACTCTTGTTGGCGCTGGCCGCAGGCAGTGCCTTCGGGCAGCCGACATCTAGTCTCTATCCCATAGTGGTGGGCGTGGATTCACCCTCCGGGGTCCCATCCGGGAAGGTGGGGTTTATCGACAAGACCGGCAAGGTGATAATTCCCCCGCATTTCCCGATCGGTTGCGGGCAATGGACCGACCTGCCTGAATTCCGCGAAGGATTAGCTCGGGTTCGTGGCGATCATGGATTTGGCTACATCGACGAACGCGGGCGTTTTGCGATTGCAGCGCAGTTCGGCGAGGGTGGGGACTTCCACGACGGAATCGCGAGCGTTGCCGTTCGCCCTACGGATCCAACGGCGCCCGCCGCAGTCGACTGGATCGACCACGTCGGCAAAGTGTTATTCCATCGCGAGTACCATATCCCGACGACATCAAACCTAAACCTTGCAGCACCACGAAGTCCCCGCACGGATTTCAGTGAGGGTTTGCTGCGGCTGGAAGAAGGAGGCCTTTGGGGTTTTATGAACCGGACGTTCAACTGGGTGATACGTCCCAAATACGTCGGCGCCGGAGATTTTCACGACGGTCGTTCCATTGTTCTAGTGGGTCGCAACAAGCAGGCCTTGATCGACCAAATCGGCAACGAGGTTGTCTCTCTCTCTGGGTTTGCAGGCGAAAGTTTCTCCGGCGGTCTTACCGCAGTGACATCGCTCACCGACAACACTTGGGGCCTCATCAACAGGGACGGGCGCGAGGTAGTGCCAATGGGGAAATGGAGCCCCCAGTCCCTGGGCGAGGGCTATGGAGCCGTGACCAAAGACTTCGGTGGTGCCGTCTTTGACAGCGAGGGCAAGCGGCTATCGCCGTTTGAGTTCATGTTCAGTGGCAAGTTTAGCGGCGGTCTCGTGGCGGCAGCCGTCCCTTCGCGGGAGACGATTTGGGGCTACATCAATCCGACCGGTCAGTGGCTCATACCGCCGCAGTTCGCAGACGCGATGGGCTTCTCGGGTGACCTCGCTCGCGTCACACTGAAGACGGGAGATTTCGGGTACGTCAATCGTAAAAGCAAGATTGTGTGGTCCGGCGGGCACATTTCGGCCTGCCCTTTTTTGTGAACGCCGTGGCATTGAACGTCCCCGTCCGCTTGCGCATCGGCGCTTATGCTTCTCGCCGGTGGCTCAACACCCGCCCGGCCACCAGAATCCCCGCAATCGCCGCCGCCTCACCCGACCAGATCCACGCCTTCGAAGGATCCAAAACCCGCGTCACAAACGGATCCGTCAGCATCATCTCCGCGCCCACCTGCCCCAGGATCACCGCCCCCAGATAAATGATCGCCGGGTACCGGTCCATCATCGTCGCAATCAGATTGCTCGAAAACACCACGAACGGGATACTGACCGCCAACCCGAAAATGATCAGCGTCGTATCTCCCCGCGCCGCCCCGGCCACCGCCAGCACGTTGTCGATCGACATCGTGATATCGGCAAACACAATCGTCCAGATCGCCTTGACCAGATTGCCGTGCGCCGCCGCCTCATCCGGGTCCGACTCCGCTTCCGCCAGCACCTTTACCGCAATCCAGAGCACCAGTGCTCCGCCCAGCAGCTTCAGGTATTCCACGCTCAGCAGTCGCGCCGCCACAATCGTGATGGCAGCCCGCAGCAACACCGCCGCAGCCGCACCCCAGGCGATCGCGATCTTACGCTGACGTGGCGGCAGCGCCTTCACCGCCATCGCGATGACAAGCGCGTTATCGCCACCCAGTACAAGGTCGATCAGGACGATGGAACCGCCCTTGATCAGGAGTTGTGCCGCCGCGCCAGTCGCCATATCCGGCTACTGCACCAGCTTCAGGATCATACCGGTATCGGTCGCGATCCAGACATGCTTGTCATCGGGCCCCGTGATCAGCGCGCCGTGCGCGACGGCCCGGTAATCCACTTCCATCTCGGTCCAGTTCAGCAGATCGTCGCTCCGGAGCACCTTGAGCTTGCCCGGAATCGGACTGCGGTAGACCGGACCGCTGGTCTCATAGCCGACAATCAGGCCAGTGGAGGAACCGGGAAAGAGCCGGACATCCGTAATCGCCCGATCCTTCGCCCGAAACGCCATCGTGTTCAGCCCCGTCGCCGTGTCGATCTTGTAGACTTCGCTCGGGTAGTCGAACTGGTCTTTGAACTCCACCAGCCCCAGCCCCGCGGCCTGCGGCGACAGGCTGATCCGCGTAATTTGTCCAAAGAGCGAGGCTTCGGACTGCACCCACGTCGCGCCGCTATCGTGAGTCTGCAGCAGGATGGAAAGATGCGGCACCTGCTTCTCCGCCTTAGCCCGGTCCGTCTCCATCCAATCCGGGCCACCCCGGCTGGGCGGGATGTTCCAGCCTGAGATTAACCCCTTCTTGCCGCTGAAGTTGATGTCTCCGTAAGTCGTGTACGTCGGTGAACCGGGCGCGTTCGTCGCGGCAGCCAGTGGCGTCCACGTCGTCCCGCCGTCTTTAGTCTCAAAGACGTGCTTCTCCCGACCCGCCGCAAATCCGTGCTGCCGGTCCAGAAACCAGAGCCGCAGGATATTAGTCGGCGAGGTCTTCAGCTTCGTCCAGTTGCGGCCGGCTTCTTCCGTCGTCCAGATCCCGGCGTCGGTGACCATCCAGCCCGTGCCGTCATCCAGAAAGAACATGGAGAGGCAGGCTTCCTTGCCAGGCACTTCCGTCCACGTGTCGCCGGCGTTATTAGTCAGCAGGACCAGCGGATGCACCTTATCCTTGCGGTCGGTCGTATAGCCGCAGGCAATACCGTGCTTGGCGTCCGGAAACGCCATATCGTTGAGGGAGAGCGTGCTGTCCACCTGGCGGTAACGATACTGGATCTCCCAGTGGTCAGCCGCCGCCATCGGCAGCACGAAGAAGACCGCCAAGGCAAAAACGGCGGTTGAGATCAGCGGCGGCTTCATGTGGATTCTAAGCACCCGCTCGTGCCGGCGTCTGCGGCCGGACAGGGCCCGCCGCCAGCACCAATTCGGCATGGCGCACGGATTCCATTGCTTCCGGCGACATGCGGGCCAGTGCCAGCGCGCAGCCCACCTGCTCGCCGAGCGTGGTGAGCACTTCCATCTCGCCGCCTGTATGCTGGTGCACACTGCGATGCTGCACGTTGATAACGCCCACCACGCGGTTTCGGGCAATGACAGGTGCCGAAAGAAACGCCTCGAAAGCGTCTTCCGGCAGCTCTCCGAAGTACTTGAATCGCGGGTCTTTATAGGCCTCGCGCGAGATCGCCAGCAGACGCCGTTCGCGCGCCACCCAGCCCGTGAGGCCTTCGTTCAGCTTCAGCCGCACTTTGCCGATTTCCGCCTCGTGATGCGTATTGGAAGCGCACAGAACAAGGTCGTCGCCATTGCAAAGATAGACGAGGCAGGAATCGCACTGCGTAAATTCAACCACTAGTGCTACGATGCCTTGCAGGACGTCATGCAGGCTCATTTCGCGGACCATAAAGCGGCTCACCCTCTGAAAGAGACGCAGCTGCTGCTCAATCCGCTCCAGGCGTTCTTCGACATTCTTTGCCTTTGACACGGTTTCATTATAGTCTGGACTGATCCTGCCTGATGCCTTCCACGATTCCATGGCCCGATAAAACCCTGCCTTCGGCGCTCTATTTCGCGCCAGGAGTGTTGACGGAACTGGAGATGCACACCGTGGACGGGCTGCTGGCCATTCCCCGGGTGGGCATGGGCGTCGGTGGGTTGCTGCTGGGCACGAAGTCCACCGGCAGAATCGACATTCTGGCTGTGGAGCCGATCGATTGTTCCCACGCTCTGGGACCAGCTTTCCTGTTGACAAAAGACGAGTTAACCGGATCGCTGCGTCTGGCAAAACAGGTAGCGAAAGCCCACGCGGAGGGCAACGCTTATCAGGTGGTCGGCTGGTATTGTTCGAAAACCAACGGCCCGCTGGCGCTCTCGGAAGCCGACCGCCTGCTCTATGACGTGGTCTGTTCCGAGCCGTGGCAGGTTGCCCTGCTCATCAAGCCCAGCCAGGCCAACGCCACCACCGCCGTATTCAGTTACCGAGGGCACCGCAGCTTCGGTGAGCGCGAGAGTACGTTCCGCCTGGGGTCCCCCCACGAGTTCGCCCGGCAGGAGGATGCCGCTTACCAGTACCCGAAGGTGGAGCCTGAACCGGAGCCTGAACCGGACAAAGCCCCGTCAGATCTGACCTCGCGCCCCCTGATCCGAACGAGCGGAGACGCTTTCGGTCCGGTAAGGCCGAGCCCCGTGGCGCACGCCGAGCGCCTCGCCGCACTCGATCCGAATCAGGAGTGGCCGGAATATCTCATTCCACCCGAGCCGGAAGAAGAGCCGGATGAAGAACTGAACCAGGAAGAACTGGGCGAAGAAGAACCGACCGAAGAAGAACCAACCGAAGAAGAACCGACCGAAGAAGTACCGAGCGAAGAAAAGTTCGTACCCGAAGAGGAAGTGCCGGCTCCTCAACCGGAACCGCCAGCGCCCCAACACGACGGCGTCTATCTGCAGGACCTCGAGCCGGAAGCCGAAGCAACGGAAGACCTGGCCGAGTTGAATCGTCCGCACCACCCGCTGTTCGCCGATCCCGAACCTGCCCCTGAAGTCGATGCTGCTTCCGATGCCCCGAAGGGCGGCCGCTGGCCGCTGGTGTTGGCCGTCGTTGTACTTCTGCTGGCCAGCCTGGTTGCTGCCGCCTGGTTCACGCGGGACAAGTGGTTGCCGCGCTTCGTGCCGGCTCCGCCCGTCGCGCTGATGGCCTCGTCGGACTGGACGGGACGTCTGACCCTTCTTTGGAATGCCGATGCGTTCTCGGGTGCCGACCATGCCGCGCTCGAACTCGCCGATGGTAAAGGCGCGAAGATTATTCTTCGGCTGGGGAAGACGGACCTGGCGCGAGGCCGGTATCAGTACGATTGTCCGCCGGGTACGTATTCCGTCACCCTGATATCCGGAAATGTGGCAGACACGATTACGGTGAAGGCCCTGGCGGAAACCTACTTGCCCGAAAGCGGAATCTCGAAGTAGTAGAGATCTTTGCCCGTAGCCGCATTCGTCAGGCCCGTCACATAGAGCGATGCACCGGCGCTTGTGACGTCCGTTTCAAAGTAGACAAAGCCGCTGGCCGTATCGCCAGGCGGAATCATCTTCGCCGCAAAGGCGCGGATCTCGATTTCCGGCACGTCCAGTGGACTCTTGCCCCGGGCCACTTTGACACCCCCCAGAGGTCCCACGGAAACCTTCGGCTTACCCGGACCCTGGGAATACTTCACGTCGGAAGCCGCGAGGGTGCTGGCCCGGGAATGATCGGGCAGTTCGTATTCGAAATGCATCTTGTCCACGCGAATGGCGTTCGGGCTGTCGTTGCGGATCACCACCAGCACAGGCAGGATGTTGTAGCGCCACGGATTGACCTTGCCAAAAGCAGTTTTGGCCTGGTCGTCCGTGGTGAAGGCTTCGGCTGCCATGGTCACGCCGTCGCTGGTCTGCTTATTGGAATACTCGGCGATGGGTTTGGCCTGGAAGTTCGGCTTGTCAGCCGCCATGACAGGCAGCGCCACAGGCATCGCCGCGAGCATCAGGCTCACCGCTATACTCTTAGTCAAATCATTGAAGCGCAAAGCGATCTTCCTCCTTTACCGGGCCGTTGCCATTCTCGTATCACCCCTCGTCCTGTTGTATCTTCTGACGCGGGTGCTGCGGGACCGGCGCTACCTTCCCACCGTGTTCGAACGGCTTGGGGATCTGTCCGCATTATGGCAGAAGACCGCACCTGAGGCGATCTGGTTGCACGCAGTTTCGGTTGGCGAAGTCCTGGCCGCCGTTCCGCTGGTGGAAGAACTTCGTCACCGCCTGCCGGGCACGCCGCTCTTTGTCAGCGTCACCACGCTGGCCGGGCGCGAGATGGCGGGCAAACGACTGGCTCCGCTGGTCAGTGGCGTTTTCTATGCGCCCATTGATTACGTTTGGATCGTTCGGCGGGTGCTGCGGCGTATTCGCCCGTCGGTGATCGTGATTCTCGAGACGGAAATCTGGCCCAACCTGTTTCGCGAGGCCAAACGGGTGGGCTGCGGACTCATCATGGTGAATGGTCGGATATCGGACCTTGCGCTGCCGCGATATCGCCGGTTTGCCCCGTTCTTCGGACCGGTGCTGTCGCTCTGTGATCGGATTCTGGTGCAGTCCGAAGAAATGCATGGGCGGTTCGTGACTGCCGGGGCGCCCCCGTCCATTGTGGAACTTGGCGGCAATCTCAAGTACGATTTCACCGCGCTCCCGCTGCCGGAAGCCTCGCCGCTACGGGCGTTCATCGCGGCAGGGCAGGGAAGACCGATCTGGATCGCGGCCAGCACTTCAACCGATGGCCGTCTGGAAGAAGAAGACGACGTGATCGCCGCGCAACGGGCACTGCCGGGTTGGCGGCTGATTCTGGCTCCACGCAAGCCCGATCGTTTCGAGACCGTGGCGGCGAAGCTGGCAGCGTCGGGTCTCCGCTGGACGCGCCGCACGGCATTGAACGATGCGACTGCCGACATCTTGCTGCTCGATTCCATCGGCGAACTGGCGGGCTCATTCGAGCATGCGACCGCCGTCTTCATGGGCGGGACGCTGTCCGAAATGGGCGGTCACAACATTCTGGAACCGGCCATGGCAGGCAAGCCCGTGGTGTGCGGTCCGCACCTGGAAAACTTTCGGGAGATTGAGCAGCACTTCGAAGCGCACCGCGCAGTACTGCGCATTGCGAACGGTTCAGAACTGGCTGGCGCGATCCTGCGTGCGGCGGCTGATCCCGAACTGGGCGCACGCGGACTGGCCGCAGCCGGCATGAAATGTGGCGCGGCGAAACGCGCGGCAGGTACGGTGATCGCGCTTTATCGAAAGTGTTACCCGTGCGAACGGCCTCCGCAACCGGCGTGGTTCTTCCTGTGGTGTTTCGCCTGGCTCTGGAAAGTGGCCAGCGCCGCCGACCGCCGCAGTAAGCGTGCCCGCGCGCGGGCGTTGCCGGTGCCGGTGGTGAGCGTGGGCAACGTGACAGCGGGCGGAACCGGCAAGACGCCGGTAACACTGGAACTGCTGCATGACCTCACTGCGTTTCGGCCGGGGTTGCTAACGCGAGGCCATGGTCGTCATACTCGTGAAATTGTCCTGCTGCCGCGAGGCGACGAGCGGCCCTCTATCGAAAGAACGGGCGACGAGGCGCAGCTCTACATTCGGGCAACCGGAGATCACGGGAAGCATGTACCCATCGGGATTGGGGCCGATCGCTGGGAGACTGGTTCGCGGCTGCTGAAGGCGGCAGACCCCGGCGTGATTCTGCTGGACGATGGCTTCCAGCACTTACAACTGCATCGTGATTTCGATCTGGTCCTGATCGACGCGCTGCGCCCGTTTGGCGGCGGGCACTTGCTGCCGCTGGGTCGCCTGCGCGAACCGCTGGAAGGGCTGGCCCGCGCCGATGCGTTTCTGATCACCAGATCCCGCGCAGTGGCGAATCTGCCGGCGATTGTGGCGAGTATTCGGCTCTATAACCAGACTGCGCCGATTTACTTCTCCTGGCTGGAGAACCGGGCCTGGACCAGTCTCAACGGCGACATTCTGGATGTGACATCGTTTGCAGGCGCGAAGGCGGTAGCATTCTGCGGGCTGGGGAATCCGGAATCCTTCTGGCGGTCGCTGGCGGAGGTGGGTGTGAATCCGATGGAATGCCATTCCTACGGCGATCACCATCGTTATACGCCCACCGAACTTCGCCGCCTCGCGCGCCACGCGAAGGAAGTGGGCGCGGAGGTACTGCTGACCACGGCGAAGGACGCCGTCAACCTGTGCGCGGAGTTTGAGGGCGTGGCGGAGCCCTTGAAGGTGTACTGGCTGGAGATCGGCGTGGGGATCGCGTGCCGGGACGACTTGCAGGAACGGATTACGGCGGCGATATAGCACGAATGCGAATCGACGAGAAGGGCAGCAGTCATACTGGGAGTATGAGATCCGTGACTGAAGCGGTATGTCGTGAACCGTGGGGTCGCAGCCGAATCGAACTCCGCAGATCGCTTGAGAATCCTCATCCTGAAAGCATTGAACTGGCGGATCAGGGACTGGGTGAGTGGGCGAGTGGTTTGCCCGACGAAGACACGGAATCGCTTGTTGATATCACTCGCGGTACGCCTGTTCGCTGGGTTGCGGGCAGCGGTTGGGTGTAACGCCAGGCGGGCAGGCGAAGATGCTCGCCCGAGGGCGTTGGTGATTGTCGAGCAGGGACCCACTGTAAGTCGTGTGAGCAACACGGAATCAGGCCCTGTATTGTCGTCAGAGACCTGTACGTTATCGCCGCCCAGCGCTTCCCCGTTGTACGCGTCGGGCTCATCCTCAGGGCAGAGCGGACTGACGAAGCATTCGTTAGCGCTTATCGATCATCTTCGCTCGATCGACAAGCGGAGGATTCGCCGGGTCTTTGGCGAAATTTCCGAGAGCGAGATCGCCGCAATTGACGCCGGACTGACGACTTTTCTCGGTCTTGGGCCTCGCATCGAAGACCTGGGCGATGATCCTGTTCAGTAGATGCGGAAGCCTGAGGTGCTTCACAGCGGCGCAGGCGGAATCGGCCGCAGCGTGACCTGTTCGACGCTGTTTTCCTTCACCGTGACCTTGACGCTGCGACTTTCAAACTGAGCCTGAAAATCAGGGTCATAATGCTGGGCCATATCGAGATCTTCGAATGCATAGACACGATAGGTCCCAGGGGGCAGCGGCCAAGTGGTGAAATGCCCGGTGCGGTCGGAGCCGGTCAGCATGGACATGCCGCCCATCTCGTACGGCTCGCTCATCAAAGTGACCGAGCAGTTCGCCATGGGCTTGCCGTCGTCGGTCAGGATTACGCCGGAAACGCTGCCCACGGCTTCGCTGAGCGTGATCTGGAGCGAGCCGGCAGTGGTCTCTGTGAATTCCGCTCCGGCGTCTTTGACCTCGCGCCCGCCCAGACGAATGGATTTCACGTAAGTCCCGCTCGGCACGCCAAACACTCTGACCATATAAGTGCCAGGCGCGACATTTGCAATTGTGAAAGCCCCATTGCTCTGAATCCGCGCATGAATGTTGCTGTTCCACTGCGAAGCCCCGTCCGCCGCCTGCAGAGTCACTGTCGTGATGATCGCGAGCGGAGGGTTGACGGCAGGATACGCGGCGAAATCCGTCTGCGGTCGGCCTTCGATCCCTACGGTCCCGCGCAACTCCAGCAGCGGTTCAAAGGTCAGTACGGCGTCAACGAGGTCGTGGTCTGTAATGACGATGGCCTGGCGGGCCAGTACCTGAATGATGCCCTGCGGCATGAAAACCGCGGAGAGGACGTAGTTTCCAGCGGGGAAACGCAGCCCCTGAGAATCGAAAGTGCCGTCCTTCGCGATTTGGACCGGCGCACCGTCGATGCCGAAATTGCGCCCCCTTGCCACGGCCGGGGGCATTTCGTCGCGCGACAGCAACAACTGAAATTGCCCCAACGGCTGTCCCTGCGGCACACCGGAGACCTTGCCTTTCACCAGGAACGCGGGCGTCCTGCGGAGATGTATGACAATTCCCGTGACCTCCCCCTGACCCGTCGCGATGCGAATCGACTGCGCCGTGTTTCGATCAATCTCACTGGGGTAGTAGGTTGTCGCGTAGTAATCGGTTGGCTGCGCCGGATTGTTGCGCAGTCCGGCCTGTGAGGAGTTCACGGCGCGCATCCCTTCGATCCGGAACGCTGTATCGTAGACGCCACCGCGCGCGCTGAGGAAGTACAGTCCGCCGGCGAGGTCGGGGATCTCATACCTTCCGGCGGAATCGGTTGAGACTGAACGCTGCGAAGTGAACTCGGCCGCGCCGCTGTTTGACGTTCGCCGCAGCAGACTCACCTGAACGTTGGCCACAGGGTCGCCTTCAGCGTCGAGCACTTTTCCAGAGATCGCGACGGCCCGCGTCATGGCGATATTGATACCCGCCAGGCGCTGCCCTACCGCTACAGCGATCTGCGACATCGTCTCGCGCGGCGTGCTGCGGTAGTACTTGCCGAGATAGCCGGCGCGTTCCGTGGAGAGCAGGTAAGAGCCGGGTTCGACGCCGTCGAACGAGTAGTTGCCCTGAGCGTCGGCGGTGGCGATGTAGGAAGGCGCTGGCTGCGGCACGCCGGTGCCGTTGGCGCGCAGTGTCAGTGTGACTTTGCGAAGCGGTTGACCAGCGGTGTCGGTGACGCGCCCGGAGATGGCAGTGGTCTGCGCCGGCTGGGCGAACGAAAGGGCCCCGGTAAAGATGGCGAGGAGGATAGCGCGCGTCACGGATGTACCTGTTCGGAGTCTAGCGCGATTTTCGGTCAGCTTGTCCGGCGTGCACTGGCGAATAACCTGAAATTGCGGTTGAGCGGGCTGCCTGGCGGTCCGTTGGGTGAAAACCCACTCGGCTGCTTTTGGGCGTGCAGCGAATGTGGTGGAAGAGGCGGTGTTGCCCCCGCCGCCCGTCGCGCCGGCGCTGGAGATCAAATGACAGACCTCCAACTCTACATCCTCGTTGCGATTCCGCTCGTCGGCATTTTTCGAATACTGCCCTGTTTCTCCGTGTCAGTTCGCGGCTGGATGGGCGGATCGATAAGCTATCGGAATCGATACATGCCGACATGCGCGACCTGACCAAGGCGATGACGGCGCTGCAAAAACAACGGCCACCCAGTGCCCGCTGAGGAGAGTTATCAGCCGTCGGCTGAAAATCACGTCGACGGACCCAACCGCCTTTTAATTCAGTTGCTCGCTCTTACCCAGCGGTTTGCGCTTTCGCCACTGCCGCGCGGAGGTCTTCCACTTTCACCGGACCCTCAAACCGCTGCACCGTCTTGCCTGCTGCGTCGACTACCAAAGTGACCGGTAATCCGGTCTCCAGCGTGCCTGAGCCCAGGCCGACGGTATACTTCATCGGATTCAACTTGAGAAACGCCTTGACCGTATCCGCGCCGTCTTCATCCATGGAAATGCCCACCACCTGTACACCCTTCGATGCGAGTTCCTGATGCAGCTTGTTGAACTCCGGGATCTCCGCGCGGCAGGGGATGCACCAGGTCGCCCAGTAGTTGAGGACCACCACCTTGCCTTTCCAATCGGCGGTTGCGATGGTCGCGCCATCGAGCGTCTTGAACGGGCTGTTCGCAAACGCATCTGACGAAGGCGTGTTTGCTGCGGCGTCCGGAGTTGCCGCCGCACCGCGCGTGTTCAGAAACGCCAGATACTCGCTCGGCTCTTTCGTCAGACCAGGGAAAGTCGCCACCACATTCTGATTCGCGTCATACAGCACGTAAAACGGAATGGCCACCGTTTTGAACTTGTCTTCTTCCAGCTTCTGGTTCGCCTCGGAAGCGGCATCTGTGCCGTCGGTATACAGATCCACCAGCACCATGTTCTTCATCACGCCGGCAATCTCCGGCTTGGTGAACATGTTGGCCTTCATCCAGTGGCAATTGGTGCAGGCGTAGCCGGTGAAGTTCACCAGTACATACTTGTTGCCCGCCTTCGCTTGCGCGAAGGCACCAGACAGATCGTTCTCCACCCATGCGAGTTCACCACCGGAACTTCCCGCGCCGCCAAAGCTTCCGCCACCCGAGGGAGGCGGAATATAGGCCTCAATCTCCCCCAGCCGCGCGTTGAACATCCCAGGGATGAGAGACAGCGCGAAGACCACCAGCAGCATCCCGATCAGCAGCCTTGAAACGCCCAGTTCCGCGTCCTGCGAGATCCCCGGCAGCCGCACATAGCCCAATAAATAGAATCCAGCCATCGCGAACAACACAACCCATGTGGCCAGGAACCGCTCACGCGTGAGGAAACCCGATTGCAACACGGCATCCAGGCTGTAGAGATACTTCATCATCGCCACCAGCACCAGGAAGCCCATTACGACCTTCACGCGCGACAGCCATTCGCCCGAGCGCGGCATCTTCGCCAGCCAACTCGGGAAGAGCGCCAGCAGGAAGAACGGCAGCGCCAGCCCACCGGAGAAAGTCGCCATGCCGATCACCGGACGCAGCTTGCCGCCCTGCACGGATGCCGCCAGCAGCGTGCCCATAAACGGCCCCACACAAGCGAAAGATGCCAGAGCAAAGGTCAGGCCCATAAGCAACGATCCGATGTAGCCACCCGCGTTCGAAGCCGCATTCATCTTCGTCAGGACGCTCGAAGGGATCGTGATTTCGAAAGCGCCCAGCAGGCTGAGCCCAAATACGAAAAAGATAGTCGAGATGAAGCCGTTCACCCACGTATTGGAGCCGAGTTGCACCACGCCCGCCGGGCCAAGCACCAGTGTGGTCACGATGCCGAGTCCGGTAAACAGCACAATGATGCCGAGGCAGAACGTCAGTGCCTGCGCGAGACCGCCACGTTGCCCCGTGAAGTACGACATCGTGATCGGAATCATCGGGAAGACGCAGGGCGTGAAGATCGCGGCGAGACCGAAGCCAAATGCGACAGCGAGAAACGCCAGAATGCCAGTATCGGCGGGAGCCGATGCGGCCGAACTCCCGGATTTCGCGGCAGGCCTCGCTTCCACGTATCCAGGCGGAATCGAGAACACCAGCGGGGGCGCACCGGCTTCCACCGTCAGCTTTGCGCTCACATCGCGCTTCAGCGGCGGAATGCACTGCGTGCTGTTGCAGGTCTGGTAGCGCGGCTGGAAGGCCAGCGTGACTTCACCGGGCACTACATCCTTCTTCAGCTCAATGCGCGCCAGAAAGACCTGCGTGCCTTCGTACGTTTCCGTATCCGCCTTGAAGTTTTCGTCGTACTTGCGGACCGGCGGCGGTTCGAAAAAAGTCACGCTGGCAACAGCGGTGCCGTCGATGAGCTTGATGGTGGTCGGATTCGGGCCGGGCGGGGTGGAGATGGAATACATGTGCCAGCCCTCGTCGATTTTGGCATCGAGCCGGGCCAGAACGGTCCCGCCGGGTGCGGTCTTAACAGGCAGATCGGGAGAGACGTCGTGCGAAGGCACGATCCTCATGGTCCACTGAACGTGGTTTGACGCCGAATCCTGTGCAAAGGCACAGCCTGTGAACGCGAGAAGCAGAAGGAACTTCCGCATGAGCTTTAACCCGCCTTTGCGTATTCGCGCAACTCGTCTTCGATGCGCTGGTTGACCTTACTGGACGCGAATTCCGCTGCGATGCGGACCGCGTTTTTGATGGCATTGCTGTCGGATCTGCCGTGGCAGATGATGCAGACGCCTTTGACGCCAAGCAGGGGCGCACCGCCGAACTCCGAGTAATCCACGCGCTTCTTGAAATCGCGGTAGGCCGATTTCGAAAGCACATAACCGATCTTGCGTGAAAGCGTCGCTTCGAGCGACTCCCGCAGCATGAGCCGGATCATTTCCACCAGACCTTCGCTGACCTTCAGCGCGACGTTGCCGACAAAACCGTCGCAAACGATTACGTCCGCCGCGCCGGAGAAAATATCGCGGCCTTCCACGTTGCCGATGAAGTTAAGATCCATCACCTTAAGCAGCGGCGTGGTTTCCCGGGTCAGTGCGTTGCCCTTGTGTTCTTCCTCGCCAATCGAGAGCAGACCGACGCGAGGCTTCTTCACTTTCAAAACGTGCCGCGAATAAACCTCGCCCATCAGACCGAAGTGCGCCAGCATTTGCGGCTCGCAATCGACGTTCGCACCCACGTCAACCACAACGACGGGCGTGCCTTTAATAGTGGGGAAGACGCCGGAAAGGGCGGGGCGGTCAACGCCGGGAAGTTTGCCGAAGACCATCTTGGCGATGGCCATGCAGGCACCGGTGTTGCCGGCGGAGATGAAACCATCGGCCTTGCCGGTGGAGACCAGACGCGCGCAGACATGCATCGAGCTTTCGCGCTTGGAGCGCGCGGCTTTGGCGGCGTGATCGTCCATTGTGATGCGCTCCGGCGCATGCACAATTTCGATGGGAAGCTGCTTAGCGGACGGATGGCCGTCGAGCTCGCGCTGCACGGCCGCACGATCGCCGACGAGCAGTACCCGATGGCCAAACTGTTTGGCCGCCTGGATGGCTCCTTCGACTTCGGGTACCGGAGCTTTATCGCCCCCCATCGCGTCTACGGCAATGGTTACCATTCGCTCAGGTTGATGCGTTTCAGAGCCGGATTATTCCGCGGCGGTTTCGATTACTTCACGGCCCTTGTACTGGCCGCACTTCGGGCAGACGCGGTGCGGCTGCTTCGGTTCGTGGCAATTCGGGCACTCGGAACCGGACGGCTTGCTCAGGGCATCGTGTGCGCGGCGGGTCTGCGTGCGTTGGTGGGAATGTCTGCGTTTCGGATTGGGCATTGCTTTTCTCTACTTTAACTTTCTCAACTGAAATCTGTTACTGAACCTTCAAATTCTGCAGCGCCTTCCAGCGTTCGTCGGCCACCTGCGTAGGAACCGCATCGCAGTGGCAGGGAACCTCATTGCGATTTACACCGCAGATCGGACAGATCCCCTTGCACGTTTCGCCGCAAATTCGCTGCATCGGGAGCTGCAGCAACAACTGCTCCCGCAAAATATCTTCCAGCTCCAGGCCGGGTAACTCGTAAAACCCCATCTCGACCTCGCCTTCGTCGAGCGCCACTTCTTCCGCCGTACTGGCGGAATCCGCAGGCCGGTAAAACAGATCGAAGGGCGTTGCCACAGGAAACTTCGCACGGCCAAGACAGCGATCACACTCAGTTTCGAGCGTTGTCTCTACTTTACCGTGGACACGCACTTCTTCGCCGGTATGAGGCAATAATTCTGCTTCACCTTCAGCATGAAGTGGCGCGACCTGACAAATCCCGACAGAGTCGAGATCAAAATCGATCTCGCCTGGCTGCCACGTTTCCGCAAATACGATCTTGCGGACCTCCATCTCCTTAATACTCAGCAACATGGCAATGGACCGGGGAAAACTCAAGTGTAGCATGGGGGCACCGGGCGGGCAGGAAGCCCAAATGCCGCCGTTTCCGCGGCTGAATACTGCGCGAACTGCGCGAGATCCAGCGCGGATTCGCACAACTCGCCGAGTGGAACCTGAACATTCAGACGCGGGATGGAAACAACATCGGTCTCACCTGAGCGTTCCCGCAATAGCCAGCTGCCGTCGTCCTGTCTGGAATAATGCTCGACGTAATGCCGGTCCTGATGGTTGAGCAGGTATTCCCGGAAACTCTCAATGGTCGTTCAGGACCACATACCGCTGGTCGCCGAACTACTGAACGTTGCCGCAGATCGCTTGCAGTCGGGGTAGGTGTAAAGTCCCGCTGTCAAAACCTTGATCTTCAGATCGGAATCAAAGATCTTCAGATCGAAATTAAAGGCCCGGCGGCCGGGCGGGAGTTGACGATCCTGCAATCCACCAATCCGATTGGCGAGCAGGGCATGCCCGGGCGTCCCCCCCCATGGAGAACATCTGCCCGTCGTGATACTCGCTCTTGAATTCGGCCTCACGCTCAATTCGAAGGTATTGCTCTTCCGTGAGTGGCGAAATCGGCAGACTGTCCATGTCGATTATCATGGCGTGCCCGGTTTGTAAAATCCACCCCTGCTGAAACGCTACGCGCGGTCCAGCGCACCTGCATACAACTCGTCGAGCGGGATCTTTATATTCAGCCGTGCGATGAACACCGAATCGCCGACACTCGCGTATTCCCGCAACAACCAACTGCTATCGTCCTGCTTCGAGTAGTGTTCCACTCGCCGCTGGTCCTGATGCACAATCAGATATTCGCGCAGGCTGGCAATCGTTCGGTAAAGCTCAAACTTCTTCCCGCGATCGTAACCCTCAGTGGACGGAGACAGCACCTCAACCAGCAATAGCGGATTCAGGAGCACATCTCCCTGATTGCCGAAAAACTGCGGCTCGCCGCAAATCACACCAGCATCCGGATAGGTGTAAAGTCCGGCGGGCGCGACCTTGATTCGTAAATCGGAGCTAAAGGTCCGGCACCCCGACGGCATCTGTCGATGGAGAATCGCCACCATCGAACCGCCCAGTACCGAGTGGTTGAACGACCCACCCGTCATAGCAAACATCTGCCCGTCGTGAAACTCGCTCTTGGTTTCCGCATGACGTTCAATGCTCAGATACTGCTCTTCGGTGAGCGGCGTGATGGGCAGGCTGACCATGTCACCCATTATGCGCGCCTGAACCGGCGAAATCCACTTTACCAGGATGCCCTACCCTCACTATTTCAAATCCGCTTCAAACCCATGAAGAATCCGCCAGGATCGGCCCGATTCTATAGCGCATTTGCCCTCCAAAACCGCATAATTAAGCCTGATATGCGACGCAACTTAAGTGTTTTATTACTATCGTGTTACAGTCTTTTCGCGCAGGCACCCACAGCCCCCGCCCCCGCGCGCCCTAAACTCGTCGTCGCTATCATTGTGGACCAGTTTCGCTACGAATACCTCCAGCGCTTCCAGGCCGACTACACTTCCGGCCTGAAACGTCTGTCCACCGAAGGCGCAGTCTTTGACGACGCGCACTACATCCACGCCGGCACCGAAACCGCGCCCGGCCATTCCACCTTCCTCAGTGGCGCAACCCCTTCCATCAGCGGCATCGTCGCCAACGAATGGTATGACCGCACTCTGAAGGTCCCCGTCACCAGCGTGGAAGATCGCGCCACGCAAATGGTGGGCGGCGCGCCCGACACGATTGGTGCCTCCCCTGCCAATCTTCTGGTGGAAACCCTGGGTGACCAGATCCGCAAACAAGGCAAAGACTCCCGCATCATCGGCGTGTCTTTCAAAGATCGCGCGGCCATCCTGCCCGCCGGTCGCTCCGCCAACGGCGCCTTCTGGTGGGACACCAATTCGAATCGCTGGGTCACCAGCACCTTCTATATGAAAACCCTGCCGGATTGGGTTGCCGATATCAATCGCGCCCGCCCGTTCGCCCGTTCCCTCGGCGCAAGCTGGTTCCCGCTGAACGCAAAGCCCTCCGACAAACCCTTCTGCACCATGGTGGCAGGCAACGCCGATATCCGTTATTGCAATACCCTTATGGCAACCCCCTGGGGCAACGAACTCATCGAAGAGTTCGCAGAACGCGCCCTTATTGAGGAAAAGCTCGGTCATCACGAAGGCACCGATCTGCTCACCATCAGCTTCTCCTCCAATGACGCCGTCGGCCACGCCATGGGCCCGGACGCACCGGAGGTTCGCGACATCTCCATCCGCACCGACCGCCTGCTGGGCAATCTGCTCGCCGCGCTGGATAAGAACGTCGGTCTCAACAACGTCACCCTCGTGCTGACTGCCGACCACGGCGTAGCTCCCATGGCACCGCTCGATGGCGTAAAGAACGACAGCGCCAAAGGCGGCCGCCTGATCATCGGCAAGCTCACCAAACTGGTGCAGGATGGCCTGACCGCAAGGTTCGGCGCAGGCGACTGGGTGGAAGCCAACACCGGCAGTGCTATGGTGCTCCGCCGCGCCACCGCGGACAAGTTGGGACTCGATTGGAACAAGGTGCAGCAGACCGCCGCCGAAGCCGCCCGGAAAATGCCGCACATCGCGCGCGTCTATACCGACAGCGACTTCAACGACACCGTTGAATACGACGATGAAATTACGGGTGCCATGCGCAAGAGCTACTTCCATGGCCGTTCGCCGGACCTCATGATTCTGCCCGAGCCGTACTACAACTTCGCCGCCGCCGAGGCCGTTCACGGCACGCCTTACGAATACGATACGCATGTGCCCGTGATCTTCTTCGGTGCCGGCATCAAGCCGGGTCATTACCAGTCGAAGATCGCGCCTAACGACATAGCGCCAACCCTGTCGGATATCATCGGAGTTATAGCCCCTGGCGGTTCCGTGGGGCATGCACTCCGGGAGATCCTGCAATTTTCACACTAATCAGACGCTTTCTGACTTTTCTGGCCAAGATGGGCTTGTCCGTGCGCGACGATCCGAAGAAACTGGTCGACATCGCCGGGCGGCAATGGGGTGAGGCAATTGACGGTCTTGCCCTCTCCGTCATCCTGAAGCCGAAAGAGGACGAGGCTGAACTGGCCACAGTTTCCGCCGCGATTCACAACACGAATGCGCAGACCCGGCGTGTTCCCACGCGCGGCTGGCTGCATTTCTATGAAGTCTCAGTCACAGGCGAAGACAACACCGTGGCCGTGCTTTCACCCTATGGGCGCGAACTCATGAAGCCGGAACGCCAGACCGCTCTGACGGATGTCACCCTGGCTCCCGGTGAGGCCATTGAGGCCGACATTCCGGTTGGCCTGATCTTTCAGGTTCGCAAAGGCCGTTATCGGGTCCGCGCCGCCGCCGCACTGCCTGGCGGGCGGGCAATTTCGAACGAGATCACGATCACGATCTGATCAGATCTTTACCGCGAACGTCACAATGTTCCCCGCCGGATCAAACACGCCAATCTCGCGCATCCCGTAAAACGTCGCACGTACTGGCATCGCGACTGGATAGCCTTCCAGACGCTTCACCGTATCGGCGAAGTCGTCCACCTCAATAAACAGCGAGGTCCGATGTTCCTTGCCTTCCGGCGCGAACGCCGGCCAGTCCTTGCGAATGCTCTCCACCGACTGCAGCATCACTTCCACGCTTTCGCCCGCCGCGCCATGGCGTTCCAGCAGCACGAAGCCGATGCGATCACCCTCCGGCACCTCCGCTACATTGTTAAAGCCCATGCGCTCCACCCAGAACGGGAGGCAGGGTTCAATCTCTTCGACGACGAGGACGGGTGTGATTTTCATAAGATGCCTCCTCCACCATAATGTATCTATGCTCGAAAACGCAAAACTCGTGAGTTTCGTCGGAACCCGCGATGCCGGCTGCGCGCTGTCTTTTTATCGCGATACCCTGGGCCTGAAGCTCGTCGAAGAGAGTCCCTTCGCCCTGGTTTTCGATGTCAACGGCGTGATGCTGCGCGTTACCAATGTGCCGGAGTTGAACCCCGCGAAGTTCACGGTGCTTGGCTGGGACGTGCCGGATATTGCGAACGCAGTGCGGCAACTGGCCGCCGCCGGGGTCAACTTCGCGCGCTATCCAGGGCTGGAACAGGATGCCGATGGCGTCTGGACTTCACCGAGCGGCGCGAAGATCGCCTGGTTTCAGGATCCCGACGGCAATACCCTCAGCCTGACGGAATTCTGAGAAACCAGAGTTCTGGCAAACCGTACGAACCGTGACGGAGCTCTGATCAAACCGCACTGAGCGGCGACCGCAAGGAGCGATTGCAGAATCTACCTTCACAAGTCCTACTGCGGGGTCAACGTGGAATCCACAGTGAACCGCTTGTAGTCGTACATGCGCTGCCGCGACTGGAGCCGGGCGTGAATACCGAGGACGATCGTCATGTCCGCCTTGATCCCCACATTGTCCAGCAGCCACGCGTCGCCCACCCGCGTCAGTTCCCAGTCGAATATCGTACCTGCCCCGAAACCATTCGTGGCGCGTACGAACAGATCCAGCCATTTGATTCGCGTTCCATCTGCCTGGTCGAACCAACTCGTGTGGCGGGCGGCAATCAATTCCTGCTCTCTCTTGTCAGCGGCCTTATAGCCCGCCTTCGGTTCCGACTCCACCCGCCAGGTCTTCCGGCCCAGTACCGTTTCTTCGCCCGTCACCGTATTGTCAAAAATGCGCTCGAGCTGCTCCAGATCCCCTAACTCCACCGTTCTCGTGACATGGAACGGGCCGCGCTTCCGGCGCTCCGTCCGTGTCTTATCCAGGTCTTCATCCACCTTTTTCTGCGTTTTGGCGTCGAGCGGCCTGCCATTGATGAGCACCAGTTTCTTGTATTCCTCGCCCTCCAGCATGATGTGCTCGTAGGTTTTGGTTTCTGTCGGAGTGGGCTTGCCATTCTTATCAATCTGGACCTGTTCGTGATCCTCGCGAAAAGTGTACTTCCAGTTCTTTTCGTGCTCGAGTTTGCCGGCGGCAATAGCCTTCTGAATGATTTCGGAAGCCGGGGGTGCGATCTGCGCCATCAATGCACAGGGCAACAAAAACGAAATGACCGTCACAGAGAGAACCCTCGATGTTTTGTGGGCAGGTGTCCAACCTGCAGGCCGGTTTCCAACCAGCCCTCCACCGGGGCGTGAAAATGAAACACCTTCCTCAAGGCAGCATGACCTTCTTCGCTTCCCCGTACATCGTCAGCACCGGATGCTTCACCACCGCGCGGAACTCATACGGCACGCCAGCTTCCCACGCCGGCACCACCGCCGAAAAATCCCCCGTCGCCGTCACCCGCTGCACCGGCACCGTCTGCCACGTCCCGCTGCGCTCATTCGTATCCAGCCCCTTCAATGACCGGTACTCAAATGTCACCGGCAGCGACTTCGCATCGCCCAGCGATCTTAGCGTCGCCTCCAGTTTCACCCCGCGTCCGCTCCGTGTCGCCTTCACCGTTTCCACCAGCGGCGGCGCAAACGACGGCTCCACGTTCGTAATCTTCACCACGATCGGATTCGGCCACTTGCTGTTATCCTGCAAGCGCTGCGCAAACATCGCGCGAAGATGCAGCCCGTCTGCCTCCTGGCGAAACGTCGTCTTCGGAATCGTCTTGCTGTATTCGTAAACCAGATCGTTCTGCCCCAGCACGGTGACTTCGGTCTTCGCCGTGGCGCGCACCGAATGCAACGCAATATCCTTCCAGTCCCCGCGCTTCCACGGCTCCGTGATCACCGCGTAAACCGTGTTCTCGTCCTTCTTCTTCGTGAACCACGTGCCGCCCTCGTTCGTGATCACCCAGGGACGAACCCCGTAAATCGCCTCGCCATTCACAAACATCCAGAGCGCCAGTTCCCGCAATCGCTCTTCCTGTTCAATCGGCAACTCGCCATCGGGCTTCGGCCCCACATTCAGCAGCAGATTGCCGCCCTTCGCGCGTGTCTCATAAAGCAGCCGGATCAGCTCGCCGCCTGTTTTATACACTTCGTTCCGCGGCTGATACTGCCAGGACGTGCCCATCGTGATGCAGGCTTCCCACGCGCCCTCCGGCGGCACGCCCGGAATAAACTGCTCCGGCGTCGTGATCGCCCCGCGCGTGACCACCGTCCTTGGCTGTACTTTCCATGCGACGTCCTTCAGCCCCTCCGCCGCGCCATCCAGAAACACCACATCGATATTGCCGTAGCGCGACATCAGTTCTGTCATCTGCCGGACGTCGAGAGCCATCAATCCGGGATTCTTCGGCGGATCGTAATCGGTGCCGCGATTGACCGGAATCTTATTCTGATACAGCCAGTGAAAATCGTCGGGCGAAAAGTAGACGCCGGGGGAAATCCCCTGGTCGCGAAACGCCTTCATCGTTTCGCCGAAGATGTCTCGCTGAAAGGGCGTGTGGTTGATGCCGAATTCGGTGGTATTGGTGTTCCACATGGCGAAGCCGGAGTGGTGTTTCGCGGTGAAGACGACGTAGCGCACGCCCGCAAGTTTCGCCAGCGCGGCCCAGTCTTCCGGATGGAATTTGCGCGGATTAAAGGTCTTCGGCAACTCAGAGAAGAACCGGCTGGTGTAGTCATCGGAAGCGCCCGCGAGCGAGTGACTGATGACGGTGCCAAGTTGGCTGTCGCCGCTCCAGTGAATGAAAAGCCCGAAGCCCTGATCGCGAAACCATTCGAGTCGCTCGGCCTGATTGCCGGGTGCAGGCTGGGCCTGCAATTGGCCGCCGATGAGAGCAAATGCCAGTGCGAAAATAGCCGCCCGCGAGTATGTGATCTGCATGTTCGTCTTCCGCCGGGAACTCATGTAGATACTATCGTAATGCCGCTCACCATGAATGCGATAGCATGACCGGTATGAACCCCGAACAACAGCTCATACAGTCGGCCTGGCAGGACACGGTCAAGGGGTTGTACGCAAAACTCTTTGACGCTTACGTGACGGCCGGAGGAAACCCCGCGCAGACTCAGGCTGCGGATCAGCGCTTCATGACTGGTATCGGGTTTGCGCGGAGCTCGCGGGATCGCGCTATTGCGCTGCTGGCGCCGGCGGCCGCCGGCGCGGGCGCGTAACGCCGCAGGGTCTTACTGCATCGCCAAACCGCTAATATCGGGTTTGCCCGCCACCCTCCGCCTCATCTTCGCCTCCCGTGCCGCGCTGCTCGCTGAAAACCTCTTCCTGAGGAAACAACTGGCACTCTTCAGGGAACGCGGCATCCCTCCGCGCCGCACCACCCCGTTCTTCCGCCTCATCATGGTCGCCTCGTCCCACCTCTTTTACTGGCGCGACGCCCTGGTAATCGTCCAGCCCGAAACCTTCCTCAAATGGCACCGCAAAGCCTTCCGCGCCTTCTGGACCCGCAAGTCGCGCCGACCCAACGGCCGACCGCCCCTGCCCAAATACATCCGCACCCTGATCCGCCAGATGGCCGCCGAAAACCCAACCTGGGGCGAGGGTCGAATCGCCGATGAGCTGAACTTGAAACTCGGCCTCCGTGTCTCTCCCGAACCGTCGGCAAGTATCTGAAGATCGGGCCTCGAAGCGGCGGCGTCGCCAGCCAACGCTGGACCACATTCGTCCGCAACCACGCCCGCCATACTGTGGCTTGCGACTTCTTCATCACCGTCACCGCCTCCTTCAAACTCCTGTACACGTTCGTCGCCATGGAAGTTGGCTCGCGCCGTATCCTGCACACAAACATCACCGCCCACCCCACGGCCGATTGGTGTATCCAGCAGTTCCGCGAATTCCTCGCCTTCGACCACCCGTACAAATTCCTGATCCACGACCGCGATTCGATCTTCTCCGCCGCGGCCGATCAGGCGGTCCGCGACTGCGGCGTGCGCGTGCTGAAGAGTCCGGTTCGGACGCCGACCGCGAACGCATATTGCGAGCGCCTGATCGGAACCATTCGCCGGGAATGTCTCGACCACTTCATTCCGCTCAACGAAAGACATTTGCGAGAGACTGTGGCGGAGTTTGCGGTCCATTACAACAAGGGCCGTCCGCACTCGGCTTTGGGACCCGGAATCCCCGAACCACTCGACATAACGATCCCGGCCAGTCGGGGAAGGCATCTTCTGCCCGGCGGCTACCGCGTCACCTCAAGGCCAGTCCTCGGCGGCTTACACCATGAATATGGGCTGGAAAAGGAGGCTGCTTAGCGGCGGATTGAGTTCTTGCGCACCACAGGATGATGGCGGCAACGACAGGCAGGGCAAATTCCGTTCGGCGAGTGAACGGGAGAACCGCTTGTTCCGCCAACGGTTCGGCGCCAAACAGGAGCTTCCTCATCTGCTCTCGCATCCGATTCGGCGCCAGTTGGGCTTTGCGTCCCACCGTCACCCCCGAAAAACGCCCCGGTTGTCGCCGCCAGCCCCGCCATTTTCTTCGCGGGATTCCCTTCGATTCAAAGCAAAACCCATAGGACGAAATAATCGGCTTTGACGGTCAATCCTGCCCGGGGCGCAACGGTTTCGTTCACCCGGCGGTTGCATCACCTGTCGGGCCGCAGAGTACCCCGCTCGCAGTGAATCGTGCCCCGCCAGCCGAAGCAACCTTCTGATTGAACTAAACCGCTGCGCGGTAAACGGCTGCGGGTGAAGAGCGCGGTTGGAGGGTGTCTTTAAGAGAAGAAAGCGTAAGCAGGTGATGGTGTGGGGTTCCGTCTGGAACACTGGATCAGGTTATATCCCAATAGCCAATCC
>CAIQWJ010000042.1 GCA_903875575.1 uncultured Acidobacteriia bacterium | reverse complement strand
GTTTCAACCCCCGTTCCTAATTACTTTTTCAACCCCTTGTTTCAATTTGATTTGTAGGTTCGCGGATTTTTCCGATTCGCCCCCAAATTGAAAAACCGTTCGGCCTGGAGTCCGTCGTGTCGGAGTTTTGCAAGTAGCTCATGTGATCGCCAGTCGTTAGGCTCCGAAAAGTCTGACAACTGGGGATTGCGGCGCCGAATGAAGGCACGACGTGCACGGAACGAGGGCGTGATCGACTGGCTGCTCGCCTATCCGCAGAAGGACTTGTTCGTGCCTATGGACTCTGAGTCGACGGATCAGTTGTGAAGTATCGGGTTGAAGCGAACGCCCTGAGCGAGCCCACGAAACCTTTGCCAGATCCGCGTGTCCTGCCCTGGCTGCGCACACATGAGCGAGATCTGGTGGTCGATCCGGTTATTCGGGGCGAACTGCAATTCGGAATTCTGATCCTGCCTCAGGGAAGGAAGCGGAACGCACTGGAAAGCTGGTTCAACGAAGGCATCAAGCGGCTCCGCCGTCTGCCATGGGTCGCCGACACTGGCCTCAAATGGGTGGACCTGCTGGCGAGGCTGCACAGCATTGGAAAAGCGATGCCGGTTAAGGACAGTCTGATTGCGGCGACAGCCGCGGTGTTCGGGTTGGCGATTGCCACGCGAAACCGTGCTGATTTCGCGGACGCCGGCGTGCAGGTCGTCGATCCATTTGTTGCGTGAGGCCCGACTGCGTCAGAACGATTGCGTCGGATTCGCTGCATTGAGCTCCGCATGCGGGGAATCCACTGCTCCCGGTTCCGAGGTTCGATCCATTGCGTTCGTTCAGTTGCAAATACACTGCCGTTCGACGCGACGAAGGTCCCGCCGCGGCTCTTCGTGGTTAAAATGAACAGGAATTCGGCGGTCGGCCAAGTGCGCGCTGATGGGCCAAATGGGTGATTTGGCGCTTCCGCGGCCACCGCGATCATCGCGAATAATATGGCATACTTATGGCATATGCGGACGACGGTGGAACTCCCCGACGATTTGCTGCTGCAGGCAAAGAGTACCGCGGCTCTTGGCGGGATTTCTCTCCGGCAATTCTTTATCGAAGCCGTCCATTTGAAGCTCGCGCCGGAGAAGCGGAAGGTTCGCAAAGCGCCGCCCAGTATCGGAGACGCGCGTGCGCCCCGCATGAAGCCTTTGACCCGAAAGCAAATCGATGAAGCGATGTTTGGCTGACGTCAACGTGCTGTTGCCGCTGCTGGTGCGACATCACGAACACCATAAGCCGGCGCTGCGCTGGTTCGACGGCCTGGCGGCGGGAGAGGCTGTCCTGTGCCGTTTCGTTCAGTTGGCGCTGGTACGACTGCTGGGGAATTCTGCCGTCATGGGGAAGTATGTTCTCTCCGCTGCGGATGCCTGGGGGCTGATCGCGGAACTACTGGAGGATGAGCGGATCGAGTTTGCCATGGAGCCCGCTCTGGTGGATGCGGTATTGCCGAAACTGCTGCGATACTCCGCGCCGACGAATAAACTCGTGGGAGATGCATATCTGGCTGCATTCTCAATTGCCGGGGAGATGCGGCTGAGTACTTTGGACAAGGGCTTCAGGCAATTCCGCGACCTGGATCTCCAACTGCTCACCCCCTGAGGACAAGCAGGACATTCACATGGTCCTGCGCAGCGACGGATCCAGAAACCACCAGACCTCTTGTACCAGTTTGAGAGGCGGAATGAGCAGACCCAGTAAAAGTGCGAGGGAGCGGAAGAATAATTTTCGCAGAACGCCGTAGAACCAAACCACCGTTACCAGCGTGACTATGGCGAGGCCCAACATCCACCCTGAATTATATGACGATTGACGCGGTCGAGTCGGGGTGCGAAGACGGAGGCCGGTGGGCAGACCAGGAATAGCGGATTACGGAACGGAGAGGTCAGGAATCACGTCCCGGTGGCGGCGCGGGCTACGTCGGCGCGCGAGCGCAAGGCCTCATAGAGTTGTGCCGGGCCCAGAAGGATGTCACGCAGGCCGCTGCGGACGCGTTCGCGAAAGCAGACTCATGAAGTCTGGCTAATCCCAAATCGCCCGACACACATAAACCTGACACACATAAATAAAGATGTCGGCGAGACCGACATTTCACCCTTTTCGTAAACCAAATGTCACAAAAACACTGTCAACGCCAAATAGAAATGTCCGCTTCTCTGCCACATAGAAATGTCCGGTTTTGACGAGGGTTGCCGGAAAGTCGTGTTAATGTGATCGTGTCCGAACGGGGTCGCTCCCGAACGGAAGCCCACAGCCGAGGCGACGGAGTTGGCTCCGGAAGCAGTCGGCACAAGCCCTCCCAGCGCTCGATGACACCCGGGCTTACCAGCCTGCTGCGCGCGGAGGGCTTTCCTGTTCTGGATGCAAACTGC
>CAIQWJ010000041.1 GCA_903875575.1 uncultured Acidobacteriia bacterium | reverse complement strand
TTTTCAACCTCGCAGGTCAAGGCCGCAGTCAACCGCAAAACCATGCTGTCTGACGCCCGCGGCATCGTGGCTTGCGCAAAAGAACGCATCCAATTCCCCGGCGCATGGGAAAATCAGGACCCCATCAAACCAAATTCCGGCCTCCGGGTGGCCTCAGCAGCGTAAAACGGTGTCCAGCCAGACTATGACCACCAGGCTCAAGCCCGAAGTG
This sequence comes from uncultured Acidobacteriia bacterium, assembly GCA_903875575.1. Lineage (GTDB taxonomy): Bacteria > Acidobacteriota > Terriglobia > Bryobacterales > Bryobacteraceae > BOG-234. Next base: position 82,661 of record CAIQWJ010000041.1, on the reverse strand, counting down.
TGCCCACTCACACCCGATCCAGGTTGTTATTGTGGAGACACCGCCCCCATCGTGATCGGCAACCCTCCATCCCTGGCCGCCTTCTTCTCCCTCTGGAGCCAATCCTCCGGCGAATTCCTGCGCTATGAGGGCGACGTCGGCCCCATCCGCCTCACATACGCCGCCACCGCTGCCGCAGCATCAGCCTTCGCCACTCGTCTGCGCGATTCCGGCATCCATCCCGGCGAACGCGTCATATTCTGGTGCGAAAACCGCCCGGAATGGATCGTCGCCCTCTGGGGCTGTCTTCTCGAAGGAGTCATCGCCGTCCCCATCGACTTCCGTTCCTCGTCCACAGTGGTTCAGCGCATCGCGGGCATCGTCTCCGCGCGTGCGCTTTTGATCGGCGAAGGGCTGACTCCACCCGATTCCCTTCCCTGCCCGGTCTGGTCCATGCGCGGCGTCATCGCCTCTGGCTCTACCCGAACCTTTGAGCCGGCCCCACTCGACGACACCGCCGAGATCCTGTTTACCTCCGGCGCCACCGGCGAGCCAAAAGGCGTCACTCTCACGCACCGCAACATCCTCGCCAACCTCAAGCCCATCGATCACGGTATCAACAAGTACCGCCGTTACATGGGCCCCTTCCAGCCCATTCGTTTCCTGAATCTCCTGCCGCTCAGCCACATGTTCGGTCAGTCCATGGCCGCCTTCATCCCTGCCATGCTCGGAGGCCAGACCTTCTTCATGCCAGGCTCCAGTCCGCGCGATGCCGCCAGCCTCATCCGCCGCCGCCGTATCTCGGTCCTGGTCTGCGTCCCGCAAATGCTGGAACTGCTCCGCGAGTACGTCATCCAGATGGTCCCCGAAGCCGCCGCACCGGCCACTTCGGGTAAATGGTACGCGCACTGGTGGCAGTATCGCCGGGTACACCGCCTCCTCGGCTGGAAGTTCTGGAGCTTCGTAGTAGGTGCCGCACCACTCGATCCTGAACTGGAGGAATTCTGGCGCAAACTCGGCTATGTCGTGATCCAGGGTTACGGCCTCACCGAAACCGCCCCGGTCGCCACCCTCAATCATCCGTTCAATACCCGCAAAGGCTCGGTTGGCAAGGCAATTTCCGGTGTGGAAATCCGCATCGCAGCAGATGGCGAAGTGCTCCTCAAGGGCGACAACATCACTCCCGGCTACTTCGGTCAGGACAACGCCGACATGCGCGATGCCGAAGGCTTCCTCCACACCGGCGATATCGGTGCGCTCGATGCTGAAGGCCGCCTCAGCATCCTCGGCCGCAAGAAGGAAATGATCGTCTCGCCCGATGGCCTGAACGTCTATCCGGAAGACGCGGAACGCGCCTTGAATGCCATCGAGGGCGTGCGCGAATCAGCCGTAGTGGCGGAGAAACAAGGCTCACGTGAAATCGTTCACGCCGTACTCGCGCTGGAACCGGGTGCCAATCCGGAGGCCATTGTCGATGCCGCAAACAACAGCCTCGAATCCCACCAGCGAGTCCGCGCCTGGTCACTCTGGCCCGACGGCGCAGCGCTTCCCAGAACTTCCGGCACAAGCAAACTCAAGCGCGGTGAAGTTGCCGCATTCGTCGCAGGCAAAGGTCAGACGGCAGCCAAACCCTCCTCTGAAGGCTCGGTCGAAGACGTCATCCGCAGGTTCGCGGGTGGGCGCGCCGTCACCGCAGACACCTCACTCGATGGCCTCGGCCTCAGTTCCCTCGACCGCATCCAGTTGCTCATGGAACTCGAGCGCCGCACCGGAGCACCAATCGACGAAACCAGCTTCGCCAACGCCAAAACCGTGGCCGACCTCGTCAGCGCCAAACCAGCCGTCACCACATCTGCCGACGAAACTTTCGAATTCCCCGAATGGAGCCGGTCGTCATCCGCGCGTGCAATCCGGCGCCTTGCATTACCCGGCCTGATCATTCCTCTCACAAGAGCCTTCGCGTGGCTGAGCGTCGGGGGTCTGGACAATCTGAAAGCGGTGAGCGGACCAGTAATATTTGCCGCGAACCACCAGAGCTATCTCGATGGACCTGCCATCCTCGCAGCCCTTCCCGTCGCATGGAGATACCGGCTCGCACCCGCGGTGATGAAGGAATTCTTTGACGCCCATTATCACCCCGGGCGCCACACAAAAGGCGAGCGATTCCGCGACAGCTTGAGTTATTTCCTGGCCTCGCTGGTCTTCAACATCTTCCCGCTGCCGCAACGCGAATCCGGCACGCGCGGAGCGATGCGCTATGCCGGCGCGCTCGTCTCGGAAGGCTATTCAATCCTGATCTTCCCGGAAGGCAGGCGCACTGATGCCGGCGAAATCGCCCGCTTCCAACCCGGTGTGGGAATGTTGGCCTCCCGCCTCGGAGTACCGGTGATCCCGGTGCGCCTGATTGGCCTCGAAAAAGTCCTGAATCGCAACGCGAAATTCCCCACCCCAGGCCGTGCACGCGTAGTATTCGGCCCCGCGATCCACCCGACCGGCGACGACCCCACCCCCATAGCAAAGCAGATCGAAGAGGCGGTGAAAAATTGCTGATGCACACTCAATCAACCGAGCCGCGACTGGAAGGAGCGGCACTCAAATCCTCAGGCTGGGCACATACCCAACTCAGTCACAAACCTGCCGGAAATATTTCAGGCCCCGCCAATCGGCTGACAACGTGGACCTTAACCCCGCGTCCGGACCGCAAAACCAGACGCTGGAAGGTGAGACTCCGCGACCCGCATGTTACTTTTCAATCGGGAGCGGACGACATCGATCGCCCCGCAGTTCGAGGTCGATTCCACCGAGGAGCCACGGCCAACAGTTCTTTCTCAACTGAATATTTCCGCTGCCTGGAGTGTGGGGCAGGCATTTCCACCAGGTGTTTACACCTGCCGTAACAGGCGCAGCGCCCGCCGAACCCGCCGCAGCTACTTCTTCGCGCCGCCGTTAAAAATCGTGATAGCCATGTAATCCATCACCTTCGCCTCATTGCGCGCCACGCCGTAATAAGCCGACTTCAGCAACTGGTCACGGCGGCTCATCAGAGTGTCGCGAATCGTCTGCTGCACGCGCGGGTCAGCCAGTTCCCGCTGTCCGGCAGGTTCCTGCGTAATCACCTTCAGGATGCGGTACCCGTCCGAACTCGGAATGATCGGTGAAATCGTCCCCGGCCGCATATTCAGGATGAGCTTCTTGAGTTCCGGGCTCGACTTGTCGAACGACGACTCGGGCAGGAAGCCGAGGTCGCCGCCATTCGGGGTCGACTGCGGATCCTCGGAGTAATTCTGCGCGATCGTGGCAAAATCCTCTCCCTGCTTGAGCCGACTCTCGAGCGCTATGATCTTCTGCTTCGCCTCGGCGGCGTTCTTCGCCTTATCATTCTTCAGATTGCGGGCGTTCGGATCCGGCACATTCGTGACCACAATCTGGGCCATGTGAAACTGACGTTCCGGCAGATTAAAGCTGCCGCGGTTCGCCGTGTAGAAAGCCGTCACCTCGGCATCCGAGATGTTGATCTTTGAAGAAATTTCTTTCACAAAGAGCCGCTTCACGCTCTCATCCTTGCGGATCCGCTCCTTGAGCTTGTCGAGAGTCAGGCCCCATTCCTTCAGTTGCTTGTCGAATTGTTCGACCGTGTAAGGTGCCTTCATTTCGGTAAGGCGCGCGTTAACCTGATCGTCGGTTGCAACCAGGCTGGCCTTCTCGGCCCGTTGAAACATGACTTCGCTGTCCATGAGGGAACCGAGGATATCGATCCGGCGAAGCTGGATCTGATCTTCGTTCTCGCCCTCGCCCTGGGCCGGGAACTGCGATTTATAGTTGGCGTCGATTTCCGCGTAGTAGATGGGGCGTCCGTTCACCGTGGCTGCTACGTCAGGCGGCACGGAGCGGTTGCACGATGAAAGTACAAGAACACAGCAGAGCAACAGCACGCAGCCGGCAGGCAACGCGGGGCGCGATTTCAATCGGAGGCTTTCCATCAATGAGCCTTCATTATAATGTCCCTTACTCTATGAACGCAGGAATAGTAGGCACAGGTGCCATCTCGCACAAGCATGCGCAGGCATACCGGAACATCGGATTTAAGGTCGCGGCATGCACGGACATCAACCCGGCAAGCGCTCAGGCGTTCGCCGCGCAGTACGGCGGCGTGGCCGTCGCCAGCGTGGAGGAGATCTGCAAACTCCCCGAAGTCGACTTCGTGGACGTCTGTACGTTTCCCGACTTCCGGCTCGAACCGGTCAAGCTCGCCGCGAAGTACGGCAAGCATGTACAGGTACAGAAACCGATGGCAGTGAGCACGGCGGTCGCCCGCGAAATGATCGCGGTGGCCGAAGCGGCCGGGATCGTGCTGGCCGTTGCCAGTCAGCGCCGCTTCGACGATTCCAGCATCTTTTTGCGACGCGCCATCGACGCCGGCCGCCTGGGTAAGCTCATCCAGTGCGACGCCTACGTGAAATGGTTTCGCTCCGCCGAATACTACTCGCGCCCCATCAAGGGCAGTTGGGCGGTTGAAGGCGGAGGCGCGCTCATCAATCAGGCGATACACCAGATCGACATCCTGCGCTGGCTCGCCGGGCCGGTCAAAGACATCTCAGCCATGTGGCAACTGGGCGCGCTCCACAAGATCGAATCGGAAGACGTGGTGAATGCCCTGCTCCGCTTCGAGAATGGAGCCACGGGCGTGCTCCAGGCCTCTACCGCTCTCTGGCCCGGTTACTCCGAACGGGTAGAACTCCACGGCACGAAGGGTACAGCCGTCGTCACCGGCGATCAGCTCACAACATGGGACGTCCAGGGAGACGAGGAAGCGTCCATCGCCGATCCCCCGCCCCTCACCAAAGAAGGCGTGGCCTCCGGGGCGTCGGACCCCATGGCCATCTCGCTGACTCCCTTCGAACGCCAGTTCCGGGACTTCGGAGAAGCCGTCCGGGACCGTCGCAAGCCCTTAGTAGGAGGGCCCGAAGGCCTCGCAGCCCTCGAAATCGTCGAAAGAATCTATAACAAGTGCCGGGCATGAACTTTTCAAAATCTCAACAACTCTTTGACCGCGCCAGAGGCGTGATTCCCGGTGGCGTCAATTCGCCGGTGCGCGCCTGGCGCGGAGTCGGCGGTACCCCGCCCTTCATCGCCCGGGGACAGGGCTCTCACATCTTCGACGCCGATGGGAACGAGTACATCGACTACATCGGCTCTTGGGGCCCTCTGCTGTTGGGCCATCGGCACCCGCAGATTCTGGCGGCAATTGAAGAAGCCCTCACGCGAGGCACCAGCTTCGGCGCACCTACGGAGCAGGAGATCGATCTCGCCGAGACCATCCGGGCGATGGTGCCATCGATGGAAATGGTCCGACTGGTGAACTCCGGCACCGAAGCAACCATGAGCGCCCTGCGTGTGGCACGTGGCTTCACCGGCCGCGACATCACCATTAAGTTCGAAGGCTGCTATCACGGCCACGTGGATTCGCTCCTGGTGAAAGCTGGCTCCGGCGTGGCCACCCTCGGCCTGCCGGATTCCCCCGGCGTGCCGAAGGGTTTCAGCGACACCACGATCACCGTGCCCTACAACAACACAGTTGCCGTGGCGGAGGCCTTTGCCACTCACAAGGGAAAGATTGCGGCGGTGATTGTAGAGCCGGTGTGCGGCAACATGGGCTGCATCCCGCCGGCACCGGGTTTCCTCGAATCGCTTCGCACCATCACGACGGCGGACGACACCCTGCTGATCTTCGACGAAGTGATGACCGGCTTCCGGGTGGCCCCCGGTGGCGCGCAGGAACTCTACGGCATCAAGCCCGACATGACCACCCTCGGTAAGGTCATCGGCGGCGGACTACCGATCGCCGCCTACGGAGGCCGCGAAGAAATCATGGCCCACGTCGCTCCAAGCGGGCCGATCTATCAGGCAGGCACGCTCTCCGGCAATCCGCTGGCCGTGAGCGCTGGGTTAGCGATGCTTCGGTACATCCAGACACATCCGGAGATCTATCAGGGCTTCGACGAGGCCACCGAAGCGCTGGCCGCCAGTGCACCGCGGGGCATCACGGTCAACCGCGTCGGCTCCATGATGACCTGGTTCTTCACGCCGGCCTCTGTCGTGGACTACGACACAGCTAAGCACAGTGAAACCAGTCGCTTCAAGCGATTCTTTCATGCAATGATTGAACGGGGAATCTACCTGCCGCCCAGCCAGTTCGAGGCATTGTTCGTATCCACCGCGCACACAACCGAAGACTTGGCCCGGACTGTGTCAGCGGCAAAGGAAAGCTTCGAAATCGCAAACGGGTAAGCGCTAGCTGGCGAACTTCGCTTCGGCGTCGGCTTCCGTGGCGAAGATAGGAAGGACGGTATCGGTCTTCGTGATTTCGAAGATCGTATGCACCCGCGGCGACATACCTGTCAGCGCGTACTTATGGCCTCCGCGTTGGGAATGCGACCAGTGACCCAGCAGGACGCCCAAGCCGGCGGAGTCGATATATGGCACGCCGGAGAGGTCGATGATGACATTCTTCACCGAGGGTTCACGGAGCGCAGCCTGGAAAGAAAACATCGTGCCCAGCACAAACGGGCCCTTGAGGCGGTAGATCGTCGTATCGGGATACAGACCAGGGGCCTGTTCTACTTCCATCGTGTCCATTGCTGAAATGATAGCGAATACCGGGGCCATCCGGGATGAATTTTGTGTTACAGACCGGAGTTGTCAGTTAAACTAAATACTCCCGTGATCGCAAATTCATTCTGGATCGGACTGGCCCTGTTCCTGATGGCCGCTCTTCTGTGGAAGCCGCTGAAGAACGACCGCGCCCGGGTGCGCACCGCGGTCGGCTTCCTGGTTCTTTGGGCAGGATTTGGCATCTTCGCCGCCGCTGCCTCTCACTGGCGTCAGCAGGCCCGGGTGGCCAGCGAGATCTCGGAAACCCTGCTCATTCTGGCGGGCGTGCAGCTCGGTTTCGTGCTCGTGGTGGATCTGGCACTGCGTAAGGTGCGGATGCCGCGGTTGGCCAGCGAGATCGCGATCGTCGCGGCTTACGCGGCGGTTCTGTTTCGTCTGCTGAATCATCTCGGCGTTGATGCGACCGGCATCTTCGCGACGTCCGCCGTAGCCACCGCCGTTCTTGGTCTGGCCCTCCAGGACATGCTGAGCAACATCGCCGGCGGCATGGCCCTGCAACTGGAAGACAGCGTGAACGCCGGAGACTATATCCGCTGCGGCGATCAGGCTGGCTGGGTGCAGCATGTGCGGCTGCGCCATACGGCGATCGAGACGGCGGACGGCGATTCCGTCATTCTGCCTAACAGCTTCCTGATGCGGTCGCCCGTGGTGGTGGTCGCGAAGGCGCATCGGTTTTTCGTGCCGTTCTCGATGCCGTACTCGCGGACGCCGCACGACATTCTGGATGCAATTGAGCACGCTCTGCGAAGTTCACCGATGACCGGAGTTGCGGTGGAGCCAAAGCCACAGTGTCTGGTGCAATCGATGACACCGGGCCACATCCAGTACACGGCTGTGGTCTGGCTGACGAATCCAGGGCTGGAAGCGGTGGCCGTATCGGCAGTGCTGAACCGAATCTATTACGCACTGGAACGGGCGGGCATTCCCGCGTCTGAGATCTCTTATCTGGTGGAGACCAAGGCTGCGGCTCCGGCATCGGAGGAGGCATCGCCGATTGACGTCCTCAAGCGCACGCCAATTTTCAGGCTGATGGAGGATGAGGACCTGGAGGATCTGGCGGCCGGTCTGCAGCGGTTGAGTTTTGCGCCGGGCGAGCATATCCTGCGGCAGGGCGAGCCCGGGGATTCGATGTATTTTGTGCTGGCTGGCCGAGTGGAGATCTCGTATCGCGGGACGGATGGCTCAGACAAGCACCTGGCGTCGTTCGAATCGGGCGAATTCTTTGGCGAGGCGTCGCTGCTGACAGGCGAACCGAGGACCGCGACGGCAACCGCGATTTCCCGCGTCACGTGCTACAAGCTGGACAAGGCCGGCCTGCAGCACACGATGGAGCGCCAACCGGATCTGGCGGAGGATATGTCGGTGATCATGGCCCACCGGCAGTTTGAGCTCTCTGCCGCGCGGGAAAAGCTCGACCGCGAGACGGCATTGCGACGCGAAGCCGAAAGCCAGACGCAGATGCTGGGACGCATCCGGCGGTTCTTCGGGATCACCGGCCGGGAGTAGTGGCCACAGGCATGTTCTACTTCTGTTTCTGCATCCTGACTTTGGCGCATTGCGGACAAATCCACTTCCGCTGTTTGTGGAAGATGTGGCCTTTGACTTCTTTCATCGGCACCTTGCACTTTCGACAGGTCACGTGTTTCAGCATCGCATTGCGCCCCGCCTGTCGCCCGGGGCTTGTCGCATGAAGCGCGTCGCCGTCTTAGAATGGAGTTGAGGTTACATGGCATGGAAAAAGACAACGGAAGTTCCGTAGTATGGTTCCTCGCGGGGGCGGCAACAGGCGCGGCGATCGCACTTCTCTATGCGCCCAAAACGGGTAAAGAGACGAGAAAGATGCTGAACAGGACGACGCGCGAGGGGCGCGATGCCGTCGAGGCAAGCGGAAAAGAACTGATGGATCGCGGCAAAGAATTGTATGAACGCGGTCGCAAGATTGCCGATGAAGCCGCCGAATTATTCGAACGCGGCCGCAAGCTCGTCCAGAACTAGACGGCGCTCCTTTGATTGACGTTCTTGAAATCGGCGACTGCCGCATTACCGCCGTTCGCGCCGGATCCTACTGGTGGGACGGCGGCGCTATGTTTGGCGTGGTGCCGAAGACCCTTTGGGGGAAACACCAGCAGAGCGATGACCTGAATCGCGTAGAAGCCGCGTTCAATTGTTTTGTTGTGGAAACCGGCGACCGGCGAGTTCTGATCGAAACCGGCGGGGGCGTGCGGCATGACCAGCGCTCGCTGGATCGCATGAAGATGACGCGCGGGGTGAATGCGACCGACGCGGTGGCCGGGGCGGGCTTTGATCCGGCGTCCATTGACCTGGTTATCAATACTCACCTGCACTGGGATCACTGCGGCGGCAATACGCTGGATTTGGGTGGTCGGGTTACTGCGGCCTTTCCGAATGCGCACTATGTCACGCAGCGTGCGGAACTCAACCATGCCCGGGAGCAGCATCCACGGGATGGGGTCAGTTATCGCGCGGTGAATTACGAACCGTTGCTGGAAGCCGGTCGGCTGCAACTGCTGGACGGGGATGTGGAGGTTTCGCTCGGTATTCGGGTGCAGATTGCGCCCGGGCACAATCGCGACATGATGGTGGTGCTGGTGCAGTCCGCGCATCAGACCTGGTGTCATCTGGCGGACCTGGCTCCTTACGCGGCTCACGTGACGCCAACCTGGGTTGCGGCGTTCGATTTGTTTCCGCTGGAAACGATTCAATCCAAAACCGAACTCTTCGAGCGGGCTGCCGCGGATGGGTGGTGGTGCAGTTTTGGGCACGATCCTGTGGTATCTTTTGCGCGGATTGTAAAGGCCGGGCCGAAATCGGCGTTTACGGTTCAGTTGTAGCAGACTACACTGAGATAGTGTTCGCCTCGCGCTGCCTCCTGACACTCGTGCTGTCCCTGCCAACGGCCTTTGCCGCGCTGAATATTATGCCGGTGGCGGATGTGCGGGCCGGAATGCACGGGGTGGGCAAGACCGTTTTCAAGGGCGATCAGGTGGATGACTTCGACGTCGAAATCCTCGGCGTGCTGGAAAATACCGGGCCGAAACAATCCATCATTCTGGGCAAGCTTAGCGGCGGACCGCTGGAACACACCGGCGTTTTGCAGGGGATGAGCGGGAGTCCGGTTTATATCAATGGCAAGCTGATCGGTGCCGTGGCGATGGCTTTTCCTTATTCGAAAGATCCGATCGCGGGGATTCGCCCGATTGAGGAAATGCTGCGTGTCAGTTCCCTGCCCTCTTCCGCTTTGCCTCTGCGGCTGGCGGGACTGGCTGAGATTCCGAAAGCAGGCAGCGTCGGCTTCGGCGATTCACGGATGACCGATGTTTCGACGCCGGTTTCGTTCAGCGGTTTTACTTCTGCGGCCATTGAGCAATTCGCGCCGCAACTGCGCGGATTGGGACTGGAGCCACGCCAGGGGATTTCTCTGGGCGGTGCGCCGATTGATCGGATGGGCGATCCTTCAAAGCTGCAACCGGGCTCCATGATCAGTGTGGAACTCATGATGGGCGATATGAGCGTCGGCGCGGACGGGACGCTGACCGCGATGGATGGCAACCAGATATACGCGTTCGGGCACCGGTTTCTGTCTATCGGCACGAGTCAGATTCCGTTTACGCGTTCCGAGGTCACGGCGTTACTGGCGAACGTGAATACATCTTTCAAGATCTCTTCGGCGCGAGAGCTGATGGGCGTGATTTCGCAGGATCGGGACACCGCGATCACCGGAACGCTGGGTGTGCGGGCGGCGATGATTCCGGTGGATATCGCGGTAACGCAGGAAGGCACGCCGGTGGGCAATTATCACATGCAGATTGTGAACGACCGCTTACTGTCACCTTATCTGCTGCAGATGGCCGTATTTTCAGCGCTGGATGCGACGGAGCGCTCGACTGGCGCGCTGAGCGTTGGAGTGCAGGGCGCGATTGCGTTTGAGAATCGTTCGGACACGGTGAAGATGCGGAATATCTATGCCACAGAGGGCGGCACGGCCAACAGTGCGTCGCTCAACGCGGCCGTCACGCTCTCTTACGTGATGCAGGGTGGGTTTGACGCGCTCAAAGTGAAAAGTATTTCGCTGCAACTGGAATCGTCATCGAGGAAGCGAGCACTGGCGGTTGGTCAGGTCTACGTCTCGAAGCGCGAAGTGAAGCCCGGCGACACCGTGGAAGTGACGGCTCTGTTCGATGGCGAGGATGGCGTGGAGATGACGCGCACCGCGAGTTATACGATTCCGCCGGGGGCCCCGACTGGCGCGCTGAATTTCACGGTGAGCGATGGTTCGCAAGCCTCCATGACAGATCTCCGGCAGACCATCGGCGATAGCCCGGTTTCCCCGGAGCAGTTGATCTCCACGGTGAATCGGATTCGGTCGAGTGATTCGGCTTACGTTCGGGTGTGGCGTCCGGAGCCGGCATTTGCGGTGCAGGGTGAGGAGATGGCGAGTCCGCCGCCGTCGCTGGCACTGGTGATGGGAGGCACGGCTTCCCTTGCGCAGAGTAAGAACGCGAAGGTTACGGAGATCGTGATGGATGCTGGCGGGAATATGGTGTCGGGCTCGAAAACGGTTCAGGTTGAGGTGAAGGAATGAAGCGGGGCTCGGTATGGCCGTTCACGCGATTGGCGTGTGGGGTTGCGATCACGGCCTGGGTGGCAATGGCGGCAACTTCGTCGTTCTGGGAAATGACCAGCTTCACGGATTTCCTGGCCGGAAAGCTGGACGGTGTAGCGCTCGCGCGCGATGGGCGCATGACCACGGCACCGCAACTCGACACGCTCTTCAATTCCGGACAGCCTGTCGTGTGGAGCGTGATCCAGGGCCCGGGCGGGGTCATTTACGCAGCCACAGGGCATCGCGGGAAGGTTTATCAAATCGACGCTAAGGGTGCAGCCACAACCATCTGGAGTTCCGATAAACCGGAAGTGTTCGCGCTGGCAGTAAATCCACAGGGAGATGTATTCGCGGCGAGTTCACCAAATGGCAGGATTTACAGGATACGCGGCGGCCAGGCGACCGAGTATTTCGATCCGAAGGTTCGATACATCTGGTCGCTCGCACTGGCGGCGGATGGAACTTTGTATGCCGGTACGGGCGATGGCGGGAACGTATATCGGATCACGGCTCAGGGTCAGGGCGAGGTCTATTACGCCACCGGTCAGGGCAATGTGACGGGGCTGATGCTGGATGGGCAGGGCCGTCTGCTGGCGGGGACGGAGCCGAACGGGATTCTGTACCGAATTACAGCCAAAGACAAGGCGTTCGCGCTCTACGATTCTTCCTTGCCGGAGATCCGCGCGCTGGCAACTGCCGCCGATGGCAGCGTCTACGCGGCAGGTCTGGGCGGCGCGCTGGCGAAGAAGATCAATGCCACACAGCAGAATCAGAACGCCCAGCAGGACGCCGTGCCGACGATTTCCACCACAATAACGGTGACGGCGCAGGCCGGCGGGGATTTGAAGCCGACGCCGACGGAGGTCAAGCCGCCTGCGCAGGCACAGGCGGCCGCGGCAACGACAACTCCTGCTGTAACAGAGGCCACTGGCGTGGAGAAGAGCGCGATCTATCGCATCAACCCGGACAATACCGTGGACACGCTCTGGAGTTCGAAGGAAGAGAACGTCTATGACATCCTTCCGGCACGCGGCGGTGTGAACGAGACCGGCGATCTTTATTTCGGGACCGACGAGAACGCGCGGGTTTACCGATTATCGGCGGATCGAAAGCTGACGCTGATCGCGCAGACCAACGATGGCGAGGTCGTTCGCCTGCTGCAGGCGAACGGGGCGATCCTCGCAGCTACGGCTAACGGCGGCAGGATCTACAAACTGGGAGCGGCCGCACCGAAGGGTTCTTACGAATCGCCTGTGTTCGACGCTACCGGCACCTCCCGCTGGGGCAGGCTGCGCTGGCAGGGAGATGCGGTGACGATTCAGACGCGTTCCGGCAACAGCCTGCGGCCCGATTCCTCCTGGAGCGACTGGTCCGCGGACCTGACCGATTCCAGTGGCGTACCCATCGCGAGCCCAAACGCGCGTTACCTGCAATATCGCGCCAGTCTGACAACGCCGACGGCGCATCTGGAGAGCGTGACGGCAGCGTATCTGCCACAGAATAATTCGCCGGTGATTCGCTCCATCTCGGTGACGCAGCAACCGCCGCCTTCCGGGAGCGCCGCGAAGTCGGCAGGGGCGTCTTCGGCGGCCACATCTTCTTACAGCATTACTGTGACGGACGGCGGAGACGCCGGACCCGTCGCATCCACAGGAACACCTACACAAACCATGTCCCGCGCCGTATTGCAGCAACTTCTGATTTCCTGGCAGGCGGACGATCCCGATGCCGACAAACTCGTATACGAAGTCGCATTTCGCGGCGAAGGCGAAGATGCCTGGAAGACGCTGCGGCGGGATCTGCACGATAACTCGCTCGCGCTCGATGGCGATTCGCTGGCCGATGGCCGCTACTACTTTCGAGTGACGGCTTCCGACCGGGAGGCCAATCCACAGGGGCTGGCAAAAGAGATGGGCCTGACCAGTTCGCCTGTGCTGATCGATAACACACCGCCGGTGATTCGGGTGCAGTCTTCGGCGCGTAGTGGCGCCGGTGCGGATATTGCCTTTGATGCGCAGGATGCGACATCGCCGTTGCGCCGCGCCGAGTGGCAAATGGATTCGGGGGCATGGTTGCCGATCGCGCCGGTAGATGGGATTTTGGATTCGCGCACGGAGCAGTTTCGGCTGCATCTGAGCGCGGTGTCAAGCGGCGAACATGTGGTGTTGCTGCGCGTGGCCGATTCCGGCGGTAACACAACGCTCGCGAAAGTGGTGCTGCATTGAAATGGATCCCGAAGAAACCGTGGCGGCAAAAGACTGGTCCTGTGGCACGCGCGCGCGCCGGTTCGGTCGCCACTGAGACGGAAGGCACGCAGAAGACGCTGGAGCGCATCATTTCAAAGGCTGGTGCCGGATCGCGCACGCAGGCACGAACCTGGATTCATAACAGGCAGGTGCAGGTTAACGGCAAAGTCATTGAGAATCCCGATCTTTGGGTGGATTCGAAGCGGGATAAGATTCTGCTCGATGGCAAGCCGCTGCGGAAGCGGCAGCATATTTACATCCTGCTTTATAAGCCGACCGGATACATCACGACATTCAAAGATCCCGAGGGCAGGCCGACGGTCTATGATCTCATCAAAGAGATCGACCAGTTTGTTTCGCCGGTGGGGCGGCTGGATCTGGATACCAGCGGCCTGCTGATCATGACGAACGACACGCAGTTTGGCGAGCGGATGACGAATCCGGAACACAAAGTGGCGAAGACTTATCTGCTGAAGTGCAACTCGCTGCTATCGGATGAAGCGCTGGAGAAACTCCGCACGGGCGTGGAACTGAGCGACGGGCCGACGCGACCGGCAGTTGTGAAGCGGGTTCGCGATTCCGGCAAGTATACGCATCTGGAAATCACGATCACCGAGGGCCGCAATCGTCAGGTGCGCCGCATGATTGAAGCGTTGGACAGCAAGGTATTGAAGCTGGTGCGCACCCAGATTGGTCCGGTGGAGTTTGGCGACCTCAAGATCGGTGAGTGGCGGGAACTGGAATCCGAGGAACTCGCCGGGCTTATCGCGACTCCCACTCGGACTCGAACTTCTGCCCCAGCACCAGGTTCCCGGACTCGAGAAACGAGTAGATCCCCCCGCCGGCCGGACGCTCCGAAGTAATCGAACTGAGTGCCGGCGCCGAGAAACCGCGTCGCCCCCCGGTGGCGAAAGCCAAAGGCGTGCGGTCGCCATCGTCGATGGGCTTTAGGGAAATTTTTTGCTCCACGCCTGCGCGCTCAATAGTTTCGAAGAGAATCGCAACGGTCCAGCGTGGATTCGCACCCAGCGTCTGTTCCAGTCGGACAATGCGGCCGTGCAGCTTGTCGCCGACGTGGACGATGACTTCGCTCTTTTCTTTGACTGCCATGGTGACGACGCCGACGATGGGATCTCCGGCGGCCGCTTTCGCCGAATCCACCGGCGGATTGATGGTGACCCGCAGGCGCGTTTTCGAAGGCAGCGGACGAAGTTCCGGACGCTTTGCAGCCTCCGGGGTGTTGCCATCCTCATCCACGTCAAAACGAATGGTGGATTCGCCAACGTACTCGCGGCAACCGGCGAATGAGGTCTCGTTGATGGATTCGGTGGAGTTGCGATAGACCACGTCCATGGATGACGTGGCGGGCAGCATGAAGCTGTTCTGGCCGATCTGCGCGCGCTGGTACTGGATCTTGTCCTGAACGCGGCAGACGTTGTCAGTAGACGGGAACTCGGTGGCTTCGAGATCGAGTTCGCGGAGATCGGCATTCTCCGGGTCACCAAAGAACGTTCCGTGATAGGGCACGGTGGTGTACGCTTTTCCCGTGGAACTGTACTTATAGTGGCTCTTCGTGAGGGGGACGTTGAAATCGAACGACGCCAGACGCCCCAGCGGAGTGTCGGCCAGACCGCGATAGGTGAAGCCTTCGGCATCGCCGCCGAAGACGCTGGAGACGAAGGAACTGAATTCACCGCTACCGCTGGCCCCGCGTGAAACGAGTTCGGTGATGTCGCCGGACTCGAATTTGCTGGCACCGGCCCAGGAGAACATTTCGGACTTTTCCCCCACGGCGACATCCAGGCGTAAACGGTCGTGCCACGTGAGGATGCGGTTTCGAATGCCATCGCGGTCGCGACCTGCGACGATGTTGGCGCAGTTGGAACCCGCCGGCGGCATCTGGTACATGGCGCGGGTGACGGTTTGCACGCAGGTGTAGCGGGGGAAGCGTTTGACGTTATCGACGACGCCAGTGCGGATCTGATTAAAGAGGATCTGAGCGGCGGAATCGGCAGCCCACAGGGTGGCAAGTCCCACAGCCATGTACGCACAGAAGGTCAAAGCGCGGTGTGCGCGGAAGCGGCCAGGCTGCAGGAGGGCGGTACGCACGGTAAAGGAAAGGATAGCAGGGGGCAGGCCTTCCGCCCGCTCCGGTTTCAGCTTTCAGCGGTCGGCCTCAGCTTACGGCGACTGGCTGTCATCGTGAGGCAGCTGCGATTGACCATCATTTTTCGGCTATCGACGGATTAGGTGGTGACAAAACCGCTGCCGCCAAACCGATGAGGTGGGAACGGGTGAATTTCGGGCACTCCCTGATTTCAGATCAGGGTGCCGGGTTTCGATTCGCGCGGTTCAGCCTCGTGTCGCAGCTGGAAAGCCGGGCGTGGCGAGTTGCCACACCCGGCATTGCGTTCCGACTACTTGCTCAGGCTCCAGACCTCGTTCTTGCGCTCAAAGCTGGCCTCGTCGTTCTTGGTGAGGGCCGGATTGCAGGTGACCTTCTCGGAGGGATCTGCCTTCTGGAAATCGAGAGCAAAGGGAGTTAGCTTGGCAGCGCGCCAGGTGTATTCGACCTTGGCGAAATCGTCATTGACGTTGATATTCGTGATATCGACCACTTCCTGGCTACAGAAGTTCGCGTTCTCATAGACCGTCTCCCAGGTGTTCTTAGACAGGGCGGGAGTGACAACGGGCTTGCCGGACATCAGGGCCTTGCCCTTGTCTGTGAGCTTGATATCGAGGGCGTTGAAGAATTCGGTCTTCGAACCCGGCTTGAAAAGCTTTCCCTTTGAGGTGATGGTGATCAGGCCGTCGGCTTCGAGGAATTTCTGGTACTTGCCGCCGGGGCTGTCGAAGTACTCCTTTTCCGGTTGGGTTCCGATGTTGTCCATGCCGGTCAGGAGTTGTTTGGTGGTGGGCTTGGCGTCGAAGGACTGGTTGAGCAGGGTTTTTGCCTGCTCCTGGGTCAGGTCCTTTCCGCCGCAGGAGGTGAGGAAGGCGGCTAAAGCGATGACGGTGAGGGTGTATCCAGACTTCATGGTCGATTCTCCGTTTTACAAAAATGTCCTAAGTGGTCCATGTTAACGTACTTTGGGAGTTGTGGAGGGTGGATTTTGCGGGATTTTTTTCTGCGCTGAAATCTGCGCGAAGACACGCTGTCACACTGGGCGACGCGCGCGACCGACCAGGGGATAGAATAATCCGGTGATGACGAATCGCAGATTATTCCTTCGCAACGCCGGCACGACAGCTCTGACCGCTCCGTTTTTCGTACGGGAGATGATTTCGAAGCCGCCATCCGGGACGCTCCGGCTGGCGAGTTTCGGTGCCAATGGCATGGCGTATTCGACGCTGGACGGGATCTCGGCGCACCCGAAGGTGAAGCTGGTGTGCGTGGCGGAGGTGGACGCGGACCGGCTGGACCGGGTGAAGGAGAAGTATCCCGGGGCGCGGATCTATGAGGACTGGCGCGTGATGCTGCGGAAGGAGCGCGGGAATCTGGATGCGGCGTGCGTGGGAACGCCTGATCATATGCATGCGACGCAGGCGATGCACGCGATGCATGACGGGCTGCCGGTTTACGTGCAGAAGCCTATGGCGCACGATATTCATGAAGTGCGGTCGCTCATGAAGATGGCTGCGGAGAAGAAGCTGCCGACGCAGATGGGGATTCAGATTCATTCGTGGCGTGAATACAAAGTGGCGGTGAAGACCATTCAGGCAGGGGCGATCGGGAAGATCAAAGAGGTCCACACGTGGAGCAATAAGACGTGGGGCGATACAGAGAAGCTTCCGACGACGGCGGACCCTGTGCCGGCCGGTTTCAACTGGGATTTGTGGCTGGGCGTGGCGGCGGCAAGGCCGTTCGTGAAGGATGTTTATCACCCGGGTAATTGGCGCAAGCGGCTGGATTTCGGGACGGCGACGTTCGGCGATATGGGCTGCCACATTCTGGACCCGGTGTTTGGGGCGCTGGCGCTCGGGTCGCCGGTATCGGTACGTAGCGAGGGGTCCGCCCCAAATGGCGAGAGTTGGGCGCTGAACACGCTGATCCGCTACGTGTTCCCGGGGACGGCTTATACGGCGGAGAAGACGGTGCCGGTGACCTGGTATGACGGCACACGTCAGCCGCCGGAGGATGTGCGAGCTATTCTGGGGTCGATCCGGTTTCCGGGACAAGGTTCATTATTTGTCGGGACGAAGGGGCAGATGCTGCTGCCGCATATCGCTTCGCCTATCTTGCTGCCGTTGCGGGATTTTGTGGGCTATGCGCTGCCGGAAGCCCAGAGGACGGATCACTATCTGGAGTTTGCCGAGGCGGTGCTGGGGAACGGCAAGACTTCGGCAGGTTTCGACTATTCCGGACCGCTGACGGAGTCCGTGCTGCTGGGGCCGCTGGCGACGCGGTTTCCGAACACGACGCTGGCATGGAACGGCGCGAAGGCGAAGTTTACGAATGTGCGTGGGGCGAACGCATTCCTGCAGCGAAAATACCGGGCGGGGTGGCGCTAAGACGACTTCGGTTCTTTGAGTTGCTGCACGAAAGCGAGGATGTCAAAGCGGCGGATTTCGCGGTCGGGAAAGAAGCTGTTGACGGCGTCGGTTTCGTCGTCAAAGACTTCGAAGATGGTGTCGATTTTGGTGAGGAGCAGCAGTTCGAGATTGCGGCGATTGAGGTGAGTGAGCTTGGTGATCCCGCCGACTTTCTGCATGCGGGTGTAGCACATGACCATAGTGCCGAGGCCAAGGCTATCGATGTAGTCGACAGCGTGCAGGTTGAGGATGACTTTGGGGGCGTTGTCTAAGCAGAGTTTTTCAAAGGCGGTGCGGAAGGCTCCAACTTCATCGCCTGCCACGAGACGGCCCTTCAGATCGAGGATGATGATGCCTTCTCTTTCGCGCTCGTGGATTTCCATGTGCATTTTGGGGACCTGTTTTTAGTCTAGCCTGAGGGACTTCTGCGGAGTTTTGGAGAGATGTGGAGGGGAGATAGTTCTGGATGATCGTGGAGCGTTGGTGCGCGAGTGGCCGCGCTACGCGAAGGTGCTGGCAATCCGGGCGAGGATGGCGTCCGGGATCATGCCGTCGGCCACAACCTGCGTGATACTGGCGCTCCCGGCGGGAGTCCAGCGGGCCCGGAAGCGGGTGGAAGGAGCACCAGCAAAGATGGAGATCAGGGGGACGCCTGAGGCTGCGGCCGCGTGTTGGCCGGCGGAATCGTAGCCCGCGTAAAGGGCGGATTGTGCAATGATCGAAGCGAACCCGGCGAAGCCGCCTTCCCAGAAGCGCACTTTCCGAGCGGCACCGGAGGCTTCGACGGCGGCGGTGACCCGTTGTGCTTCCCCGCCCCCGACTCCACGGTCCACCCACAGGGTTTCGTAACGGGTAGCCAATGCAGCGATGAGGCGGGCTTCGAAATCGCCGCCGACACGCTTGGTTTCGTTGTCTCCGACGCCGAGGCTCATGGCAGCACAGGGGTTCGTCGGGGGCAACGGTTCCTTCACCGGCGCGATGTAGCCCTGGGCATCGAGGCCGAACTTCGCGACCAGCCAGCGGGCGATCAAATCCGAGAGGTTCGAATCCGTTTCACCGCCTACAACCCGGCTCTGGAAATGAAAGCAGCTCTCCGGCGGACAGACTGCCACAAGGCCCAATTGCGTCATGCGGGAATCGGGATCGATGACGATACTGTTCGGAGCATTGAGCCGGGATCGCAGGTCTTCGGCGAATTGCAAACGCGCGGTGACCGGGCCGGAGCGGGGATAATCGGCGTTGAGGTGATCGATGCGGGGATCGGCGGCGAAGAGTTCGGCTGATTTTCGATTGGCCACGAAAACAATTCGCGCTTCCGGAAAACGCGCTTTCATCGCGGCAAGGATGGGGCTGACGATCTTGATATCGGCACCAAGCGTGACGCGGGAGAGCACGTAGACTGTGTCGACACGTTCGGGGACCCGCGGCGCAACGGGCGGCTGCGGCGTGATCCAGACCTGCATCAGCTTGTCGTAAGCTGTTGCCTGTTTGGCATCGAAAGAGTCGGCCAGCGGCTCCACGATATCGCGGAAGAAGATGCCGGGATGCGCTTCGCCCAGATCGCGAACTTCATGCGGGGACAGCGTTTCACCGCGTCGCAGAGCGGCAAGCAGGGTCGCGGCGCGTGTTTCCGGATTACTGGAAGTACTTGCCGACAATCTTCTCCAGCTTCCTGACGGTGGCTTCCGGCACCATTTTCTTGTCGGTAATCAGCGCGTGTTGCAGGGACGAACCGCACTTGCAGGCGCGCTCAGCGGGCATGGCTCGCACGGCTTCGGCCACCACGCGGGCGGCGTTGACGGCATTCTGCGTCAAGACGCGGATGATGTCGGTGACCTCGACAGCCTCGTGTTCCGAGTGCCAGCAATCATAATCGGTCACCATGGCGACTGTGACGTAGCAGATTTCCGCTTCGCGGGCCAGTTTGGCTTCCTGGAGGTTCGTCATGCCGATGACGTCCATCCCCCAGGAGCGGTAGAGGTTCGACTCCGCCTTAGTGGAGAACATGGGGCCCTCCATGCAGATGTAGGTGCCGCCCTTCTTCGCGTTGACACCGGCGGCCTGACACGCGGCTTCCACAGTATTGGCGAGTTGCGGGCAGACGGGATCTGCAAAACTCACGTGGGCAACCAGGCCTTCGCCGAAGAAGGTGGAGATGCGACCGCGCGTTCGATCGACGAACTGATCTGGAATCACGAAATCGAGCGGGCGGTGTTCTTCCTTGAGAGAGCCAACGGCACTGAGGGAGACGATACGCTCCACACCGAGAGACTTCATGCCGTAGATATTGGCGCGGAAGTTCAGTTCGGAGGGCGAAATGCGATGACCGCGTCCGTGACGAGCGAGGAAGGCGACTTCCTGACCTTCGAGTTCGCCCACGATGTAGTTATCGGAAGGCGCGCCGAAGGGCGTTTCCACCGTGACCTCGCGCTGACCGGTGAACCCGGGCATTGAGTAAAGACCGCTACCGCCGATGACGCCGATTTTAGGCAAATGACCTCTCCTTGAAGGCTTCCGGCCACACGGCTAATTCGTGTGGGGCGCGGAGTACGAATCCTGAATAATCTCCCATAGTACGCCACCGGCGCTGGCCGGATGGACGAACACATAGAGGTGGCCGCCCGCACCGCGCCGTGGCTCGCTGAGGATGCGGGCACCGCCCAGTTCGAGACGGCGAATGGTTGCCGGGAGGTCGTCGACACGCATGGCCGCGTGGTGAAGGCCGGGACCGCGCTTTTCGATGAATCTCGCTATGGGGGAGTCGGGTGAGGTGGGTTCGAGGAGTTCCACGCGCGAGGTGCCTGCGGAAAGCATGACAACGTTCACTTTTTCGTGTTCCACGGTTTCGCGGGCGAGGAGTTTCATGCCCAGTTGGTCGGTATAGAACGGGAGGGATTCGGCCAGGGAGCGAACGGCAATGCCGAGATGATCGGCCTGCCATTGGGGGCCGGGTATCGAACGGGGCCGGGGAGCAAGGTGAATGAGGACATCCATGAGTTCGGAGACGCCGGTGCCGTTGGTGGCGATGGTACGGAAAACGGGAGGGCGATCGTCTTCCGGTGTGAGCGAAAGCATGGCCTCCATCTCACTGGCTGTTTGTTCCACGCCTGGCCGATCGGCCTTGTTGATGACGAAGATGTCGGCGATCTCCATCATGCCGGCTTTGATGGCCTGGACATCGTCGCCCATGCCGGGCACAATGACGACGAGAGTGGCATCGGCGGCGGCGGCGATATCGATTTCATCCTGACCCGCGCCAACGGTTTCGATGAGGATGAAATCGAACCCTGCGCCACGGAACAGCCGGGCGAGGGCGGCGCTGGTGCGGGCGAGACCGCCGACCGCGCCGCGAGTTGCCATGGAACGAATGAACACGCCGTGGTCATCATGGTGGCGCTGCATGCGAATGCGGTCGCCCAGCAGTGCGCCGCCGGAAGCCTGGCTGGAGGGATCCACGGCGACTACGGCCACGGTCTTGTCGCGGCGCCGGATTTCGGTCACGAGCGCTGTGGTCAGCGTACTTTTACCTGCGCCGGGGGGGCCAGTGATACCGATGATGAGGCCGTGGCCCTGGGGGAGATCGGACGGAACCGGGTTGCCGTTTTCCACGGCAGTGGCCTGCTGTGCGAGTTCGCGCGTCGTCATTTCGCCTGGTCTTTCAGGAGTTGGCGGGCGATGACGAGGCGCTGGATTTCGCTGGTGCCCTCGCCGATGGTGCAGAGTTTGACGTCGCGATAGAATTTCTCTACGGGATAGTCTTTGGTGAAGCCGTAGCCACCGTGGATCTGCACGGCTTCGTTGGCGATGTAAACCGCGCTTTCGGAGGCGAAGAGCTTTGCCATGGCGGATTCGCGGGTGACTCGTTTGCCGCTATCGAGCATGGTGGCGGCGCGGTAGGTGAGCAGGCGGGAGGCGTCGATCTTCGTGGCCATGTCAACCAGCTTGTGCTGGATGGCCTGAAATTCCGAGATGGGGCGGCCGAACTGCTTGCGGAGTTTGGCGTATTTGAGCGCGGCGTCGTAGGCTCCCTGCGCCATGCCGATCGATAGCGCGGCTATGGAGATGCGGCCGCCGTCGAGAATGCGAAGGCTATCGACAAAGCCTTCGTCCTGTTTACCGAGGAGTTGCGAGTGCGGCAGGCGGCAATCGGTGAAGATGACGTCGCCCGTCGCGCTGGCGCGGAGGCCGAGTTTGTTTTCCTTCTTGCCCGCGCGGAAGCCTGGCGTACCCTTTTCGAGAATGAAGGCGGAGATGCCGTGCTGTGCCGCTGTACGGTTGGTCACTGCCATGCCAACGCAGACGTCGGCATAGTGGGCATTGGTGGTGAAGCTTTTGGCACCGTTGAGGACCCAGTCATCGCCATCGCGAACGGCTGTACTGCGGGTTCCCGCGGCATCGGAACCGGCTTCGGATTCTGTGAGGGACCAGCAGCCGAGCCATTCGCCGGAGGTCAGTTTGGGCAGGTATTTTTTCTTTTGTTCCGGCGTGCCGGCTTTGGCGATGTGATTCGAACAGAGGGAAGTGTGGGCCGCGACGATGATGCCGACGGAGCCATCGACGCGGGAGAGTTCTTCGATGATGATGGAGTACTCGACGTAGCCGAGACCCGCGCCGCCGTATTCCTCCGGGAAGATGCAGCCCATGTAGCCGAGGCCACCGAGTTTGCGGATGACTTCCAGGGGAAAGGTTTGGGCTTCGTCCCATTCCATGACGTGGGGAGCGATCTCGGCGGCCGCGAATTCGCGGACCGCGTGGCGGAGCTGGATCTGTTCGGGGGTGTATTCGAAGTCCACGATTCGATTATGGCAGCGAATTGGGTGGCGCGACCGGGCGCATGCGAGAACGGCGCCGCGCCCGGAAGTGCACAACGGCGAAAAAGACCGGAACCACACAGGGTGCGAGCGCAACGCAAAAAACCCGCAGAATACCAGGCAGGTCATGATTCCGAGGATTACCCATGGAGTCGTGAAAGCCCGTCAATATGACAAGAGTTGCCCACAACACGCAGAACAGGGAAATGACGATGATCAGAACAGTCATGCAGCCCCAGCTACGGGCATTTTCAGACTCAAATTGTTTAGAACAGTCTTTGTGGGCCACGCAGTTACCGGGTTACACTCGTTCGCCGTTGAGGTAGACCGAATCGACGGTGATGCCCTCACCAGCGCGCAAAAGGACCAGGTCAGCGGTCTCGCCTTCGACCAGCCCTTTTGTGTGGCCTTCGAGGCCGATGGTCCGGGCCGGGTTCACGGTCGCCATGTCGATTGCTTCGGAGAGCGAAACTCCGGCCATCCGCATCATGTTGGCAACGGCATCGTTCATTTTGAGGGCGGAACCGGCGAGGCGGTTCGTGCCTGCGAGAACGACGCGACCGTCGGCGGTCAGATCGGCGGCCTGATCGCCGAGCCAGTATCTGCCCGGTTCGGCCCCTGCCGGAGCAGAGGCGTCGGTGACAAGGACCGAACGAGAGATCGTCTTGGCACGCAGGGCTGCGCGAAGGAACGCAGGCCCCAGATGGATGCCGTCGACGATGAAGCTGGCCTTCAGGCGATCTTCAGCTAGCTGGTCCCAGATGTAATTGGGGTGTTTGGGGAGTACAGAGTGGCCTGCATTGCCGATGTGAGTGGAGAGCGTCGCGCCCGCGTCAACGGCGGCCGCAATCTGGTCGGTTGTGGCACCGGTGTGGCCGATGCTGACGGTCACACCATCGCGGGTGACCGCTTCGATGAAGGCCGCGGCATCGGGCCAGTGCGGCGAGAGGGTAATGAGACGGATGACACCATCGGTGGCTTCCTGCCAACGCCGGTATTCGTCGAGATCGGGCGGGCGAACCGAGGCGAGTGGGTGCGCGCCACGCGGGCCGTCTTCGTCGGAGATGTAAGGTCCTTCGACGTGAAAGCCGGCGATGGCGCGGCCTCTGGGCAGTTCACGGCGGGCGCGGGCCAGATTACGGAGGCAACCCAGCATGTGGTCGGGCGGGCCAGTGATCACAGTCGGGAGGCAGCGGGTGACACCTGTCGAGAGGATCAGGTCAAAGGCACGCTGGAGATTTGGCAACGGAGTGCCCGGGCGGTTGAAATCGACGCCTGCGAAACCGTTCACCTGGATATCAATGAAGCCCGGGGCGATCCAGAGACCACCGTCGTCAAGAGCGGTTGCCGGAGTCACGGAGCGGATCACGTCATCGAAATCGACGGAGACAAACTCGCCAGTTGCGGTATTTCGTGCGGAACAAATCATGGTATTCCTGTTTTATCCACCGAGCATCCACAGGCTACCCACATTCAGCTCACGTAAGTCCCTGTGTTTGCTTCGCAAAAAACCTGTTGAAATGCGGCCAGAAGCGCGCCTTTTCGCTGGCGCGAGCGGCCACTCTCACGATACAACAGGATCAAGGATAGGCTGGCGCGTGACTCCGGCGGTGAATCTCGGGGGAGACGACCGTAGCAGGGGTTGCGCGCGCAGTCGTCTGATCAAACAACAAAAAAGCGCTGAGCGGGGTGCGGACAGCACCGGCCACTCAGCGCGTTATCGTTTCAGGCTCAGCCCGAACCGCAATGCCTTAGAAAACGATATTGTCTTTCTTACCGTCTACGGTTGCGGCATCCAAACCGTCTACCTTCTTCACGCCATCCAGATCCTTGAAGTCGCCGTTCTTCGTGCGATAGGCGACGATCGCCTCGGCCTGCTTATCCGTAATCTTGAGGATGCGGACCAAATCAGCGGCGGTTGCTTTGTTGACGTTGACCTTGGGAGGCAGAGGACCCAGCGACTTCGAGAGGTAATCCAGAACCGTCGCATAATCTGCATCGGAGATGGAGAGACCCTTTTCGGTCATGGTGGTAATGGTGCGCTCCCAATCGTCCGCGCTCTTATGATAGGTTGCGAACATCTCCGCACCGTGGCAGCCGGTGCAGATGCGCTCCGTGGCTGGCTTGCCCGGACCGTCGGGCAGATCCTGCGCCCACGCGGAGGCGGCAAAAAGTGTTGTGAGAATCAGCAGAGTTCGTATCATAAAAGTGTCGTCTTCACCATCCGGCTAGTCCAACCGGGCCTTCAGTTTTGTTATACCGCATTCAACATCTTCGGAATGTAAAGGGCTGTCAGGTTTGACGCCCCTCGGCGAGAGACCGTTGCATCCGGAGAACCGGGTTTGGCATCTCACCGAACATGAAGATTGGAATTCTGGGCGGCGGGAACGTGGGTGGCGCGCTTGGCGTGTCATGGACGGCAAAAGGGCATGAGGTGTTCTATGGTGTCCGGAATCCGGAATCGCCGGAGATGGCAGAGATTCTGGCAAAATCAGGTGGCAGCGCGCACGCCGGCAGTGCGACGGAAGCGGCGGCATTTGGTGACGTGATCGTGAATGCGTTGCCGTGGCCGGCGACGAAGGACGTCCTTACAGCGTTGCCATTGGCAGGCAAGGTTCTGCTCGACTGTTCCAACCCCCTGTTGCCCGGATTGAGCGGCCTGGAAGTGGGGACGACGTCGTCAGGCGGAGAGAAGGTAGCGGAGTGGGCGAAAGGGGCCAAGGTCGCGAAGGTTTTCAATACCACGGGGTTCGGCAATATGGAGGACCCCGTTTATCAGGGAGCGGCCATTCTGATGTTCTATTGTTCCGATGACGGCGACGCCCGGAGAGTCGCAGCGATGCTGGCCGCCGATACGGGTTTCGAGCCCGTCGATGCCGGGCCACTGGCGAATTCCCGATTGCTGGAGCCTTACGCACTGTTGTGGATCTGGTTGGCGGTAAAGGGCGGATTCGGCAGGGATTTCGCGTTCACGCTGGCGCGTCGGTAAGGGATGCGCGACGACCGAACGTCACCAGGTCATATCGCGCCGCACCTGCGTCATATCGCGCAACCGAAAGACTCTGGTGCTGTGGCGACTGAACCTCCAGAACCCGGCCAATTGCATGGTTTCGCGACAAACCGCCGATTCAACAGTTTGGCCAGCAATGTGCATCGATCCAGACTTAGTTTGGGATGGCCTGATGACTACAACCGGAAAACACACACTTGGGCTTGTCAAACTGTCAGTTGTTTTGACAGCGGTCGCGCTGGCCGGGACCGTGGCGATGGCCCAAACGCTCCCTGCATCGAAGGTCCCGGCATCCGTCACCACCAAGGCAATCCCCCAGAAGTCTCCCGCGGCGGATTACGTTGGCAATGATCGTTGCCGGAGATGCCACAAGTCCGAGTTCACCGAATTCGGCAAGACGGTGCATGCCTCGCTGCCCCAGCACAAGGATTCCGTGGTTGGCTGCGAAATGTGCCACGGCGCCGGTAAAGCTCATGCGGACGGGCAGGAAGCGTCCCATGGCGACGAAGCCAAATCGGCAGCGGCCAATAAGCTGATCTTCGCGTTCAAGGGCAACTCGAAAGTAAACTCCGAGCGTTGCCTGGTTTGCCATCAGAGCAGCAAACAGCAATCGCAGTTCGATCATTCCAGCCACGCACAACAGGGTGTGGCCTGCCTCGATTGCCACTCCATCCATCTGGTGGAGGCGAGCGACAATCCGAAAGGCGAGGCCATCCAGAGCGCACAGGCGAAATTCTTCTCCGTGCCTGCACTGCCCGAAGAGAACCGCTGGCTGCACAGCAGTCTGCTGAAAAAGAATCAACCGGAACTCTGCTACCAGTGCCATGCGAACGTGAAGGCGGCGTTCGCGCTGCCCACGCACCACCGGGTACCGGAAGGCGCGATGAAGTGCACAGACTGCCATTCGCCGCACGGGACCTCAAACCAGCACGAACTACAGCAACTGGCATCTGAAACCTGCACGCAATGCCATGCGGAGAAGCGCGGACCCTTTGTTTTTGAACATGCCGCGTCACGAGTGGAAGGCTGCACGGCGTGCCACACTCCTCACGGGAGCACAAGCAAAATGCTGCTCGCCCGGCGCGAAGAGCGTACACTTTGCATCCAGTGCCACGTGGGTAAGCCGACCACGACAGCGCTCATGCCACACAATATCCAGAGCTTCCAGGCCAACGGGGCCTGCACACGATGCCATTCGGTGATTCACGGTTCGAATTCGGACCGGAATTTCCTGAACTGACGAACGGGTAAATGAGATGACACGGACCATTCACAAAATCCAATCCCTGACGGCGGCACTGGTGGCACTCGGAGCTTTGACCGTTCCCCTGTTCGCTCAGGATAAGCCCCTGGTCATCGGTAGTTTCGAAAACTCCGGCTCGGTCACATTTGGGTATCGTTTCACGTCGCTCAGCGGCTATACACCCTCCTACCAGCAGTTGTTTGATCTGGAGAGCGGACCCCGTCTGCTCGATTTCAGCCTCTTTGGCAAACTCGCCGATGGCAAGAAATCGCGGTTCATCGACAACTATTCGATTGTTGCCAACGGCATCGGCGGCGAGCCGTGGGGCACGGTGCAGATGACGGCCTCGAAGAAGAAGCGCTACGATCTGCGCGTCAATGTACAGCAATCGCATTATTACTGGAATCAGAACGATGGCGCGACGCTGCCGAGCGGTGCGCTCGGCCTGACTTCGAATCATGACTGGGCTACGGTGCGGCGTATTGGCTCGGTCAACCTGCTGATTCATGCGACGAATTCCCTGCGCTTCACGGTGGAGTACAACCACAACGCCCGGCACGGAGTGAATGATACGACGCGGACCATGGACTATTTCGGCTCGCCTTCGGAATGGCGACCTTATGCGTTAAACAATCCCTTTTACCTGGTTGGGCTAATCGACGAAACTTCCAACCGCGGGGCCGTTGGCGTGGATTACACGCTGCGCGCGTTCAGCTTCCACTACAAGGCTGGGCTCGAACGGATGCGCGATTCGTTCAACGGATTTAATCCCTACCCGAACCAGACCAGTCTCAATGTGAGCAGCGCCATGTCGGCGCAGGAACCGCTATCCAGCGCGAAGTGGGCGGATTACCGGAAGCTCTCGACACCGGTTCACGAATTCTCTTACGCGGGGAAGATCTTTTCGAGGCTCAGAACGCGCGGCAGCTATAACTATCGCAACTATACGGGACCTGCGACGCTGGCATTGTCGGCTTCCGGTCAGGCCGGAACGACCTCGATTGCGACGATTGTGCCTTATTCACTTTCCGAGACGGCGGCTTCGACGCTCACCGAAAAAAGCCATGTACTCGATCAGGGCTTCACATTGGATGTAAAGAATTGGCTGAGTATGCAGGCGGACTATCGCTACTCCAGATTTGAAGTCACCGGGAACGGCGCGTTCAGTTCCACGGAAACCGGAGTCACGACCCAATACGGGAATGGATATACAGTCGCCGGAACAAGCGTGAACCAGTGGAAGATCGGCACCAGCACGTTCGACTACAACCTGTTGTTCACGCCATCTTCAAAGCTGTTGGTTCGCGCCGGATTTCGATTTCTCAAGAGCGATATTGAGCGGCTGGAGGATGGCCTGATCGACCAATCCGAGACGAAGCGAATCAAGACGTTCTGGCCAACCCTCAACGTCAACTGGAAGCCGAATCAGATGATTACCGTTCGCGCCAGTGTGGATGAAGTCAACAACGGCACCGCATATACACAGATGACGCCGCATACGGACGTGGGGAGCCACGTGACGGTGCGGGTCCGGCCGCTCGAAAAGTTCTGGATTGAAAATACGACAACGACGCGCGACAGCAAGCTCAGCGTGGTGGACTTCCACAGCCGGCTGCGTGCGAACGCCTCCACCGCGACCTATGAAATCAGCGACAAAGTCTCGACATTTGCGGGCTTCTCGTACGACAGCTTCTGGGCGAAGAGCACGGTAAACTTCCTGCCGGGGCTGGCTCTCGTCTCGCAGGCCACGTTGACGGATCAGAGTGTGGACCGGTTGTGGCAGGCGGGTGTCAATGCGGGACCGGTGAAGCATTTCAGCGTAAGTCTCGCGGGCAACTATGTTCGTGTGAATGGTCAGGGGATTGTGTTAGGTTCTCTGCCGTTATATGGTCCGATGACCTTCCCGTATGCCAGCGGTTCGCTGAGCTGGGATGCGGTGAAGCTCGGCAAGCTGACTGTTCAATTGCAGCGCACGTACTATATTGAACAAATCGTGCCGGGAAATAATTTTGGCGCGAAGATTCTACTTATTTCATGGACAAGGAGTTTTTAAGTGTCAAAATCGAAAATCGCAGCCGCCGTTCTTTTCTGTCTCACCTGCACAGCCGCAGGCTGGGCGCAGGCCGACATCAAGGCCATCTTCCTGGATAAGTGCTCCATCTGCCACGGAGAAGACGGAACCGGGAAGACCGCCAAGGGCAAGAAGCTGAAGGTCAAGGACATTCACGAGACCGTGACCAAGGAATCCGAAGCGGACATGATCAAGATTGCCACCGAAGGCAAGGGCAAGGACATGGACGGTTTCGGTAAGGACTACAAGCCGGACCAGATCAAAGGCCTGGTTCAGTACTACAGGAGTCT
Organism: uncultured Acidobacteriia bacterium; assembly: GCA_903875575.1. Lineage (GTDB taxonomy): Bacteria > Acidobacteriota > Terriglobia > Bryobacterales > Bryobacteraceae > BOG-234. The sequence goes on along the minus strand of CAIQWJ010000041.1, from coordinate 53,182 downwards.
CGCAAAGTAACTTTATGCCAATATCCATCACCCTCGCGCTGATCGCAGTGAGTCTTATTCTCGCGTTATTCGTCGGACTCCGGGAAGGACTCTCGCGAACGCGCGAGGGCAAGATGCTGGCCTTCGTTGCGCTGTTTATTCTTCCGGTGGTCTCGGTCTGGGGCGGTTTCGAACAGCACCTGGACCGGGCCACTTCAACGCAGTTCTGCCTTTCGTGCCACGTCATGGAAGATTTCGGCAAGAGCCTGCACTACGACGACAAGAGCTATATTCCAGCCGCGCATTTTCAGAATAATCGCGTGCCACGCGAACACGCTTGCTATACATGCCATACCGATTACGCCATGTTTGGCGGGATCAAAGCCAAGTTTAACGGGATGCACCACATTTATGTGCAGTACTTCGGTGATGTTCCGAAGCCCGCCGATATCAAGTTGTACAAGCCGTTCCCGAACGAAACCTGCCTGCACTGCCATCTGGGTTCACGCAAGTTCGAGGAAGTGAACGGGCATCACAAGACCGCCGACATGCTGGAGAAGGTGAAAGCGAGCAAGCTTTCCTGCACCTCTTCCGGCTGCCACGACACGATTCATGCGGTGGGCGATCTGAAGGATGCGAAGTTCTGGACTGAACCGAAGGAGACTGAAGCCAAGTGAACATCGAGACAAAACTCCGCCGAGCCGGATTCATGGTAGCCGCGGGTCTGTTGCTGCAATTCCTGTCGCTGCTGCCGCTGCATCCGCTGGCTTTCATCGCTTTCGTCGGTTTCGGCGTGCCGATCATGCTGATTGGCGTGGCTTATTACGTGTTCAGCCTGCTGAGCCACACTCACCCGGATGCGCCGGTGAGCCCGGCGACTCGGGCTGGCCAGTCTTAAGCCGGGAAGAGCGAACCCGCGCAGATGTGGCGTCTAATCGCGCAAAGCCAGCGTTACATGGGGCGGACGAAGCAGGACGGGAAGCCCGGATTGCGGCGATTTGCCCGGTTTATAAGAGTTCTGTAACTTTGGTCCGTGGAGTGCTTCCACGGGACCTGCCGGAAGCCTGCCTCGGGTGCTGGCACTATGTCCAGACTCGCGGCAGGGTTTTCCAGCGATGGCATTTTACGAGTTCGGGAGAAGCGAAACCTTATGCAGTACGCCATTACCCTCACGCTGATCGCTCTGAGTTTCGCGCTCGCCGCATTTGTCGGCCTCCGTGCCGGCATCTCAAGAACGCGGGAAGGCAGGATCCTGTCGTTTGTCGCTTTGCTGGTACTGCCCGTCGTAGCGGTCTGGGGCGGCTATACGGAGCATGAGGAGCGGGCGAGTACAACGGAGTTTTGTCTGCAGTGCCATGTCATGGCGGATTTTGGCAAGACCCTGCATTATGACGACAAGAGCTACATCCCGGCAGTGCACTTTGAAAACAGGTTTGTGCCCCGCGATCAGGCGTGTTTTACCTGCCACGCCGATTACGCGCTCTTTGGAGGGATTACTTCCAAGATTCACGGCTTGAAGAATGTTTATGTTCAGTACTTCGGAACTCCGCGCAAGCCTGCCGATATCAAGATCTCCTCACCGTTCCCGAATTCCACCTGCCTGCATTGCCATCTGGGCAGCCGCGCCTTTGAAACCGTCAACGGACATCACAAGACAGCGGATATGCTGCAAAAGGTGAAGGCGAGCCAGCTTTCCTGCACGTCGTCCAGCTGCCACGACACGATCCATGAAGTGGGCGATCTGAAAGACGCCAAGTTCTGGACTGAGCCGAAATAACAGAGGCTACCTTCGAAATCGTTGTTCAGTGCCCGGGCCTCCCTCCCGGGCATTTTCCGTTTCAACCACATTTTTTCGCTATACGCTCTTTTTGGAGTTTTCGTTGGTTCGCTCTCCATTTCCGTTTTGGAGGGCGGGACGTATATCGGAACAAGCCAACTGTGCCCGCTCCCTCTGGAGTTGCGTCAAATCACTCAGGCTCCACCCTCAGGGGCGCAGGCGTTTTTGGGGCAGCCAGACGTGAACATGGCAAAAAGCGGGCGTTTTTGCGAATCTACAAATCTATGGAAACAAGGCGACATTGGCCCCTGGAATGCTCTTAACGCACCAGGCCGGACCAGGACAGCCGGCGCGAAAGGTGTGGAGCATGAAAAATATCGCGAGAAGGATAGGAAGACGATTGACGGCCAGGACTTGTTGGCTCATTCTTCTTTCCGCCGCCGCGCTGACCATGGCGGGCGCGGGCAAGAGTCCGTATGGCCTACGGGACAAGCTGGCTTATATTACAGACGCAAACATTAACTTTCCGGGTGCATCCGGTTTGAATGTCACCATCAACACGGCATCCATCTCATCAGCCGGTGTGATTTCGGTTACCTATACGTTGAAGGACACTTCCGGGCTACCGCTGGATAACACAGGCATTAACACTCCCGGCGTCATCACGATGAGCTATGTAGTTGCCTACATTCCGAAGACCGGCGATCAGTACACGTCGTACATTACATCGAACAAAACCGGCGCAGCAGGAACGTTCGCGGTTGCGGCCGCCGATTCGGGCGGCGTACTGACGGCTCTTGGCAACGGCCAGTATACCTACGTATTTGGTAATAAGGCGCCGACAGGCTTCGACGCGACAGCTACTCACACGATTGGTGTGTATGGTCGTCGCACACTGACATCCTTCAATATTCCGAACAACTACGCAAGCACGACCTATAGCTTCCTGCCAAATGGTTCGGCCGTCACCCAGATCCGGGACATCGTCGCAACGGCGTCCTGCAACAACTGCCACGACCAGATGTCTCACCATGGCGGTACGCGCCGTCAGGTGGCACTCTGCATCATTTGCCACACGCCGCAGAGCACCGACTCAGCCACAGGCAACACGGTGGACTTCAAGGTCATGATTCACAAGATCCACCTGGGTTCACAGCTTCCCAGCGTGCTTGCCGGCGGCATCTATAAGATTGGGAGCGACGACTTCTCTCCCAACATATTCCCTGCCTCAACATCAGCTTCCGACGCCACGGCGACCAATGGTTTCCGCTGCGAGAAGTGCCATGATCAGAATGCAGGCGCGAAACAGGCCAACTTCTACATGACTAAACCCACGGCCGCAGCCTGCGGTTCCTGCCATGACGATGTGAACTTCAAGACTGGCGTGAATCACCCCGGTGGACCGCAGGCGAGCGACAGCCAGTGCGCCAACTGCCATATTCCGCAGGGTGAACTTCCCTTCGATGCTTCCGTTAAGGGCGCGCACTTCGTCGCCGAAGACGCCAAGCCAGGCAGTACCTATCCCTTACTTGGCGGCGTTGCGATCACTCTGACCAGCGTCACAAATGGCGTGGCAGGCAAGGCTCCGACCATCAACTTCAACCTTCTGGACGGCAGCGGTAAAGCGCTTGCTTATTCTCAGATGGCGTCCCTCACCTTCGTGATGGCCGGCCCGACCACTGACTATGGTTATACGAGCTTCGGCAGCAACATCACCACTCCCGGCTATCTGACGGAAAGCGGCAGCGCAACGACTGTCACCTGCTCCGCAGCTGGCGCCTGCTCTTACACCTTCACAAACAAGCTTCCGGCCAACGCAACCGGAACCTACGCGATCAGCTTCTACGGATCGCGAGTGGCACAGACCCTGCTCGCCGGCACGACAGCGGCGAAAACGGTCACGGAAAGCCCCTACAATAACGTGATCTACTTCTCTGTGGATGGCACGCCGGTGGTCAATCGCCGCGCGGTAGTTTCCACGGCAAACTGCAACAACAACTGCCACTTCTCACTGGAACTGCACGGCGGATCGCGCCGGAACACGGAACTGTGCATCATGTGCCACAATCCGTCGACCACCGATTCTCCGGTACGTCCGAGCGCGGTTGTTGCGGCTGATAAAACGGCACCGAACCAGGCCGTTAACTTCAACTACCTGGTCCACCGCATCCACAACGGCGGCAATCTGGCGAATGACGGCTCCAGCTACACGGTAGTCGGGTTCGGCGGTAGTCATCACGATTACTCCACCACCCGGTATCCGGGTTTCACACCCACTGGTGGCACGCAGGATGTGGCGAATTGCTCCATGTGCCACCTGGCGGGTACCGAGAACGCTCTTCCGCTGAACAAGAACGTGATGACGACCCCGCAGGGTCTCATCAATCCGGCGCCGGCCATTACAGCGGCCTGCAGCGGATGCCATGCGAGTCAGGCTGCCTCTTCCCATATGCTGGCCAACACCAGCACACTCGGTGAGAGCTGCACGATCTGCCATAACAGTGCAGCAGTGAACGGAGTTGTTCAGCCGTTCGCGGTTTCCATCGCTCACGCAGAATACTAAAACAAAATGAAAGCTGCCCCACGGTTTCGGATTTCCGGGACCGTGGGGCTCCGGTGACTAACAGCATGGAAAATGTCTGTCCTTCTCGCCGCCGCAACCTTCGGGCAACCGGGGTTGCGGCGCTTTTGTTCCTCTCCGGAAGTCTGTTCGCACAGAAGCCCGCTGTAGTCCCCAAGGCCTTTGGGGACGATTACGCGGGCTCCGATATGTGCCAGATGTGCCATGAGGACAATTTCAACAACGTCACCCACAACAACGCCCACCGCGTGCTGGAGACGGATCCCCGCTATGGCTTTCAGGGACACGTCTGTGAATCCTGCCACGGACCGGGTGCCAAACACGCTTCTACAGGTGATATTTCCTTCATACGATTCCCTTCTAAGCTGTCGGCGGCCGAAACCGACAAGATGTGTCTCAATTGCCATCTGAATCAGCCGACGCACGCGGGCCGCATACAAAGCACGCACGCGAAAAACGCTGTGTCCTGCCCCAGTTGCCACAAAATGCATGTCAATGGCGGCACGCTGCTGGTGGCGCGGAAGAACGCAGACGTCAACACTCTCTGTGAAGGCTGCCACGCCAATGTGAAAGCTCAGTTTGAAATGCCCTTCCGGCACAAGATTCCGGAAAACGCCATGAAGTGCGTGGATTGTCACAATCCGCATGGCACAGTGCGGCCCACCATGACGCAAACGTTTGCGGCCAGCGAGCCTGGTTGCCTTTCCTGCCATGGCGACAAGCGTGGCCCGTTTACCTTTGAACACGCGCCGGTGAAGTTCGATGGATGTACGGCGTGCCATGAACAGCATGGCTCGGCAAATCCGCGAATGCTGGTTCGCTCAACAGTGCGGCAGGTTTGTCTGGAATGCCACGCGAATATGCCGAACGCGGTGCCCGGCGAGAGTCTCGCCATGGGCGTGGTGCCGCCAGCACTGCACAATCTGAATTCTCCCGTTTATCAAAACTGCACGGTCTGCCACCAGAAGCTTCACGGCAGCTATGCGGACAGGTTCCTGATGAAATGAGACGCCACATGGATTTCCGCACAATGATGCTCGTGGTCAGCCTCTCAGGGGCGACATGCATTCTCTCTGCGCAGACGCCTCCGGCGGCAACGGGTGCCGCACCGGCGGCCATTGCAACTCCCGCCGCCGAAGCGAAACCCGCCGACACAACGGTATCGGCGGCCCCCGCCCCGGCCGCAGCGCCCGAATCGAGGCCGACCGGCGATTCGTGGGTAACCGGCACGCTGGACATCGGCTATCGGTGGCTGAATACCCCCGGCGGCAGTTTCGATACCTACCGGAGCGTCGTGAACCTGGGCCAGGGGCCAAAGCTGGTCGGCCTGGACCTGACATTCCTGCAGGCCAGCCGTCGCCTGTTCGATACTGCTCATCTTCGGGCAGCCGGCTGGGGTGGCGATCCTTATTCGACGTTTCATTTCGACGCCAAGAAGGCGGAGACGTACCGACTGAACATCGACTATCGGGGTATTTCCTACTTCAACAATCTGCCTGCCTACGCGGACCCGCTGCTGGCCAGGGGCATTGCGCTCGACCAGCAGTCGTTTGACCGGCATCGGAGGATCACCAGCCTCAATTTCGAATTCCATCCGGGCCGCGCCTTTACGCCCTACGTTGCCGCAGAACGCGATTCCAGCCGGGGCACCGGCGTCACGACGTTCCAGAGCGATGGCAACGTATATCCGATTGCGGATCAGATGGACGATTTGACCAACCTGTTGCGGGCAGGCTTCCGTGCCGCATTCCGGCACTTTGACGCCACACTGGAAGAAGGCTACACAAATTTCCGCGGCGACCAGAGTGACCTGACCAACGGCACCAACCTGGGCGATCTGACCAATCCGATTTATGGCCAGACGCTGAGTCTGACTCATCTGATGCAGGCTTACGGGATTCGCGGCAGCAGCAATTTTACGAAAGCCATTCTGACTTCGAGCCCCACTTCGTGGTTCGACGTGTATGCCCAGGCCATGTACACAAGACCGCACGCCGATGTGAATTATCAGCAGTTCGACAACGGGAACATGGTGATCCTGAGTCAGTTGCTTTTCTACAGCAGCGAACAGTATCTGGTGAGTTCTTCCACGCGGTTCCCGCACACCACAATAAACGCGGGCTGGGAAATCCGGCCTTATCACCGGATCCGAATTCTGCAGTCCTTTCTGACGGATCGGATGGCGAACAGGAGTACCGCGACGCAAAACGGGGCGCAGGCCGTATCCGGCAACAACATTGCGACGACGGCGCTGGCGCTAAACTCCACGCTGGACTATCATTCGAGTCAGGCGGAGACCAACGTCCTGTTCGATGCCGGCGACGGACTTACGCTCCGGGGCGGCTATCGGTACATGTGGGGGACGACGAATGACGCGGTAGCTCCGGCCGACGGCCTCTTTCTGTTGAGCACGGATAAAATGCGGCGTAACGTCGAAATGGGCACAATCTCCTGGCGACCTACGCAGAAGATCTTCGTCAGCGGTGAAGCCGAGGTCGCGGAAAGCGGGGGCACCTACTTCCGCTCCAGCCTGTACAATTACCAGAGAGTCCGCGCCATGGGACGTTATTCGTTCCTGAAGCGCTGGCAGGTTTCGGGCGATTTTCGTATCATGAGTAATCAGAACCCTCTGGCCGGCGATACGTACAAGTACCTGACGCATCAGGCGTCGGCAACTCTGGCATATACTCCGCGCAGCAAGGCGTTCACGGTTGATGCCACGTACGAGCATTGTGGCTATCACACCGAGGTAGCGTTCCTGGTGCCGCAAATGCTCTCGCCCGGCAACTCGGTATTCACCGAGAACTGCCACCGGATTTCCGGCAATCTCAATGCGACGCTGTCAGCGGGCAAGGGGGCAAAGAAACGGACAATGACCCTGGAAGCCGGCGGTGCCGCAGTCATGACCTCCGGAACAAATCCGACGACCTGGTATCAACCGACGGCGAAAATCACCGCGCCGATGGCGAAAAAGGTCTCGTTCTTCGGTGAGTGGCGTTACTACGGCTTCGGAGAAGCCTTCTACCAGTATCAGAGTTTCCGGGCGCACCTGGTGACCGTTGGATTGAGGTATACGCGATGAGAAAATCCGTTTGGCTAACGGCGTTGTCGATGGCTGTGTTGTTCTTCGCCGGGTGTTCTGCCACCGCACTGGCGGCCGGTATTCCCGATATGGATTCGGTGCGCGGCGAGAAGGTATTCGTCGATATGGGCTGTATCCAGTGCCATGAACTGAACGGCAGAGGGGGCAAAATTGGCCCCAACTTGCTGCGCGTCCTGGACCGGGCTTTCACGCCGGCGGAACTGGCCAGCACCATGTGGAATCACGCGCCGGGGATGTGGGCCAAGGGAACCGAGCGCAACGTGACCGTGGGCAGGCTGACCGTGAACGATGCGGCCGATCTGCTGGCGATGCTCTACGCCTCGCGCTTCTTTGAGAAGGCCGGGGACGCTGCCCGCGGCAAGGAACTCTTCACCGAGAAAGCCTGCGCGAAGTGCCACGGCATTACGACGCCGGTCAATCCCAAGGCCAAGCCGCTGAGTTTGTGGCAGGGACTCTCCGATCCGGTTGCACTGGTGAGCGCCAACTGGAACCATTCGTCCGATATGTGGGACGAAGTCCAGCGGAAGAATTTCAAGTGGCCTACGCTGAACTCGCAGGAGATGACGGATCTCCTGGTTTACATCCGCACGAGTTCCGCGGCGGCACGCGCCGAGAAGCCGAAGTTCCATATTCTGGCGGGAGAGACAGGTGCCAGCCTGTTTACGTCGCGCGGGTGCGCGACTTGTCATGACCCGAGCAAGATCGCGGCCAAAGAATCGACGCTGACGAGCATAGCGGCTTCCATGTGGAATCACGCTTCCTTTCTGCACAACAAGCCGCCACGGTTCGAAGGCGACGAGATGAGGTCGGTTCTGGGCTACTACTGGGCCGGTCAGTTCTTCGGAGTCAACGGCAGCGCCGTTCGCGGCAAGAAGGTGTTTGAGGCGAAACGATGTACCGAATGTCACGCGGGAGCGGGGCCGGGACCGAAACTGGCGGAACAAGCTGGAACCTTTAACCCCATTCGAATGGTCTCTGTTATATGGAGCCATGGTCCACAGATGAAGAACATGATGGAACAGAAGAATATTCCATGGCCGACCTTCAAAGCCGGCGAGATGGCGGACATGCTGGCGTTCCTGAACGAGCAGAAGACGAATTAGGAAACTTTAACGGACCCGCGCGTGCCGATTGGCCTGCGCGACAGATATAATTACAGAGCAGAAGGAGATTTATGAAGAAACTGATCGTTACGTTTGTTGCCCTGACCGCAACCGTCGCCGGTGTCGCCCTTGCGGCGGATGTTAAGAATGGAGCCGAGGTATTTGGCAAGTCCTGCAAAATGTGCCACGGCGAAGGCGGGGCCACCCCGAACGCCGCAGTCGCCAAGTCGTTTGGCGTAGCCATCCCGGTCCTCTCTGACGCCGCAATCCAGGGTAAGAGCGACGCCGATATCAAGACCGTCATCACGGCGGGCAAAGGCAAAATGCCGGCAGCCAAGAACGTGACCGGTTCCGCGATTGACGACGTTGTGGCGTATATTCGTTCGCTGAAGAAGTAACAGCGGTCTTTGTTTTCGGAAGGGGCAGGAGACACTCGTCTCTTGCCCTTTTTTTGCGTTACCCCTGCAAAAAGCACCCCACGCATGGCCGTACCAGGATAATCTGTCCCTATGGCGATTTCGCGACGTGATCTTCTTGAGAAGGGATTAGGCGCGGTTAGCGTGCTCAGCACCACCGGCGCTGCCAGCGCGCAGAATACCGGCACGAGGAACCACCCGAACGTCCTTTACGTGATTCTGGAAGACACCGGGCCTAACTTTGCCTGTTATGGCGAGCCCCTTGTCAGGACACCCAACATCGACCGGTTCGCCAGACAGGGAATACGCTTTACGAATGCATTCTGCGCGGCTCCCGTCTGTTCGGCCAGCCGATCCGCCCTCATGACCGGGCGCTATCAGAACAACATTGGAGCCCACAATCACCGTACCTGGGATTGGCACAAGACCCAGCTTGCGGCACCCGCCAAACATGTCTGCGACTGGTTCCGCGACGCCGGATACTTTACCTGCAATCTGCAGCCGCCGCCCGGCGCCAGGAAGGGTCTGAAGGGTGCCGCCGGCGATGGCAAGATCGACCTGAACTTCCATTCCAATGCAAGGGACAAAGCTGTCTTCTTCGATGGCTACGACTGGAAGCAGCGCAAAGATGGCCAGCCATTCTTTGCACACATCACGATTTTTGAAACGCACAAAGGCGACGGCTGGAAGGTGGCGCGACAGCGGCCGCAATCCGAACTCGTGGATCCTGCCAAGCTGAAACTGGCGGCCTATAACCCGGATAGCCCCATCGTGCGCGATGAGTATGCGAACTACCTGGATGCGATCTCATTGTGCGACGGCTACCTCGGACAGGTTCTGGCGCGACTCGAGGCCGACGGCCTTGCGGAGAATACCGTGGTTGTGGTCTCAAGCGACCACGGACCACTATTTCGCGGCAAGCAGTTCCTCTACGACGGCGGCATGCACATTCCGCTGATGCTCCGATTTCCCGTCGGACACGCACCATCCGGTTTTGCGGCGGGAACGGTCGATGACCGCTTCGTGAGCGCAATCGATATTGCACCGACATTACTCGGATTCGCTGGCATCCGGCCCCCGGCCGTCGCCATGCAGGGACAGGATATCTTCGGTGCCGCCTATCGTCCCCGCCCACACGTTTTCGCCGCGCGCGACCGCATGGACACCTCCATCGACCGGATGCGGGCCGTGCGCACAAAGGAGTTCAAATACATCCGGAACTACCTGCCCGGGACTCCTTATATGCAGCACAACGAATACAAGGAGCAGAATTATCCGACGTGGAACCTGGTCAAGGATTGGGCCCGGCAGGGCAAGCTCACGAAAGAGCAGGCGCTGTTCGCCGCAGTCGAGAAGCCCATTGAGGAACTGTTCGATATTCAGGCCGATCCGGACGAAGTTCGGAACCTGGCCGGAGATTCAAATTACAGGGACACACTGAAGCGGCTACGCGGCCTGGTTGACGATTTCGTGGCGGAGAATGATCGATTGGTGTTTTTTGAAGACCCCGTCGATATTTCGCGGGGCTACAATAAACATCTGCCAGAGGATCCCGCATGACAAATCCGATGACACGCAGGCATCTGCTCACACTGGCAGGTGCGGCGGTTGGTTCGCAGATGGTTGCGGCACCGGCCCGCACACCCAACATCATCTTCATGTTGTGCGATGACCTTGGATACGGCGATCTGGGTTCTTACGGATCAAAGATCCGCACGCCGAACTTCGATCGCCTGGCAGCGGAGGGCGTTCGCTTTACCAATTTCTCGTCAGCGGACCCTGTGTGTTCGCCTTCCCGTGCCGCGCTGCTGACAGGCCGCTATCCCACGCGGGTGGGGGTGCCGACTGTTTTCTTTCCAACCGATACCGGTGGCCTGAACCTGGATGAGACCACGCTGGCAGATACGCTGAAGGCGCGCGGCTATAACACCATGTGCGTCGGAAAGTGGCACCTTGGCCGGCCCGACCAGTACATGCCGAACAGCCGCGGCTTCGACGAGTACTTTGGCATACCCTACAGCAACGACATGAATCCCAGACCACTCCTGCACAACAGGGAGGTGGTCGAAGAGACGGCGGATCTCGACTCGCTGACGGCGAAGTACACAGAGCAGGCGACGAAGTTTATCGACCGGTCCAAGGGTTCGCCGTTCTTCCTGTATATGCCGCAGACGTTCCCGCATATCCCGCTGGGCGCGTCTGCGCGCTTCCGGGGCAAGTCTGCGGAAGGGCTGTATGGGGATGTGGTGGAGGAGCTCGACTGGAGCCTGGGCGAGATCATGACGTCCCTGAAGCGTAACGGGCTGGAGCAGGACACGATCATCATGTGCACGAGCGATAACGGTCCCTGGTACCAGGGGAGCCCGGGGAAGCTGCGCGGACGAAAGAACACCACCTACGAAGGCGGAGTCCGGGAACCCTTCATTGCACGCTGGAAAGGACGGATTCCGGCGGGACGCGTTTGCGAGGGGCTGGCTTCCATGCTGGACATCTTCCCCACTGTGGCTGGACTGTGCAATGCCACGCTGCCTGCAAAACCCCTCGATGGCATCAATATCTGGTCGTTGATTCACGGGGACAGGCCTTCCATTGAGCGAGCCCCGCTGCTGTATTTCGACAATTGGGATCTGCAGTGCGCCCGCTGGATGAACTGGAAACTGCATATCGCGCGTCACAATACCGCGGCCTATACGCCGGCGCCCGCGGGCGGACGCCACAGCTTTTTGCTGCCCAAACCGGAGCTGTATAACCTTGCTGTGGATCCGGATGAAAGCTACGATGTTGCCGGAGAGAATCCCCAGATCGTGGCGACAATTCAGACGCACATCGATGAAATGGTGAAGACCTTCCCGGAACAGGTGCGCAAGGCCTATGCGGAGCAACAGGCGCGTAAGGCGAATCCGGCTACCGCAACCGGCGCGTACCCGACACCGGCACCGGCAGCGAAATAGTCCCAGGCTTCTGCGCAACTTTTGGTTTGACGGCTAAACGCCGGATGCCTCGGCTTTGAAACGGCGAAACCTCTCCAGCGCGAGGCCCAGCAGAACAGGAAAGAATGCGGAAATCTCGCTGCGGTAGCGATTCTGATCCCCGCAGCTCAGAAGGATCACAACCGGCGACAGAAACAGAATGTTGGCCAGCATGAATGTCAGCACAATGCCATCGGCATCATCGCGCAAGGCAGTCTTGCTCACGATTCCGGTAATCCAGTCCCGAACGCGCCACACCCCAAAGACTATTAAAGCGGTCACCCATATATATGCCAGCCAGGGACGCCCGGATGCCGTCAAACCTTCGCCCGCCGTGATCAGGCGATAGAGGGTCAGAAGCCGGGCAAGGACCTTAGGGTTCCGAAGGTCCTGCCGCCCATCGAAAGGCCAACCATCTGTGTCCGGATGGAAGTAACGGGCGAGGTTGGCGCGCACGGCACCCACCCAGGCTTCCGGGTGAGCGCGGAAAACGACCATGGCGTCCCGCCGGTAGGCGGAAACTACGTCGCCGGCCCAGGTGCAGTTCCAGTTGAAGCTGCCTGTAGATTTTCGACAGTCGTCCAGAATGGGAATACCTGTTTCGGGGGGGACAGGCACGATCCTTGCCACCGGGCTCTGTCCCGGATCGGAGTCAAAATCTTTCCCCATGGCGAACAGATCGTAATGCAGAAGCGGAGAAATTTCGCCGGCTGCGATCATTCGGTTGATTTCATCGACGGGCACCAGGTCCGTCGCCATCCTGACGAAGTTCTGTCCGGCCAGTGTCCTCGCTCCCGGGGCAAGACTCCCAAAAGCCACGAGATTCTTCGCATACAGAGCGGTGAGCAGCAAAGAGGGAATCGCGGCGGCCCAGATGATGCGGGTCCGCCACTTGCCAAGCGTCCAGGCCACGGCGGATACAATCGCAACGTACCAAAGCAGGTGATATGCGCCGCGCAGGCCTGAAATGAGGCCCAGCGAACAGAAAAACACCAAGGCGTCGCGCGTTTTTCCCTGGCTGGCGAAGCGGTGGAGGAATAAGGCAGCGACGCAGAACAACACAGTCAGTGGATACTCGTAAAACAGAATGTTCTCGTAGAGGATGGCCGAGGGGCTGAGGATGAAGAACAGAATCAGGACCGTGGCAATGCGTAGGTCCACGCGAAATACGCGCATCAACTCAAAGAGGCTGAACGAGAGAACCAGCCCAAGCCCCAAATACACAGCCTGAAACGCTTCGGCGGTGTGCGAAGGAAATAACTTCAGCACGGTGCCGAGAAAGATGTTAAATACCGGAACCTGCCATTCCAGGTAAAGAATGCTGCGCCAGAAGTCAACTTTGAGCAACAGGGGATCGATCACCTGGAAATAGAAACTGAGAGTCTCAGTGTCAAACCGGACCCCCCAGAGGAAATAGAGGAGCCGTGATATTGCAAAGACGGCGGCGATCAGGAAGAGACAGACTCTGCGGCTGGGCACGTTCGACAATTATCGCAGGCACTTCCCTGCGCTGTTTCCAGATATCGGCAGCGTACTTCTGGCCATCTCTTACGGCCTTGCGATACCCAACGATGCTCTGTTGGAACGTGGGGGACGCATTACGCCACAGAGAAACGGCGAAAGCAACTAAGCGCACACTGATGTGAGACACTGCGAGAAAATACAGGAGACGCCACGCATGTTCCGCCGAACTCATCGCCTAACAAACCGCACTTGTCTTGTTTCCCTGGCGTTGTGCCTTTGTGCGTCCGTAATTGCGGCGTCCAACTCAGAATCAATCTATTATTTGGTCTGCCTGCGACCTGATCCCGCGCGCACGGCTCTTCCTAAAGACGAAGGTGAGCGCATGCAGGCGGCCCACATGGCCAACATCCAGAAGATGGCCGATGACGGCGTTTTGGTCGCGGCCGGTCCATTCGACGATACGCCCGTTACCATCAGCGGCATCTTCGTCATGAAGGCGGCGTCGCTCGGGCAGGCCAAAGCGATCGCGGAAGGCGACCCCACCGTGGTGGGTCACCGTAATTTGGTGGATACGTTCGCCTGGCATGGTCCGCCGGAAATTGGCACGGAGTATTTCCGGCTTCACAAGAGCAATCCCTCCACCCCGGAGAACATGCAGACGCGACCGTTCCTGATGCTTTATCACGGCGTAGCCTGGGCCAAGCTGGCTGCCAAACGCGCTTCTCTGCTGGCTGCGCATGAACAGTTTATCGAAGGGCTGCGAAAGACAGGACGTCTGGCTGCGGCGGGCTCAGTGGACGATGGCGGCGTCCAGGAACTGGCGGGCATCGTCGTTTTTCGGCCTGGCGCACGCGCCGAAGCAGAAGCGGCTCTGATTGATGACCCGGCCGTCAAAGCGGGCCTGTTGCGCGTGGAACCCCACATGTGGTGGTGTGCCGATCATGTCCTGCCCTGGTAGCTACTTCACCAGCGTGAGGTCGGTCCACTGCGAGGTCGTCTGTTGCTTCGCGGGGGCCAGAGGGTCACGCGCGATCACCTGCACCTGGTAATCACCCTCAGCCAGGGTCGTGGGCAATTCCAGCTTGCCGACAAAAGGAATTCCCTTCGCTCCGGCAACCGGGCTCTTTGCAACGGCGGGAGTCGCCAGGACCTGCACACCATCGCGGAACAGCCGAAGCTCGGTCTCGGCACCGGCCTTCGACCCGTAGACTTCGCAGGCGTAGGCGATGTTCGCACCAGGCTTGAATTCGCGTGCGGCCGCCTGAGAAAGCGTGTCGCCACCCGCGGCACTGGTGAGCATGAGACTAGACAAAGTGATGTGAGGGCGGTTGAAATCCGGCACCATCACGAAGGCGTTGGCCGAACCAAGGTTACCCGTTTTGCCGTCCCGAACCGCCACCCGAAGCTGGTAGGCACCCGATTTTGGAAGCTCGATCTCAGTCTGGTATGTGAGCCCCTTCGACAGCCTTCCGATGTCTTCGACGGGCAGCGATATCGTGTACTCCCGGGAGCGCGTGCCGATCGGCGTATTATCTGCCCGATAGGCGGCGGCAAGGACTTCCAGAACTATTTTCTTCCTGTTGTCGGGTTCATCGGCGAGACCCAGCGTGCTGCCATCGATGGCCAGCAGCGCTTTCATGATGGTGGGGCGTCGTTCGCCATTCGGGCCCGGAACCGGCGCCGTGTAGAGAGGCGTCAGACGAACGCGGATGCCGCCGGTATCGAAGGGCGAAATCAGGGCGTGCGCCAGTTCCTGGGCAGGCGTTGGCGGTGCGCCGGAGTCCGTGGCATCCGGCGTACCGAGGAAGCCGCGGCCGAAGCGAACGGAAAGGCCCGAGCGCCGCAGCCTGATTGACACCTTGTGATAGACCGCGGCACCGTTCTTCAGCTCGAAATCGTTGCGCTGGGGCTGGAAGCCGATGAGGTAGTAGCCGCTCATATCAGCCACAGATTTACCCAGGGCCTCGCTCAGGCCGTTTGTGTTGCGGAAGAAGATGCCGCCGGTTTCGTCGGCCAGAAAATCTGAGGTTTCCTGGAGGGCGAGGGAGTGCGCACTCATTGCCCTGCCCATTCCCATGGCACCCCTGCCGGAAACGTTCATGCTGGCGGTGATCGCGTTTGTGGTCAAACCGCGTGAGTCGATGGCATAAATGGCAACGCCTGAACGGTTGCTCTGGTCTGCGAGACGCTGCATGCTGTCCGTCATGGCCTGGGCTTCGAAGGGGCAACTTTGGCGCGGGATCTCGAGGCCATCGGAGAACAGAACGATCGCTTTGCGCCCCGGCAGCTCATTGAGCGATTGAATGGCCCAACCCAGTTTGCCCATGACGGCGTCGAACAGCATCTGGGCGCGCAAACAACCGGCACCAGCTTCACTTTCGTCGACGGCATCGGAACTACCGCCCACGCGCTTTGCGAGGCTCTCCACCGCCGCATTGAGGACGCTGCGATCGCTGGTGAACTGCTCGTAAAAACCCATGCCGCCGCGAACCGCCGCGATGGAGACCAGATCTCCCGGGGCCACCTGCTCATTAACGAATTTCTTCGCAACAGGCTTGAGCTGGATGAGGTCTTCCGGCGAGGTGTGGATGTCGTCCACGAGGAAGACCAGCGCGCGGTGGACGTCGTCCTTGCGCGGCTTGCGGGCGGGCGCTGCAACCACTTCGTCGGGGGATGCAGGCTTCCTTCCGGGAACGGGTGGAGCGACAGGCGGCGGTGCCGGAGGCGGCGTGGCATCCATGTACGACAAGTGCGTGACCTTCTGAGGCTTGCCGTCTTCGAAGACCTGGAAGTCGTCGGGGCCGAGACCGGCGATGTGACGACCTTTGGAGTCGGTGACCACGGCGTCGATCTGCACCAGGTTGACGGAGACCCGGATGACGGGATCGGCCGCGGAAACCGGGGTTGGCGCGGGCGACTGGGAAACCGCAAGGAGTACCGTGAGGCAGAACAAGATTGCAAACCGTCTGACGCGCATGGATTCTATTATCTGCGTTACGGCCCGATGGCGCGTATCCGTGCTACGTTGCGCGGGACGTGTCGTCTGCGGTCCAGACGGCAGGTGTCTGTCTTGTGTTCTTTGGGGTGACAGGAATCGCGCTCGGCGGCAAACTTCGATCGTGCAGCCAGCGGAAGCCACCAATTACACCCGACAGCCGTTTCAACTGCGGCAACCTGCGGAATGGCGCCAGCGGCCTATACATTAAAGGTTGCAGCGTCAATTTCCCGCTGCGCCCGATGGCCAGTCTCAAAATTGCCGGACAACCCGACCGACGCCTATGCCCAGGTGCCGAAGATGCGATCCCCATCAGGGACTGATCTCACCAAAGTGACGCTGCTGGTCTGCCAGCTCCTGTGAGTGGTGAATGCGGTGAATCGATAGCGCCGGTTGACGAAACGTCAGGCTTCCCGCGTCTTGGTACGATGCGCGACGAACCAGGCCTGACTATCCATGGCGCCGCGCCCAATTTCATAAGTCCCATCGGCGCGGGAGAACCGTACTTTACGGGTGTCGGCCAGGTACTTATCGATTACGACGTCTTTGAGGTAGCGGACGATCTTCGGGTCCAGAATCGGGAAGAGCAGTTCTACACGACGATCGAGATTGCGCGGCATCAGATCTGCACTGCCGGAATAGATCTCTTCCTTGCCATCATTGCCGAAGTAATAGATACGACTGTGCTCCAGGAAACGGCCCACGATGCTGCGCACGGTGATGTTTTCGCTGACCCCGGGGATTCCCGGGCGCAGGCAACAAAGGCCGCGGACAATCAGGTCGATCTTAACGCCGGCGCGAGAGGCCTCGTAGAGCAGGCTGATCATCCCCTTGTCTTCGAGCGCATTAGTCTTGAAGATCAGGTGGCCACGCGGACCCAATTCGATTTCACGGCGGACCTTGTCCGCGAGACTCTCCCGCATTGTCTTCGGAGCCACGAGGAGACGGCGGAAGTCTGCCTTATGGGAATAGCCGGTCAATTGGTTGAACAGATCGGAGGCGTCCGAACCCAGTTCCTCATTGGCGCTGAAAAGGCTGATATCCGTGTAAAGGCGGCCCGTAAACGGATTGTAGTTACCCGTCCCGAGATGCACGTAACGCCGGATGCCATCGGCCTCACGTCGCACGATCAGGGCGATCTTGCAATGCACTTTCAGCCCGACGAGGCCGTAAACCACGTGGACGCCCTCGCGTTCGAGGGCCCGGGCCCATTCAATGTTGCTCTCTTCGTCAAAACGAGCTTTGAGTTCGACCAGAACGGCGACCTGTTTGCCGTTCTCAATGGCTTCGAGGAGCGCTTTTACGATGGGAGAGTTCTTGCCCACGCGGTATAGCGTCATCTTGATGGCGAGCACGTCAGGATCGACCGCCGCCTTTCGCAGCAGGTCGACCACGGGCTGGAAGGAATGGTAGGGGTGGTGGAGCAGCCGATCCGCACGGCGAATGACAGAGAACATGTCTTCATCTGAATGGGAGGAAAAGATCTCCGGAATGAAGGGTTCGAAGGGTGGGTCGCACAGTTCAGGGCGATCGAGCGAGGGAAGCTGACGGAGGCGGGACAGATCCAGTGGACCGCGAACCCGGAAGACGTCGGCGGGGTCCACGCCGAGGTTTTCAACCAGGGTTTGGAGTACGCGGCCGGAGATGCCGGTGTCGGTCTGGAGGCGAACTGGTTTGCGGAAGCGACGCCGCCAGACGGCTTCTTCGACGGATTCGAGCAGATCGTCACTTTCCAGTTCCTTAATGGCGACTTCGGCGTCGCGGGTCACGTGAAACGGGTACGACTCGACAACTTCCAGCCCGGGAAACAGACCTTCGAGATTGGCCGCAATCACGTCTTCGATCCAGACGAACTTCTTAACAGCTTCTGTTTTGCGGGCCGTGGGTCGCGCGGGGACGCTGACCAGCTGCGGCAGGCGTTCCGGAACTTTCACCCGGGCGAAGTGTTCGCGACCGTCGGTGTCATTGAGCACGACCGCCAGATTCATGCTGAGATTCGAAATATGCGGGAAAGGACGGCCAGTATCAACAGCCAGGGGCGTCAGAACCGGAAACACGGTTTCTTTGTAGTACGCGGTGACGGCTTCGCGCTCGCGCGGGTCGAGCGAGTCCCAGGTGACGATCCGAATCCCCGCGCGGGAGAGACCGGGCACCAATTGCTTGTGGAAGCAATCGTAGATCTCGCGGATGAGCCCCCCGACGTTGGCCCGCACGGCGGAGAGTTGCTGGGCCACGGTCTTGCCGTCGATACTGAGGTCCTGATTGCCGGCCTTTTGCTTCTGCTTGAGCGCGGCCAGACGGATCATGAAAAACTCGTCCAGATTGGAGCTGACAATCGCCAGAAATTTTACTCGTTCCAGGAGCTTGTTACGGACATCACGGGCTTCATCGAGGACACGTCGCTGAAATTCAAGCAGGCTCAGTTCCCGGTTGAAATAGAATGCGGGATCGTCGAGGGATGGCTCGGGAGGCAGGGTTGAGATCTTGTCCCGTGCTGTTTTCGGCGAGGTTGCCGAAGATTTTGGGCGGGATGCCTTCTGCCCAGGGGCCTGATTCGCCCCGTGTTTCTGCTTTGTGTCCAAAGTTGCCACTGCTTTCACCGTTCCTGAGCGCTAAGTTGCGAAGGAATCATGCCGCGCGGGAGCCACGCCCCGCCGGGAACGTAATCGTAAAGGTGGAGCCCTGACCCAGGCGGCTCTCCACTCCGATGGTTCCTTCCATTCGCTCTACTACATGCTTCACTATCGATAATCCCAGACCCGTACCGCCCACCTCACGCGAGCGTGCTTTGTCGACCCTATAGAAGCGTTCAAAAATGCGGGGTAAATCCGAGGACGGGATGCCGGTTCCGGTATCGGAAACCGAAATGACGATTCGATCCTGCTGCGCATGAGTGCCGGGCCCGGCATCGATGCGGACTTCCCCGCCCGGCTTGTTGAACTTTACCGCGTTATCCAAAAGATTGACGAGTGCCTGCTCCAGGCGGATGGCATGGCCGGTCACAATGGCGTCGCGGACCATGCCGCGAACCAGATTTACGCCGCGAATCCGGGCTTCGGTTTCCACCGTGAGCAGCGCTGTATTCACAGAGTCGACCAGCGAAACGGGACCCGGTTCGGCATCTTTCCGTCCGGATTCCAAATCAGAAAGAGTAAGCAGATCGGTGGCGATGTTGTTCAGGCGAATGGCTTGTGCCTGAATGATCTCGACAAAGCGTCGATTGTGGCCAGGGTCTTCCAGAGCGCCACCCAGCAGGGTTTCGGCATACCCACGGATGGCAGCCAGGGGGGTTCTCAGTTCATGGGAAACATTGGCGACGAAGTCCTTGCGGACGCGCTCCAGGCGTTCAATGCCGGTAATATCGTGCAGTATCACGAGAGCGCCCTGATGGGGCGGAACCGCGAAGGGAGAGGCATGAGCTTCGAAAACAGCCGAGTCTCCACCCTGAAACTGGAGGCGGCAGGTAGCGGGAGCGCCGGATGAGACAACCCCGGCGATCAGCGCGAGAAATGCAGGGTCACGCACCACGCCGACCAGCGGCGTATCGCGTTCCACCGGGACCCGTAACCCGAGCACAGTCTCAAGTGCCTGGTTGGCGAACTGGACGCGCATCTGGTGATCGACGGCTAAAACCCCCTCTCCCATGCTTTTGAGAATCGCATCCAGCCGATTGGATTCGTGGCTGAGGCGTTCCACGAGTTCGTGAATCCGACCCGCCATGCGTCGAAGGGATTGATTCAGGGCGTGGGTCGCATAATCTTCGGCAGGTAGTGGCGATTCGGTACGGTCGGCGTCCAGAAGGTTATCGGTGAACTCGCGCAGGCGCTGGATACGCCAGGTCAATGCACGATAGAGTATGGAAGTCATCAGGGCCGAACCGCCCAGGCACAGAGAAAGCTCCAGAACCGAGAGTACGACACGGTTGATGGATTGACTGAGATCGACAATCAGGGCGATCAAACCGAGCAACAGAAAGCAGGTGACGAAGAGACGAATACGGATAGAAGTAGCCACTGGACGCGATTCAGTGTACAGGCGAATTGTGACAATTCGGTTTCAGTTGCGACAAACCTCCGGGAAGTGTGAGGCATGCGCGTGGCGGGGGCGACTGTGATGCCCGGTGTGGAGTATTGTTGTTACAAGGAAAACAGGCCATGAAGAAATCCCTATTGCGAAACATCACGGGAACCGCCGCCGGGGCAGCCATGCTGTTATTCGCGGTCACGACGACCGGACGCGCACAGTCCGGAGCGAAGAATGGCGACTGGAGTACCTACGGCGGCGACCTGGCGAATACGCGATATGCCGCGCTTGAACAGATCAACGCGCAGAATTTCGATAAGCTGCAGGTGGCCTGGCGCTTCAGCACGGCCAATCTGGGCCCCCGCGTGGAGACCAATCTGGAGAGCACTCCGCTCATGGTCAAGGGCGTGCTGTATTCCACGGGCGGCACGCGAAGGGCCGTGGTGGCGCTTGACGCCGCAACGGGCGAACAGCTTTGGGTTCACAGCGAACGGGAGGGCGCGCGTGGGGTGAACGCGCCACACCAACTTTCCGGCCGCGGACTGGCGTACTGGACCGACGGGAAAGAAGAACGGATCCTGTATGTGACTCTGGGCTACCAACTGGTTGCTCTGGATGCGAAGACCGGGATGCCGGTATCGAGCTTCGGGCAGAATGGCCTCATCGACCTGAAGCAGGACGACGACCAGGTGATGGATATCGACACAGCCGATATCGGGCTGAATTCCACGCCGGTGGTGGCTGGCGACATCGTGGTGGTGGGGGCCCTGCACAGCAACGGCAACATCCCGAAGACCGGCAAGACCAACGTGAAGGGTTACGTTCGGGGCTTCGACGCTAAGACCGGGAAGCGTCTCTGGATCTTCCACACGATTCCCAAACCCGGCGAATTTGGCTATGACACCTGGTTGAATGATTCCGCCACCTACACCGGTAATACCGGCGTCTGGGGGCAGATCTCGGTGGATGAGGCGCTCGGATTGGTTTATCTGCCAGTGGAGCTTCCGACGAGCGATTTTTACGGCGGGCATCGGCCAGGTAATGGGCTGTTTGGCGAGACACTGGTGGCGCTGGATCTGAAGACCGGCGTGCGGAAGTGGCATTACCAACTGGTACACCATGGCATCTGGGATATGGATATTCCCTGTGCGCCTATGTTGATTGATATCAACGTTAACGGGCAGCTCATTAAAGCAGTGGCTCAGCCGACCAAGCAGGCCCTTCTCTACACTTTTGACCGCGTGACGGGAAAGCCGGTCTGGCCAATTGAAGAGCGGCCTGTTCCGAAAGGCGACGTACCGGGGGAGTGGTATTCGCCGACCCAGCCTTTCCCGACTAAACCAGCAGCATACGACCGGCAGGGAGTGACTATCGACGACCTGATCGATTTCACTCCGGAGCTACGAAAGCAGGCGGAAGAGATCGTTTCGCACTACAAACTGGGACCGGCGTTTACGCCACCGGTGGTCAGTAAGGCGGAAGGTCCACTGGCGACCCTTGCGCTCGGGCCGCCCAACGGCGGCACGAATTGGCCGGGAGGGTCGTACGACCCGGAGACTCACATCCTTTATGTGTTTTCGCAGACGGAAATTGCGCCGTTTGGGCTGCTGCCACCGTCGGGGGCGAATCCTCCGGACATCGCGTATGTACAGGGGAATGCAGCACCGGCAACTGGTGGCCGTGGAGGCCGCGGCGGTGGTGGCGGTGGAGGACGCGGCGGGATTACGGTGCAGGGCATGCCTCTGGTGAAGCCACCTTACGGACGGATCAGCGCCATCGACATGAATAAGGGGGAGATCCTCTGGCAGATCGCGCATGGCGAGACTCCGGACGTGGTTCGGAACAGTCCGGCGCTGAAAGGCCTGACGATCCCGCGTACGGGACGGGTGGGGATGATCGGCACGCTGGTGACGAAGTCGCTGCTGATTGCGGGTGAGGCGGGCTTCTTCACCATGCCGAACGGGGAACGTGGGGCCATGCTGCGCGCCTATGACAAAGTATCAGGCAAGGATGCCGGTGCTGTGGCGATGCCAGCGCCACAAACGGGATCGCCGATGACTTACATGCTCAACGGGAAACAGTATCTGGTACTGGCGATCGGCGGGACCGGAGTTCCGAGCGAACTCGTGGCTTACAAGCTGCCGTAGCGCATCCATTCGGATCAAAAGAAACGCCCCGCACGGTGACCCGGCGGGGCGTTTCTCTTACTTCAGCTGCTCGAGAGGTTACTCGGCGGCCTTGAGTTTTTCGCGCTGTTCCTTGAGAACGGCCTTGCGGCTGAGCTTGATCTTGTTGCCTTCGAGGCCGATCACTTTCACCAGAATCTGGTCATCCTCTTTCAGTTCGTCGCGGACTTCCTTCACGCGGCTCTCGGCGATCTCGCTGATGTGCAGCAAGCCGTCGGTACCGGGGAAGATTTCCACGAACGCGCCAAAGTCGACGATCCGGACCACTTTGCCGAGGTAGGTTTTGCCCATTTCGGCGGACGCCGTGAGGTCGCGAATGATCTGCAGGGCCTTGTTGGAGGCCACCGGATCGCTCGACGCCACGTGAATGGTGCCATCGTCCTCAACGTCAATCTTGACGCCGGTCTGCTCGATGATGCCACGGATGACCTTGCCGCCCGGTCCGATGACGTCACGGATCTTGTCGACAGGGATCTTCATGGTGTAGATGCGGGGGGCATGGGGCGACATTTCACCGCGGCCCGAACTGATCACCTTGTCCATCTCGTCCAGGATGTGAAGACGGCCCTGGCGGGCCTGTTCGAGCGCTTCCTTCATCAGGGATGAAGTGACGTTCGGAACCTTAATATCCATCTGGAGCGCGGTGATGCCGTTTCTGGTGCCGGCAACCTTGAAATCCATGTCACCGTAGTGATCTTCAGCGCCCGCGATGTCGGTAAGGATGGCGTACTTGTCGCCTTCCTTAACCAGACCCATGGCAACGCCGGAAACCGCTGCCGTCAGAGGCACCCCGGCATCCATCAGAGCCATACTGGCGCCGCAAACGCTGGCCATGGAGCTGGAACCGTTCGATTCCAGAATGTCGCTCACCACGCGAAGCGTGTAGGGGAACTTATCCTGATCCGGGATCACTGCCTGAACGGCGCGTTCGGCCAGAGCACCGTGCCCGATTTCGCGACGGCCCGCGCCGCGCATGAAGCCGACTTCGCCGACGCTGAACGGCGGGAAGTTGTAGTGCAGCATGAAGCGCTTGAAGTATTCGCCCGCTTCCAGCAGTTCGATGCGCTGTTCGTCGTCCTTGGTACCAAGGGTGACGGTGACCAGTGCCTGTGTTTCGCCACGAGTGAAGAGCGCGGAACCGTGCGTGCGCGGCAGCAGGCCGGCTTCGCCCCAAATGTCGCGGACTTCGTCGAACTTACGGCCATCCGGACGGCGATGCGAACCGAGCATTTCGTCGCGGAAGATGCGTTCCTTCAGGCTCTTGAAGATTTCGTTGGCTTCCGCCTTCTGTTCTTCAGGAATGTCGGCAAGGGCGGCGTCGTGCGCGGCGTCAATGCGGGCATAGCTTTCGAGCTTGGCGTACTTTTTGGTATCCAGAGCGTCGGTGAGTTCCACGCGGATCTTCTTCTCGATCGTCGCGTAGAGTTCCTTGTTCAGTTCCGGAGCCACGAAGACTTTCTTGGTCTTGCCGGATACGGCAACCAACTGCTTCACGGCGGAGGCGATCTGCTTGACGCAATCGTGACCGAAGTCCAGAGCGCCCAGAATCTCGCTTTCCGAAACTTCCTGAGCGCCGGATTCCACCATGCAGATGCCATCGGGCGTGGCTGCAACAGTGATGTTGAGCTTAGCGGCGCGGCTTTCTTCGTAGGTGGGGTTTGCAATGTACTTGCCGTCCACCATGCCAACGCGAACGCCGCTGACGATGTGGCTAAAGGGGATATCGGAGATGGCGAGGGCCGCACCAGCACCGACGATGGCGAGAATGCCAGGGTCGTTATCGGGATCCGCCGAAAGCACGAACGCAATAATCTGGGTTTCGTTGAGGAAACCTTCCGGGAACAGGGGGCGCAACGGCCGGTCAATCATGCGACTGGTGAGCGTTTCCTTTTCGGACATACGCCCTTCGCGCTTGATGTAGCCGCCGGGAATCTTACCTGCGGAGTACGTGTATTCACGGTAATCGCAAGTGAGGGGGAAGAAGGACTGGTTCGGTTTCGGTTTCGGCGCCATGCAGGCGCTCACAAGGACAACCGAATCGCCAAATCGCACGACTACGCTGCCGCTGGACTGTTTGGCAATCTTGCCGGTCTCAATGGTTAACTTGCGACCGTCGAGATCCACTTCAACTGTTTGTATATTCATCTATCGTTCGTTGCCGGGTTACATTCCCCGGCTATCCTTAATCTGCCGCGCACCGGGTTAAACACCGGCAGCACAGCTATCTTGAACTATTCGAGGGAATTGAAAAGGAGGATACTTCCGACCGCAGAAAAGCGATCAGCCGTAGTTTCGCAGCCCCGCAGAGAGGACGTGCGAATGCGCCTGGTTTCAAGCCGAACAGCCAGCGGTTCAGCGTTTTCGGACCAGGCGCTTCGAGTAATTGGACCCTGACAAAAATTAGTGACGGATCGAAAGCTTCAGCAGAACCGCTTTATAACGATCCGGGCTGGTGCGCTTCAGATATGTCAATAAACGGCGGCGCTTCGCCACGAGGGTCAACAGACCACGCCGCGAAGAATGATCCTTCTTATGAGATTTGAAATGGTCGGTCAATTGAGCGATACGCGTGCTCAACAGTGCGATCTGCACTTCCGGTGAACCTGTATCCGACTTGTGAGTCTGATTACCGGTTACGATCTTCTTTTTTGCTTCTGCCGCCAATGCCATCCGGGGGTTGCTACTCCTTCTTGTTCTTTCTCGTTTAGTATCAATGACAGTGTAGCACACGAAAGCGAGGCGAAGGTCAAAAGAATACGAACGAACCCGGAAATCCTTTTGCCTGAGGGAGATTATCTCTGCATTTCCAGCGTCAGCCAGGCTTCCAGAGCCGGATCGTTGAAGTCCCGAACCAGTAAAGAGGTGCCGGGAAGGGCGGCATATGTGGTAGTGATGCCGATCACTCGCATACCTGCCGCGAGCCCGGCTGCGACGCCTCCGTGGGAGTCTTCGAAGACTACGCAATTGGCAGGAGGGATGCCGATGAGTTCCGCCGCGCGCAGGTAGACATCAGGATGCGGCTTGGCGTTCGGTACCTGCTGGCCGTTGACGGCAGCCAGGAAGAACCGGTCCAGCTTCCCTTCCCTCAGCACGAATTCGACATTCGGCGCTTCCGCGTTGGTGGCAACCGCCTTGGGGATGTTTTTATGTCGCTCCAGAAAGTCTACCAGGCCCGGCACCAGGGTTTCCTGAAATTTCGGGGCCAGCATTTCACGGTACAGCGCCTCTTTGGCTGCACCGTGAAAAAAGACCTCTTCGTCGGTCAGGTGCTGGCCAAGGTAATCGCGCACGATCATGTCATTGCGCTTGCCATACATGCGCTGCTGCATGGCCTCCGTCGTCTCTACGCCTTGGCGACGGTTGTACTCAGCCCACGACTCGCGGTGCAGTGGATTGGAATCGAGGATGACGCCGTCCATATCGAAAAGGAATGCCAGGATCTCAGCCACGCGACGTCTCCCCGTCAGAAGTCGCTTCCGGTTGCAACTCCGCAGTCATCCATTCGAGGTAGTTCGGGGAGCCATCCACGATCGGTAGCGCGAGAACCTCCGGGAGTTCGTACGAATGCGCAGTTTCGAGAACCATATGCAGAGCGTCGAAACGATCTCTGGAAGTCTTCACGATGAGAAGCCATTCGTGCGAATCTTCCACCTTGCCTTCCCAACGGTAGAAGCTGCGAATTCCTGGCACCAGATTTACGCAGGCGGCCAGCCGATCATTCACCAGGCGCTTCGCAATGCGCACCGCTTCTTCTTCCGATCCGCACGTGCTAAGTACAACAATTTTTTCTGTCATTCGGGGTCACTTCAATGTTACTATTATTTTTTCGGAGTACCTCTTAATTTAAAGATACTGTTATGAAGAACCCGGCATTGAAAACTGCTTACGCGATCACGGTCCTGAGTGGCGTGGTCTACGCGTTCGTGGCACTGGAAGGGCCAAACGGCATTCCGGCTCTGCTTGCCAAGCGGCATCTGGTGGCGGAATACGAGCAGCAAAACCAGCAGATCATGCGGGAAAACATGCAGAAAGAGCAGAAGATCGAACGTCTGGAGAATAACCCACTCGAACAGGAGATGGTGATTCGCCAGCAACTCAAACTCGCCAAGCCCGGAGAGAAGATCTATATCTATGACGACGCTAATGCGCCGGCAAAGAAGTAAGTCGCAATCTGTAACCTGACTTAGTCCGGGAATCAAGCTTCCGGCATATTTTCCGTAACACACTTTCCCTCCTCGCACTGACCACAAGCACACCTGAACGAAAAGAAGTAGATTATAGGTATGCGGCGTCGAACATTCCTGAGTCTGTTGCCGGCTGTGACCGCCCCCCTTCTCGCGAAGGGCCGGGATCGAGTGCTCGTCCTCGGTGCAGGCCTCTCTGGGCTTGCGGCCGCACTGGAACTCAGCGAAGCCGGGCATCCGGTCACAGTGCTGGAAACACGTCAGATTCCAGGGGGACGCGTGCTGACACTGCGGACACCGTTTGCAGGGGGACTTTACGCCGAAGCTGGCGGCATCGCCTTCCCCGATAACGCGACCAATGCACTGCGATACGCACGGGACCTTCATGTCGAAATGAAGCGCCTGCCCGAATCGACGACACCACACATCTACTACCTGCGCGGTCGGCGTTTCCGCGTGAATCCAGGTGAACCCGGAGACTGGCCCTATCAATTGACACCGAAAGAAGCGGCACTGGGCCCGGACGGCATACTCGCGGGGATTGTCACGAAGCTGAACACGGATATGGGGCCACGCACCAAACCAAACTGGCTCCAGAACGCGGGCAAGCGTTTCGACCGCATGGCCACGATCGACATGCTGCGTAACAATGGTGCCTCCGCCGAGGCCCAGGAGCTGCTGCGCTGGACGGCCTGGTACACAGCCAGCGCCGATACGCAATCGGCTTTGCAGGCAGTGCTGTCCGGCATGATGATCGGCCTGCCACAGGAGCAGGCGGCGCACGCGGTCCCCGGTGGAAATGACGCCCTGCCGAAGGCAATGGCCGCGAAACTGGGTAAACGCATTCGATACAACGCCACAGTCACGCGCATCCAGCAGTTGAAGGATAAAGTGCGGGTCACGGTTCGCGAAGGCAATGCCATTCGCACGCTGGAGGCGGATCGCATCGTCTGTACCCTGCCCTTCTCAGCGCTGCGGGAGGTCGAATTCACTCCGGTGCTTTCAAAAGTGAAGGCGGAAGCCGTGGCGCAACTGAAATACGAGAACGTCACGCGTCTGTTTTTTCAGATGAAGCGGCGGTATTGGGCCGACGCCAGGGTATCGGGCGACGCTTCCACGGACACTTCGCTCATGCAGGTCTTAGAGGAACCCCGCCATCCCATGACGACAGGCGTAGATTCGCCCGGCATTCTGGAAGCCTATACACAGGGTCCGGGGGCACTCTCCATGAAGAGTTATTCGACTGAGGAACGCGTGCGCATCGGGTTGAACGATCTCGAATTGGTGCATCCGGGCGCACACCGGGAGTTCGTCTCGGCCACGCATCAGGTTTGGGATAACGCCTATTCGAAATATGAACTCGGACAATTCAGCGCATGGTATCCGGAACTGATCAAGCCCGAGGGCCTGGTGTATTTCGCCGGCGAGCATATTTCGACCCTGCCTGGAACGATGGAAGGCGCGCTCGAATCCGGCATTCGCGCCGCGAACGACATCCTGCATCGATAGGCAAAACTGGCCTACAATAGCAGGTAACACATCGTGACTTCATCATTGATTCTTGCGCTCCTGTTCGCACAGCAGGTGGCAGCTCCCGAGAAATGTTCCATCTCCGGGACGGTAATCGATTCCGTGACGGGCCGGCCACTCAGCAAGGTAGTGATCGTGGCGGAACATCTGGGTACTTCCGAGCCACACGCTTCCACAACAACCGACGCTGCGGGAAAGTTCCTCATGGTGGACCTCGACACCGGGCAATATCGTGTATCAGCACAACGCGGCGGCTACCAAAAGATCTTCTATGGCGCGCGCCGACCAACGAGCATTGGTAGTTCTGTGGCGCTTGCAGAAGGACAGAAGCTGGAGGGTTTGCAGTTCCAGTTGATGCCATACGGAGTCATCACCGGCACCGTACGAGACACGGACGGCGAAATTGTTGTGGGAGCGCGGGTTCTGATTTATTCGAGTGTATATACGCGAAGGGGACGGCAGATCGACCAGAGATCTCAAACGTGGACGAACGACGTCGGCCAATACCGTGTTTCAGATCTGGAATCGGGAAAGTATTATCTCGAGGCCGGAATGAGCCCGACTCCGCAGGACCCAACGATAGATCATTCCGTGAAGCAGAAGGAACCGACTGCAACCGCTCTCAAAACCTGGTACTCAGGCGTTCTGGACCCCGCTGCCGCCAGTCCCGTTGACGTGACGCCCGGTGTGGGCGTCACAACGGCCGATATCACAATAATTCGAGGCCGCGCGTACCAAGTGACCGTGCATCTGGATACACCAAGGGGATCCCGGTCCGGCGTCAGCCTGAACTATTCGACTCCAGGCTTCGACGTGGTCGGCAATTCGGGCCACGCCAAAGCGGATTCCAAGGGTGATTTTTCCATCACTGACGTTCCCCCAGGTACCTATAATCTTGGTTTCTTTGCATGGAAGATTAGGCCGTATGAGGGGGTAATTGACGAATCACAGGGAGGTTCATGTGAGGAGGAAAGGATGCCCCTCACGGTTGGCCAGACTGACATAGCCGTGCGCGTCAGCCCGAACGGATTGTGCCCAACGGTTGCGGGCCATCTTCGAATCGAGGGCGAGCATCCCCCAAAACTGTCTGAACTAGTGGTGAATAATGCGCGTGTGCGATCCGATGGCTCGTTTACGCTGGACCTTTCACCGGGCATTAACCGAATCGAACTCCTGGGGACTCCTCTGGACCGTGACGTTTTCATTAAGAGCATTACGGCGGGCACTGAGGACATTCTGCATAGGGGCATGACGGTAAGCGGATCGGCCAATGCCGATCTGGAAGTGGTCCTCGCAACGGATGGTGGCCAGGTGAATGGCATAGTCAGAGACGCTGACAGCAAGCCGGTGCCCGGAGCCACCATAGTCATCCTCCCGAACGACCCAACACTTCGGGGGAGTTTCAACTTTACGAAGGATGTAATCACCGATCTGAGCGGGCATTTCGAAATCAAGGCCATCGCCCCCGGCGATTACAAACTCTTCGCCTGGCAGGACGCAGCGCAATACAGTTGGTTCGATCCGGACTTCCTCAAAGACTACGAAGCCCGGGGACAAGCTGTCAGCGTGAAAGCGAAGGATCCGGCCGCCGCCACGAACCCGGGACAGACGGTTGACCTGCGCGTGCTGCAATAGACCCTACTATCGCAGGAGCGGTTCCAGCACGCGGGTTAATTCTTCATCCGTAATTGCCGCGGGCTTCACGTTCCGATAAAGACCCCAGTGTTCCACCTGCTCCACGGTCTGTTCCGGCTGCACTTTCGTGACCGGGCCCAGCGTCTCGATCTCCAGAAAATCGTTATTGGTGAAGGTCTCAAACGAACAGCCAAAGTCGGTGTAGGTCTTCGACGGATCGGCCTGCGCCCGTTTCACGAAAGCCTCGCCATTGAGCAGATACGCCGCCCAGGTGTCTTTATTGAACGTGCCAAGCTTTTGCGCGTTGGAATTATTCGGGTCCTGCCGCAGCGTCATGAACTTCTTCGTAAACTTCCAGCGCGGATCTGACAGATCGGTGTAAGCCCACATGACGAGGGGATTTGTGGCTTCCAGATTCGCCGGGTGCGTGCCGCGAGGCGGGAACCCGGAAACCATCATGCCGCCCTGCGCCATCATCGTCAACACCCATGGTGCGAATTCCAGCGGGAAGAGACCGTGATTCGTGATGCGGTGTGAAACCGTCACTTTGGTACCCGTCGGCTCCATAGATATCTCAATCTCTTTCTGGAGCTTTGTGAGCGGTTCCACCGGAGCGGTAGCGATCAGGCCCATCGGCGTCATCTTGATTGCCACCGGCACGTTGTCGGGTGCCCAGGTTGCAACCGGATCTTCGGGCGCTTTCCACACGCGGCTGCCACCGCGCAACTGAAAGTCCTTTTCACCGGACTTGCCCATTTGCTCGGCATATTCCTTGAACATGTTCTGGCCGCCGACAAACCCAAAGCGAATCACGCGCGGGCCCACATCGCCGGTCACGACGGCCTCGATTTCGCCATTCGTCACCCGATAGCAGTTCTTCCAGCCCTTGTACTCAACTTTGTCTACTTTCACAGCCGCAAATCCCTCCA
The DNA here is from genome assembly GCA_903875575.1 of uncultured Acidobacteriia bacterium. Lineage (GTDB taxonomy): Bacteria > Acidobacteriota > Terriglobia > Bryobacterales > Bryobacteraceae > BOG-234. The sequence continues at coordinate 22,308 of CAIQWJ010000041.1, read as the reverse complement.
TCGCGCTTAATGCAAAAACAGTCACAAGAACAGCTTTCCGAATCAGCACGTTTTCTCCTTGAAGTTCGACCGTTGCCGCCGCCGAATGCTGCCAACGACCGACTATTGTGACAGCTTTTCGTGCGAATGGGAATGCGAATGATCACCGTGAGAGTGCTGGTGCGCCGGAAACAACCAGGCTTTCACCGCATGCAGCCCCAGAAACAGGTACGCACCGCCGGCCAGCGCGAGTGGATAGCCGATCCATACTGCCTGCGCTCCCCATTGCCCCACTGCCCCGCCAGCCAGCGTTGGTACCTCGGCCAGCACTGCCAGCCCGGCCGCCCGTCCCGGTCTTCCGGCCGACATGCGCAGAATAGCCCCCAAAGCCAGCCCCTCAGGGATCTTATGCAGCAGGAGGACGCCGAGGATCGCACCGGAAACGTGGGTCGTCTGTGAGTCGCGAACTGCCATCATGCCCCAGCCGTCCACAAAGGCGTGTATGGCGGTAGCGGCAACCAGCGGACCCGAAAAGCCATGGCTGTGCGAACAGGAGGGGCAAACCGGCAACCCAAGGCGATCCAGCACCTCAAGTATCAGATAGCCACCCGCTGCGGCGGTAAGCGCCACGGGCCAACCGATCTGCCCCGCCGTTTCGGGAATCAACGCAAACAATGCCACCGCGGCCAACAGACCGCCGCTGATCGGGACCAAAACCCGGGCCCGTCTGCCGCCAGCGGCCAGAATGCCCGCGATGGCACAGCTAATGGCCAGAATCGTGGCGAGGACGACCCTCAATATTTCGTAATTGCCCGCATCAGCCAACCTTCTACTGTAGCGGGTTTGCAGTGTTCACCTGTATACTGACCGTTTGAGCGCAAAACTTACAATTCGACAGGTGGGCGATGTTGCCGTGGTCGATATCGTCGGCAGGATCACTTTGGGGGAAGGCTCCAGTGCTCTGCACGAAAATATGCGCGACCTGATGGCCCAGGGTAACCCTAAAATTTTGCTCAATTTAGCAGGGGTCACTTTTATTGATAGCTCCGGCATCGGTGAGTTGGTAAGCGGATACGTTTCGGTGGCGAATAAGCAGGGGAAAGTGCGGTTATCCTGCCTATCCAGAAGGGTCCGCGACCTGTTCCTGGTGACCCGGCTTTATGATGTGCTGGATATCCAAGAGACTGAGGAACAAGCACTTAGAGCATTCCAGTAGCGCCCTGCGCATTGCCTTTCTTGCTTGATGTAGTTTGATGCTTGTATCTGTGCTATAATGCATCTATGGCAAGCCCATCTGTCGCACTACTTAAGAAACGAACAACCCTCACGTTGCCTGCGGATTCCCTGAACGAGGCACAAAAACTCGCCGATTCCCGGCACGTCAACCTCAGTACGGTAATTGCGGAAGTCGTCTCGGTTGGGCTTCAGGTAGAAGCGGCCCGGCATCGCGGGGGCCAGGTTCTGGAATCGTACCGCAAAGCTTTCACGGGATTCACTGACGACGAGATCGCAATCCTGGATGGTGTGATGCTGGAACCGATCGGTCCCGACGGAAACTGATGGTCAACCCGGCGTCCGGACCGTTCATCTTCGATACCAGCGCGGAAAGCTGGTTGGGTCGCAACGGCACTCCGGAGGTTACGCAATGGCTGCAAACCTATCTTGGGCTGCACCGCATGTCCGTCTCGGCCGTCACCGTCATAGAGCGCATTCGCGGCTATAGTTTGCTGTGGCGGCGGGCCGCAGTTGAATCTCAGGATCGGATAGAGATCGCGCGAATCGCGTATCTGGATCAACTTGGTGTCGTTCTGCCAGTGGATTCGGCGGTGGCGGTGGTGGCGGGCGAAATCATGTCGCTCATCCCGGAACCGCCGACACCGCCGCGACGCACCCACCGCATGGCGGAATCGAGGCAGGACAGGCTCTCACGTTGGCGTTTCGACAGCACTATCGCGGCAACTGCTTTGGTTGCCGCGATGCCGTTGATACACAACAATGCGGCCGATTTCGAGGCCATCCGCAGTGCAATTGAAACCTCACCCCAGCGTTTTCCTAAGCTTGGGCCGCTCCAGCTGATTCGCTGTACGCTGCTGGGCTAAGCCGGAACCCCCACCAGTTTGGTCGCAATTTAACCCGCTGACTTCAAAGGGTTCTTGTGGTATGCTCAATACAGGATCAAATCAGTCCTGATTCATGCTGAAGCTCACCAAAAAAGCCGATTACGGTCTCATCGCTCTGCGGCATCTGGCCTCAGTGCCCGGTGCGACCGCCAGCACGAAGGACATCGCGGATGCCTACCATCTGCCGGTTACCCTATTAGCCAAGGTATTGCAGCAACTCTCGCGCGCCGGCATTGTGCAGTCTGTCTCCGGCACCAACGGCGGGTACAAGCTGATTCGGCATCCGGCGGCTGTATCAGCGCTGGAAGTCGTTCGGGCCATTGATGGTCCAGTCATCCTGACGCATTGCTTCACCGAACACGGTACGTGCGATCAGTCCGACAACTGCACGGTACGCGAACCGCTGCGTAAGGTTCACGAAGCGATTCTGGACGTGCTCAATCGATTTACCATCTCGGATCTGGCGGAATCGCCGGTCATCAGACTCACGCCGCTGCCTGTGCCGGTGAATCCGGTCGCCAGCGCGCGGACCGCACGTCCTGCGGTTGCAGCGGCTTTGACAACGCCCTCAGGTTCAGGCGTGCGGTCAGGTCGCGCGCTGTTGCTGGAGAGCGATGTGCATCAGGAATTCTGACGGAAACAAGACCTATATGAAGCTGCCTATTTATTTCGATAATCATGCAACAACGCGGGTGGACCCGCGCGTCGTCACCGCCATGCTGCCGTACTTCACGGAGCACTATGGCAATGCGGCCAGCCGCAACCACGAGTTCGGCTGGGAAGCGGAACAGGCCGTGGACAAAGCGCGGAAACAGATTGCGGATCTGATCGGTGCCACTTCGAAAGAAATCATCTTTACCAGCGGAGCCACCGAATCCAACAACCTTGCAATCAAGGGTGTGGCGGAGATGTATGCCGAAAAGGGCAACCACATCATTACCGAAGTCACCGAGCACAAGGCCGTCCTCGATACCTGCAAGAAGCTGGAGAAGAACGGCTTCCGCATCACCTATCTGCCGGTGATGGGCGATGGTCTGATTGACCTGGAAATGCTGAAGGAAGCAATCACGGACAAGACGATCCTTGTCAGCATCATGTATGCCAACAACGAGCTTGGCGTTATTCAGCCCATCCGCGAGATTGGCAAGATCTGCCGCGAGCGTGGCGTCCTGTTCCACACCGACGGCGTCCAGGCCGTGGGCAAAGTACCTGTCAACGTGAATGCGGACAACATCGATCTCCTGTCTCTCAGTGCCCACAAAATGTACGGACCCAAGGGCGTTGGCGCTCTATATGTTCGCCGCAAGGGCCCGCGCGTGCAAATCACGGCACAAATCGATGGCGGCGGTCACGAACGCGGCATGCGCTCCGGCACGCTGAACGTGCCTGGAATTGTTGGCCTCGGCGAGGCCTGCGAACTCTGCAACAAGGAAATGGCGGAAGAGACAGTGCGCCTCAGCGCGCTGCGCGACAGACTGAGGGCGAAGCTGGAAGCCGGTCTCGACGAAGTCTTCATCAATGGCTCCATGGAACACCGCCTGCCGCACAACCTCAACATGAGCTTCGCTTATGTGGAAGGCGAATCTCTGCTGATGGGAATCAACGACATCGCGGTTTCCAGCGGTTCGGCCTGCACCTCAGCTACGTTGGAACCGAGCTACGTGCTGAAGGCGCTCGGCGTCGGCGATGACGTCGCTCACTCGTCGATTCGTTTCGGTCTCGGTCGTTTTAACACCGAGGAAGAAGTGGACTACGTGGCCAACAAGCTCATCGACGTCGTCGTCAAGCTGCGCGAACTTTCGCCGCTATACGAAATGGCGAAAGAAGGCATTGATCTCAGCACCGTTTCGTGGTCGCACGATTAGTTTTCAGACAGATTATTCAGGGAGACACTGACATGGCATATTCCGATAAGGTTCTCGATCATTACAACAATCCGCGTAACGTCGGCTCGCTCGATAAGAGCTCGGCCAGCGTTGGCACCGGTATGGTGGGCGCGCCGGAGTGCGGCGACGTCATGAAGCTGCAGATACGCGTCAATGACGTAAGCGGCATCATTGAAGAGGCGAAGTTTAAGACGTTCGGCTGCGGCAGCGCGATTGCCAGTTCTTCGCTCGCCACCGAATGGCTGAAAGGCAAGACGGTTGACGAGGCTCTTGAAATCAAGAACACCGACATCGTCAACGAACTCAGCCTGCCCCCGGTCAAGATTCACTGCTCCGTGCTCGCCGAAGATGCGATCAAGGCCGCCATTGGCGACTATCGCGCCAAGCAGAGCAAGCAGGCTCCGGCTGCCGCGCAGACCCCGGCACAAGCGGTGGCGTGATGACCGCGATCGAAACCCAGCCAGGTACCGAAACTCACGCGCCGGAAGTGAACCTTCCGACGCGTGAGATCCCGGCGCGTGAAATCAAAGTCACGCCAAAGGCGGTAAATAAGATCCGCAGCACCTTCGAAAAGATGGGTGTGCAGGGCGGGTTGCGCCTCGGCGTCCTTGGCGGCGGTTGTTCCGGCCTGAGCTATCAATTCAAGTTTGATACTCAGCCGCGTCCGAAGGACAAAGTCTTCAACTTCGACGGCGTGCAGGTTTTCGTCGACCCGAAGAGCATCCTCTACCTAAACGGGCTCACGCTCGATTACAAAGAATCGCTGATGCAATCCGGCTTTGTGTTCGAGAATCCGAACGCAAAGAAGAGTTGCGGCTGCGGCACTTCATTTACGGCTTAAGCGCGCAATGAGCCAGACCTGCTGGAATTGCGGTATTGCCGTGTCTGCCCGCTTCTGCGAACAGTGCAAAGCGCTGCAGCCCCCGGCGCATGATTTTTTTGAATTCTTCGGCCTGTCCCGCCAATTGGCTCTCGATGTCAAAGATCTGGAGAAGCGTTTCTACGGCCTGAGCCGTCAGTTGCATCCCGATCTGTTTTCCCGGAAACCGGCGCGTGAGCAGGAATACGCGCTGGAGGCGTCGGCCGTACTGAATGACGCTTACCGAACGCTGAAGGATCCCGTCAGTCGGGCGTTGTATGTTCTGAAGCAGGAAGGCTTCGACATTGCTGAGCAAGGCACGAAAGACGTTCCGCCCGAACTACTGGAAGAAGTATTTGAGCTGAACATGGCCCTCGAAGAACTTCGGGAGGGCGATGCCGATGCCCGGGCGCAGTTGCAGCCCGCCCGGCTCCGCTTTGAGCGTATGCGGGATGAGATCGACGCCGCCATGCAGTTGTCATTCGCGGCATGGCATGCAGGCAATGAGCGCGCGAAACTCGATGACGTTCGCGGCCAGTTGAATCGCAGAAAATACATAACAAACCTGATCGCGAGAACAGACGAAGCGCATGTTTCAGATTGAATTTGACAGCCCGGATAGCGTCGTTGGGATCGACCTCGGCACGACAAACAGCCTCATCGCGTGCATGAAGCTCACGAAACCGGAAGTGATTCCGGGCGAAGACGGCAACAGGATGGTCCCGAGCATCGTCTCCCTGCCGCCAGAAGGCGCACCCATCGTCGGCAATGCGGCGCGGGCGGAATTGATTGACCACCCAGCCCGTACGGTCTATTCCGTCAAGAGGCTCATGGGCCGCGGTGTTGCGGACGTTCAGGAAGAACTGAAACTGTTCCCTTTCCACATCGCGGAAGGCAGCGAATCGGTGATTCGCCTGGTGCTGGGCGAGAAAACCCTGACACCGCCTGAAGTCTCGGCGCTGATTCTTCGGCAATTGAAAGCAAACGCTGAGGCTGCGCTTGGGATGCCTGTTACCAAAGCCGTAATCACCGTTCCGGCTTACTTCAACGACGCGCAACGGCAAGCAACGCGTGATGCCGGCCGCATCGCCGGGCTCGACGTGCTCCGACTGGTGAACGAACCAACGGCAGCGGCACTCGCTTACGGCCTCGACAAGCGCAAACAGGGCGTGATCGCCGTGTACGATCTCGGCGGCGGCACCTTCGATATCTCGATTCTGCGGCTGCACGACGGCATCTTCGAGGTACTCGCCACCAATGGCGACACGCATCTGGGCGGCGACGATATTGATAACCGACTGCTGAAGATCGCCCTCGAAGACGTTGCCAGCGAGTGGGGCGAGGATGTCTCGCACTACGGTGAAGCAGTTCAGACTTTGCGTGCGGCAGTCATCCGGGCCAAGGAGGCGCTGTCCTTCGCGCTTTCCGCGACAGTTGACTTCACCTGGCACGGCAAGGCCTACAGGCGCGAGATCACACGCGAACTTTTTGAAGGTCTGATTCGCGACATCGTGGACAGGACGCTCGGCCCCTGCCGCGACTGTATGAAAGACGCCGATGTCACCCCAGAGCAGATCGACGAGGTGGTGTTAGTTGGCGGTTCCACCCGAATTCCGATGGTCCGCAGCGCCGTGGAGGTGTTGTTCCGGGCCCGTCCACACACCGAGTTGAATCCCGATGAAGTGGTGGCTCTGGGTGCCGCCGTACAGGCCGGAATACTGGCAGGCACGGTAGAGAATCAATTGCTGCTCGACGTGACTCCGCTTTCGCTCGGCATCGAGATCTACGGCGGCGTGGTTTCGAAGATCATTCACCGCAACTCGACCATTCCGGCCAGCGCCGGCGAGACTTTCACTACCGGTATCGACGGACAAACCAACGTCCTGATTCACGTGGTGCAGGGCGAGCGCGAACTCGCGAAAGACTGCCGCAGCCTCGCCCGCTTTGACCTCAAGGGCATCGCCCCCATGCCCGCAGGCATGGCCCGCATCGAAGTGCGCTTCCTGATCGACGCCAACGGCATTCTTCACGTCACGGCACGGGATGGCCGAACCGGGTTGGAGCAGTCAGTCGAAGTGAAGCCCACTTACGGACTCACGGATGAGCAGGTGGAAGCCATGATTGAAGCCTCCATCGATCATGCCGAGGAAGACTATCAGGCGGCCCAACTGGCGGGCGCGCGAATCGACGCCGACGCGATCATGACCGCGACAGCCAAGGCGCAGAAGAATTCGGCATGGCTCTCGCTCACTGATGAAGAGCGACAGGCGGTTACCGACGCGGCGAACCGACTGCAACTGGCCTACCATCACGAAGACCACCAGATCATCCGCGCGCAGATCGACCGGCTGAACGAAGTCACGCACAGCCTGGCAGAGCGCATGATGAATACGGCTGTCAATTCTGCGCTCAAGGGCACCCACGTCTGAGAACGGCTTCACAACCGTCGGTAAACTGAACAGGTGAAGAAAGTTCTTGTGACAGGTGCTGGTCGCGGGATCGGCCTTGCCACCGCGCGGGCGTTTGCAACCGCAGGATGGCAGGTCGTGTCGCTCGATAAGGAGTTTGGTTTCGAGGTCGTCGGCGACCGCCTCGATTTCGACCTTCGACAGACGGCGGATATTGCCACTCTGACGGCATCCATTGGCCATGTAGACGCGCTTGTGAACAACGCGGCCGTGCTCTTTTGCGATCCGCCCGAGGCTATTCCCGAGGAACACCGGAAAGAGATTCTGGCCGTGAATCTGGAAGCGCCTGCGGCGTTAATTGCAGCGTTTGCTCCCGGGATGAAGGCGCGCGGCAGCGGACGCATCGTCAATGTGAGTTCCGTCTCAGCCTTCACAGGACATCCGGACCTTTGGTATGGCATCACCAAGGCCGGAATATTGAATCTGACAAAGACCTGGGCGGGCGTACTGGGTCCGTACCGTGTTCTCGTGAATGCGGTGGCTCCGGGGCCGACCCGGTCGCGCATGTACGATCAGTTGCCGCAATCCCGGAAAGATAACGTGATGCGTGCCGTTTACTCGGGACGGGTTTGTCAGCCGGAAGAAGTTGCGGCGGCGATTCTCTGGCTGGGCAGCGAGTGTCCGGAGTACGTGAATGGCACGACGCTCGACGTGAATAATGGCAGCTATCCTCGGTGATGGCCCTTCGTGACCATACTAAAATGACCATAAGATGAGACGCCAGATTGCAGCTGGAAAGTTCAAAGCGACATGTCTCGCCGTACTGGACGAAGTCCAGCGTGGGCGTCAGGAAGTGGTGATCACAAAGCGCGGCAAGGCTGTGGCGCGCATTGTTCCGGTGGAAGAGACCACGCCGGAACTTTTTGGGCGCATGAAGGGGACCTTCGAGATTCTGGGTGACATCGTGGGACCGATGCATGACGTCTGGGATGTTGACCGATAACGGAATCATATCGCCGCTTCTCCTCGATACGCACTACTGGCTCTGGCTTCAGGGCGGACTCGGTGATCGCCTGACTGCGCAAAACCTTGAGATTATCCGTCACGCCGCGTCAGCAGGTAAGTTGCTGCTTTCTGTCTTCTCCGTGTGGGAAGTGGGAATGCTGGAATCGAAGGGCAGGCTTCAGCTTCATACCAGTTGTGCACAGTGGGTTGAAGAAGCTTTAGCGATGCCGGGATTGACACTTGCCCAGCTAACGCCGGCCATCGCCATCGAAAGTTCGCACCTGCCCGGGACGTTTCACGGCGACCCCGCAGATCGCATCATCGTGGCGACCGCCCGCGTCATGAAAGCGCGCCTGCTCATCAGTGACCGTAATATCCCCACGTACGGCAGGCAGCGACATGTGCAACTGGCCTGAGCTATTTCTCCGGCCGCTGGACCTCGGCTTGGATGCGTGCCAGGAAGTCGTCGAGGGTGCGGCCCGGTTGCGATACAAAAGGATCGCCCGGTTCGATGGCGGTCATACGATCCGCACGGAAGTGACGGAAATCATTGCGTAGCAGACACCAGGCTACCAGAGTCCAGACGTTACCCCAGAAGTAGAGACCAAGTGGATGGACGGTTCGGCGCGAGGCAGTTCCCCGCTCCGTCAAGTATCCAAACTCAATGCTTCGGGTCGCGGTCACCGCCTGCCTGATAGAGTCGAGCCGCGCGCGCAATTCAGGCGTAGTTCGATGATCAACCGCGTACATGCGGGACTTGCCGATTTCGGCTTTCAGACGCTCCGGCAGCGCAGCCTCGATTTTTGCCAGCGCCTGGCGCGCGGCGACCGCCAGCGGCTCCGTGGTCCACGTTTCCACCATGCGGGCTCCCACCACCAGGGCTTCTATCTCTTCGCGAGTGAACATGAGCGGAGGTACGTCAAAGCCGCGCAGAACATACCCGACCCCGGCCTCGCCTTCAATAGGAACGCCCGAACGCACCAGATCCTGAACATCGCGGTAGATGGTGCGCTCGGAGACATTTTGCCGACGTGCAAGTTCACGCGCCGTGGTGCGGGTTTTGCGAAGCCGGAGGTGCTGGACGATTTGAAAGAGGCGGTCGGCTCTGCGCACGTTCTTACTTTACCTGGTGACGGACGGCGCGCCCAGTCCGCCTGTCACGCCTTTGCGCAGAGGCCCACGAGGTTGCCTTCCGGATCGTGGAAGCGCGCGAAGAATCCCATGTCGGGACCGATAGGCGTCTTCGGAATGACCACGCTGCCGCCCGCAGTGACGACATTCGCAAGATCGGCGTCCATGTCGTTGGCAGGCAAGTAGACGACCGAGCCGGTACCGGAAGGCACCATGCCAGGGGCCTGCATGAGGCAACCTCCGGGGCCAGGCTCCACATGGGGGAACATGGCAATGAGACCGGGGCCCCAGACCACAGATTCCAACTGAAGACCAAGGACCTGATTATAGAAAGGGACCGCTTTCGAGATATCAGCCGTAGGGATTTCGAACCACTCCGCGGCGTTGGGTGATGTGTTGTTCATGCAGTGATTGTGCAGGAGTGCTGCTGACACCGTGGTGTCAGGAGAGATTGAGAACTTCAGCGTTTATTCAGCCCCGAGTGTTCTCATGGGGGTTCGACAGCCAGGCGGCAATGATTACCACACTCTACATAGAAGAACTCAAGGCCAGCATGCGCGGTCGTTTCGCATGGCTGGGTGCGGCAGTCATTCTGTTCGCCCTTGGCGGACTGGCAACCGTTGGAACGCAGGACACGTGGCTCGATGGGTTCGGAATGATCGCCTACGGACTGGTACCGATGGCGTTCATTCCGCTGGCTGCGGGGTTCATCGCCGGCCCACGGGCGAATCGGTTTGTGGAGAGTGTTTTTACCGCGCCTGTAGAGCGCCGAGACTGGCTTGTGGCGCGGGTACTGGTGTTGATGACATTTGCTGTCGCTTACTATGTGGCCCTGCTGCCGATGCTGGTGGTTTACACCTCACACGTCGGGCTGCCGTTTCTGCTGGGCCGGTTTCTGCTTTGGACACCCGGAATCCTGCTGGCGTGCATTGCCGTGGGAACGTTGATCGGGGTCATGTTCATCGGACGGAGTGTGGGTGCGCCGGCCGCGACGGGCATGGGCGTTCTCCTGCTCTGTCTGGGGATGGTGCCGCTGCAGGAATTGATGGTGGCGCGGGGCAACGGAGCCACGCGCAGCGGGCATCTGGCGCTGTCGAGTCCGGCAGTGCTCCTGAAGAATGCGCTTGGTTTCACGCTGGTGGCGGGCAGCATACCGTCCACCACCACCCTCACCTGGATAGGGTTCTTCATCGTGGTGGTGGGGGCCTTCGCGCTGGCAGGCTGGATTTTCCTGCGTGCGCAGGGCGTGGAGACATGGGAAGCCACAAGTTCGCAGCGTTGGGGAATTCGGGTTGGCATTGCGATGCTCGTCCTGCTGCCTGCCACGCTGGCAGACACGAACTATGACACTCCCGCACCGCCCGCCAACAACGCGCCCGCCGGACGCGGCGGTTTCGGGCGCGGAGGCGGCGCACTGGCAATGGTTTCCACTGGCCGTCAGTTGCCCCGGCGATGCTGCGGGCCGCTGCTGAACCGCGAAACCTCGGCACTGGGAACTGATGAGACCAATCGACGGGACTTGCTGGTGCTGCTGCCTGTGGATGCCGCGGACCATGTCGACGGTCTGAATGTGCGAATCGCGGGCGAAAGCGGGTTGACGGTCCAAACCGACGGTGTACAGGCCCTCGAAACGCATGAATTCACCAACGATGCCGGGCCAGCTCTACCGGATGGGCGGCATTTGGCAAACGGTTGGGTGGCGCGTGTGCCGGTTATATTGACGCCCACGAAGCCGTGGGACATCGGCGGCAACCGGTATCCGCTCACGGTTACGGCCACGTATCAGGTGTCGGAAGGTCCGGAATCGAAGACGCGGACGCTCAACGCTCGCGGTGCCGTGGGGGCGCAGGTACCAGGTGCGATTTACCAGATGGGAATTGTATCGGCATTCCTGCCGTTGCTCTGCCTGGGCGCCGCAATTTCACGATGGCGGCGAACAAGATGATCGAATACGCGATCGAAACCGACGGACTGACGCGGCGCTTCGGCGATTTTGTGGCTGTGGATGGCGTCTCGCTGCGAATCCCGAAGGGCCATCTTTACGGCTTCCTCGGGCTCAATGGCGCGGGGAAGACGACCACCATCCGGATGCTGACCACGTTGCTGCCTCCGAGCGGAGGGACGACGAAACTCTGGGGTCACGACGTGGCAAAAGAGCCATTGGCGGTGCGAGGGCTGGTCGGGTTGGTGAGTGACGAGACGAGCGAGAGTCAGTCGACATGGACGGCGCGAGAGTACCTCGGTTACTTTGCGCGCATTCGCCGGATGAAAGACGCCGACGATCATGTCGAGAAGATTCTCAACGACGTGGGTCTGGATGCCAGGTTCCGAGGAAAGCCGATCGGCAATTACAGCACGGGAATGAAACGGCGAGTAGAAATTGCCCGTGCGCTGATGGGGCATCCGAAAGTGCTTTTCCTGGATGAACCGACGCGCGGACTGGATCTGCCAGCCAAGCGCGACATGTGGAATCTGTTACGTCGCCTGGCTGCCACCGAAAACGTCACGACATTTCTTAGCAGCCACGATGCGCAGGAGATTCGCAGTTTGTGCAGCGAGATCAGCGTGATCGCGAACGGAAAGCTCATCTACACGGGAGCTACGAGCGAGTTGGGTGCCGATCTTGATACTTTCGAAGAGAAGTTGATCGAACTACTCACGCAACAAGGGCGAACTGCGTAAGTCAACGCCGACCGAGATACAGATCGCGGCCCTTCACGAGGGCTTCGATCTTTCGATCGACCACTGAGCGTTTCAGCATCCAGAAGCCGCAATCGGGGTGAACCCAGCCAACACGGCCTTGTCCGAGGTGAAGTTCGGCGCGTTCGATTCTGCGGGCAACTTCCTCCGCAGTTTCGACGTGATTCACTTTGACATCTATGACTCCGATGCCAAGCCGGATGCGCGGGTCGAGTTCCTTCATGGCCAGGAGATCTGCTTCCGGGCGGTGCGCCATTTCGAGCACAACGTGATCGGCATTGAGCGAGTTCAGGAAAGCAGTGAGGGCGACCCAGGTGCCGCGCTGGATCGACTGGCCTCCGTAGTTGCCGAAGCACAGATGCACGGCGCGTCGACCGCGGAAGGCGGCCAGAACACGATTGATGGCTTCGGCGGCGATCGCTCCGTCTTCCGGGTTGCCCGGAATATTCGCTTCATCCACCTGGAGGCAATCGCAAGGCAGGTCCGAGACCTGCTGGGCCAGCGTATCGGCAACTGCGAGAAGCAGCGATCGGAAATCGCCGTAGTGCCGGTCGAGCAAAGTTCGCGCCAGCATGTAGGGGCTGGTGACGGTGAACTTGAAGGGCCCACCGGCGACGCTGGCTGCGAGTTCGCAGTCGGCCAGCAGATTGAGGCCACCCTCGGCCAGTGGTCCTTCCACGACGCCAGCTGCCTTGCGACGAAACTGCATGTGACGCTGACGAGCGAAGTCTTCATGGTCACTCCTGCCCACGACGCTGCGGATGCCTGCCATCGGCCGCAGAAAGTATTCGATCATCCCGTTGGTATCGGGATGATTGACGTCGAAGCGGTACAGTTCGCCATCTGTGGGCAGATCAAGGCCGGCCTGACGCTGGATGTCGAAAACGACTCGTGTCGCGTCTATGCGTGCCTGTTCGCTGGGGAGAGCGACGAGCCAGTCGGGAGTCGGATACGAGCCGACTGTAGTGGTGAGGATCGCAGGTTCGGGCATGGTGTTAGCTGTTCAGCTGTTCCCACAAAGCACGGTAATACAGCATGAAGCGATCCGTTTCCTTGCTCTCGTTGACCTCAGCCAGAGTGTATCGGGAGTAGCCGGACGCGCGCAGCAATCCAAAGAATTCGCGGTACGGATAACCGCTGGTCAGTTCCGTGATGTGGCAGTTGCGAATGAACGGTCCCAGTGCGGCGAAGGCCTGTTTGACGGAGCCATCCACGACATCGGTGGGGTTGGAGTTCCAGCAGGCACCGACGTTCTTGTGGTCGGCGGCGCGAAGGATTTGCGAGGCCAGCGGGAATTCCTGAGTCTTGGAGCCGTGGACTTCCATCCAGATTTCAATGCCCTTCGACTGGCCGTAGTCGGCCAATTCGTGGAGGCCGCCAGCGATGTTCTTCACGGTTGTTTCCACCGGAACGCCGGCGGGGAGTCCGTTGGGGCGCACTTTGACGGCGAGAGCGCCAGTGTCCTTCGCCAGGTCCACGAAGGTCTTACCGATTTCAATCTGCTGCCGACGAACAGCTTCGTCAGGTGACTGAAATTCGCAGGTGCTGCCGTAGCTCAGCAGCCGGACTTTGGAGCGAGCGAAGCGTTCCTTCACTTTGACGCGGGCGGCGGCGTCGATGGAAGGTTCCACACCGTGCTTGTGAGTGGTGCGCAGTTCAATGGCTGCGTAACCGGCTTTCTCAAGCGTCGTGATGCAGGTTTCGAGATCCATATTCTGGAGCAGGTTGTAAGTGACGGAGCCGAGCTGAAATTTGCCTTCGGCTGCGGCTACCGGAGTTGAACTGGAAAGCGCGCCGGCGGTGACGGCTGCTGACGAAGCGAAAAATGATCTGCGGTTCATAGGATTGACCTTCCGACACTATATATCACGGACCCAAAAGGAAAACGCCCCTGAACGCAGAGCTGCGTTCGGGGCGTCCTCAGTATTGCAATAATGCCTGAACCGGTACATCAGTACTTCTTCAGCCAGATGTTACGGGTGAACAACTCGCCGGTCGCTTCGACTTCAATACCGATCTTACCCTTTGGATGGAAGCGCGACTTCTCGTTGTCGATGGTGACCGACATCAGATGACCGTTCATGAAGTGGCTCATCACGTTGCCGATGGCGATGATTTCCAGAGTATTCCAGTTGTCCTTGTTGTAGTACGAAGAGACATCACCGAGGGAGGAAAGGAGCTGCTTCCTGCCGCCTTCGAGGGTTTCGACAACCTCGCCCTTCCAGGCGATGATGCCACGACCGGTGGCCTGCTCATACAGCTGACCAGGGTACTGATTGTTGTTGTCGAAATCATACTGCGGACCGCCCATATCCCACTTCAGCTGGCTGGCACGATCCGGAGCCGTTCCACGGGGCTGACCGCTGGGGCACGGGGCTGCCGGGCCACGCCCGGCACCGAAGCCGCCAGAGCCGCCGCCAGGGCCGCGCCCGCTGCCGCCACGCGCGCCACCACCGCCACCGGCTCCACCGCCACGACCGGGCTGCTGCGGAGCATTGGGGTCAGAGGTTATCCAGCTGCGATACTGCACCCCGCCGTTGATGCTGCCGGTGCCCTTCATCTCAAGCTTCAGATCAAAGTCGCCGACTTCGCCGCCCTGCCAGACCAGATAGACCGTACCTGTCGGTTTCTCGCAAGTAGCTGCGATGTAGATCGCGCCATCCCTGACGGACCAGAGATTCGCGTCGCCATCCCACCCGGCAAGACTCTTGCCATCGTAAATCGACGTGAAGCCGTCGTGATTGTTGAAGTCCGCGGCAGGAGCGTGGGTGAATCCCCCACCACCACCGCGCCCACGGCCGGAGGCACCAGACGCACCTGGTGCGCCGGCGGGCGGTTGCGAGGACGCTGGTACCACGTACATCGCCATGAAGGCAGCCGCGGACAGGGTTGCGGCAAACGCCGCTGATTTCTTTGTTGTGATTTTCATTTATGCCTTAACCTTCTCCCACTGACGGGACTTTGCGGATTCCAGAACAGCGTCGGTGACGAAATCGCAAGCCAGGCCATCTTTGAATGTCGGCGCGACCTGTTCGCCCTTACCCAGCGCGGTGAGGAAGTCCGCCACCTGATGCGTGAACGTGTGTTCGTAGCCGATCTGGAGACCGGGAACCCACCAGTTCTTCATGTAGGGATGGTCGCCGTCCGTGATGTGAATGCTGCGCCAGCCGCGCAACCGGCCTTCGTCGGTGTGATCGTACCACTGGAGACGATGCAGATCATGCAGATCCCAAATGGCCGACGCCTTTTCACCGTTGATTTCGAGAGTGTAGAGTGCTTTGTGGCCGCGGGCGTAGCGGGTGGCTTCAAACGAGGCAAGCGACCCATTCGCAAACCGGCACATGAAGAGGCTGGCGTCGTCGATATTCACCGGCGTCATCTCGCCCGTCAGATTGTGTTTGCGGGCCTTGATGAACGTTTCCGTCATGGCTACCACTTCGTTGATACCGCCATTCAGCCAGAGCGCGGTGTCGATGTTATGCGCCAGCAGATCGCCAGTCACACCCGAACCGGCTACCGAGGCATCCAGACGCCAGAGACCTTCCCCGCCCTGCGGCAAATCCTGAGAGATAGTCCAGTCCTGAAGGAACTTCGTGCGGTAGTGGAAAATCCGGCCGAGGCGACCTTCGTCGATAAGGTGCTTGAGCAATACGACGGCGGGAACACGGCGGTAGTTGTACCAGACCATGTTGGCGACCTTCGCTTCTTCCACTGCATCCACCATGGCTTTGGCCTCGGCCGCGTTGCGACCGAGCGGCTTCTCGCAGAGCACCATCTTGCCGGCCTTCGCGGCGGCGATGGCAATGTCATGGTGTGTGTCGTTGGGGCTGGCGATATCGATGATGTCGATATCCTTGCGGTCAATCAGCTTGCGCCAGTCGGTTTCGAAGGATTCGTAACCCCAGTTATCGGCGAAGGTCTTCGCGCGCTCAGGATTGCGGGCGCAGACTGCTTTGAGGCCGAGCGTGTAGGGAAGATCGAAAAAGACCGGAGCCTGCCGGTATGCATTCGAGTGGGTTCGGCCCATGAAGCCGTAGCCGACTAATCCGATATTCAGATGTTTCTTTGCCATTGGATTTTCCTTTTGATTGTTTCCCGGAATTGATTTTAGTCCCAGCCGTGCGCGTTCCGCACAGAAATCATTGCGGAAAGCACGTCCCGCCAGGTAGAGGCCGAACTCATCACGTCATTCGGGAACATGCAGCCATCCCAGCAGATGTGCTGCGTGGATTTGGTCACCACGCCGTTGTCGTCACGCAGCCAGATACCGGCGACGGTGGGGATGTTGATCTTGCCATTCGGATCTTTCGGGAGGCAGTGCCGACCCGTCTTATCGTGAGAGCCCTGGCCCTTCACAGTAGCGTCGTTCTGGGCAACATGGAAATCTTTGATCCAGGGGCGGAGAACCTGCGCCATGGTACGAGTGGCATCTTCGAAGACAGAAATATCTTTCCAATCGTAGTCTTCGGGCAGGATGCGATGTTCTGGCGCGTTGTAGCCAAGGGTGTACAGGGAGAGGTGCGCCATATCGGCCTGGATGCCGACTGTGGCGGGACGGTCCGTTTCCTCCATCAGTTCAGCGAGATATTTCCAGCTGTGCATGCCACCCCAGCAGATTTCGCCTTCCGCCGCGAGACGCTCGCCGTAGCTTTCCGCGACAGCAGCAGCATCGCGGAAGGTCGCAGCGATCTTTTTGGTGTTGCCAGCCGGATCCGCTGCCCAGTCACCAGGCCCACAAGCGGAGTCAATACGGACGACACCGTACTTGCGAATGCCCAGATCTTTGAGTTTCTTGCCGATTGCGCAGGCCTTGCGTACCTGCCCCACGAACGCGGCACGCTCTTCGGCGCTGCCCATCGCGGAACCACCACCCGTGGGAGGCCAGACCGGAGCGACCAGAGAACCGATGACGAGGCCACGACGGGCGACGGAATCGGCAAGCTTCTTCAGGTCGTCGTCGGATGAATCGATGTCGGTGTGCGGGAGAGAAAGGAAGATGTCGACACCGTCAAATTTGATGCCGTCGACTTCCGCGCTGGCGGTGAGGTCGAGCATGGTCTCAAGGTCGATAGGTGGTTCGGCACCGGGGCCGTCGCCGCCCTTGCCCACCAGACCGGGCCACATCGCATTGTGAATTGCTGGATATTTATGCAGGTTTTGAGTACTCATGGTGTTCTCCGTGAAAGCCTTGGTTGATCATTGTGCATCGGCATACTGCGCCGCAGTTACTGACGTTTCTCCCGCAACAGGGCTGCATCGGGATTGTTGGGTCCAAAATGTTTCAGGATGACCAGTGGCTCGGAATCGCTGTTATTAACAATCCGTACGCCGGACTGTGCCGCACCGGCGGTCACAAAGAACTCGTCCTGCGTCATCTCTCCAAATCGAATCATAGACGGTGCCATTGCGTCATAAATGCCAAATCTTCCCGCGCCCTGCGTAACGATGATGCCATATGCTTCGGCATCTTTGAGTGTCACCGCGCGGCCGGGGAAGACAGTGAGTTCCTTCGCAGAGTACAAGGAAGTGCCGTAGGCGATCCAGTTTTCCCGATAGCCCAGATGCTGCATTTCGGCTATCGGCCGGACTGGACGTGGATGGCACTTATTGGATTCGGCGAATCGCTCATTTACGTTGGCTTCCCAGTCCAGCATGGAAATCAGGTAATCGAGATCATTGTGGTATGCCGGCAGAACATCTTTCGTCAGCAGATTTCGATCGACTACGCGGCCTTCAACAAGCGACTGGAACATGGAGAAGACGTCGCTCGCCACCTGCGGTTCGTAGGTCACCAGGGAACCTGGAGCGTGCAACACGCCGGGATTGATCTGCCAGCCTTCGCCGGGGATGAGTCGGTAGGCGCGCGAATGGTTCAGGATGCCGTTGTCGCCCTGATTCCAGTTGCCAAGGCAGGTCCGGATGTTGTCCTTTGAGGTACCCGGCTCCAGCCCCATGAATGTATATGGAAAATTGTTTTCCACCTGATTGTATTGCGGAGGAAAGAAATAGGCTTCCGGTTTGCCCTTCTGTCCCACCAATGCAGCGAATTCATCGCTCTGGTGCATGTGGTGCGGGATGGGCCCCATGTTGTCGAAGAACTTACAGAGGAGATGCCAGCCACCTTCGCGGGCCATGGCAGAGCCAAGCACATCGTCCCCGGCTACGTCCATTGCTTCCCTCAGGAGAAAATGCGAACCGTTGGCGTGGCGGACAAAGCTGAGGCCTTCAAACTCTGTGGTCTCGGGACCGTTGGCCGCTTTTGTGGTGGACGCGAACCAGCGCTCATTGATGCCGCCGCGATGGCCACCGTAGGCATACAGGTCATCCGGATGGAGCCTGAGACGCCGACCAGGAATCATAAAAGACCGGGGAACCCAATTGGGTTCGAGCCTGAGGATTCCGGCTCCGTCGCCGATGGCGTCGCGGACTTCCGACTGGGTCAACATTTGAGAAAGAAAAGTCCTTAGCCGCTACGGGAACGGGAAGGACTATTATATGGTCAAACTTGCCAAAAGAACAGTATTTGGGTCAAGATTTGACGCAAGGTTTTTCGCGCAAATGGTTGTACCAAAACAAGTTGCCTGGCGCGGCCACCCGGACGGACCTGAGCGCTACTTCCTGGCGCGCATCGCATCGAATGACTTCATCGTATCCGAAATTCGATCCTTCTTCACGAAGGGCGTCCGGAGGAAGCGATCAACCACCGCGTTGAAGGTGGCGGGGTCGTCATAGGGAATCAGATGGGTAGCGTTTGGGAAGATGCAAAGCTGGCTATTGGGGATGTGGTGGTAGATCACAAGGGTGTGTTCGTCACGGATGAGGTCATGGTCGGCGGCCAGGACCAGGGTTGGCGCGGAAATTTTTTCCAGATCCGACGGGTTGATATGCGGCTCGTCGAGGAGCATTTGGGTGACTTTAAGATCGCGCTTCCCGGCCGGAGTTTCTCGTTCGGCGGGCGAGATACCCTTCAGCATGGTCTCGACCAAGGCGACGACTTCAGGATAGATGGCGCTCGGCGAGGGGTCCAGGTTGGCTGCCATAGCGGCGAGTTTCTTCACTTTTGACGGGTATTGGGCGCCGAGCAAAAGCGCTTCGATGCCGCCGTCGCTCCACCCCAGCACGTCGACCGGACCGGTCTGGAGATGATCGAGGAGCGCAGCAAGGTCGCCAGTCATCTTTTCGTACGTGATTTTGTCCGGAGAGTCGGCGGATCTGCCGTGGTCGCGGCTGTCCATCGCAATGACTTTGTATCGTTTGCGGAAGTAATCGATTTGCGCGGACAGATCATGAATGCTGCCGCCGTTGCCATGCACAAGGAGGAGGGGGCTACCTGCGCCGTAAACCTCGTAATAGAGCTTGATGCCGTCATGCGTGAAGGTTTTCCCGGCGGATGGATTAGAGCCGTATCTGACGGCAGATTTCGCCGGTGCCACCTGTGGCACCGCGTTTTGTGCATGCAGTGCCGCTTGCGTGAGCAGGACGGTGAGAAGCAGAGTGCGCATGCAGCCAGAATACCCTGTCCGCCACCGGCACTCAAAGCGGGATGTTACCGTGCTTCTTCCGCGGCATGGTGTCCACTTTCGTCTCCAGCATGCGCAGGCTGCGGATGAGGCGGCCACGGGTCTCGCGGGGTTCGATCACGTCGTCAACAAATCCGCGCTCGGCGGCCACGAACGGGCTGGCAAAGCGGTCGTTGAAGTCGGCGATCTTCTGCGCGCGGAGATCTGCGTCGCCCGAGGCGAGTTCGCGGCGATAAACGATATTGACGGCGCCTTCCGCCCCCATGACCGCGATTTCCGCGGTTGGCCACGCCAGGTTGACATCCGTGCGGAGATGTTTGGAGCCCATCACGCAATAGGCACCGCCATACGCCTTGCGGGTGATGACAGTGATTTTCGGCACCGTAGCCTCGGCGTACGCGTAAAGCAGCTTGGCGCCGTGACGAATGATACCGCCAAATTCCTGATCGGTGCCCGGCAGGAAACCCGGGACGTCTTCAAAAGTGATGATCGGAATATTGAAGGCGTCGCAGAACCGCACAAAGCGGGCACCTTTGACAGATGAATTGATATCGAGGCACCCAGCGAGAAAAGCAGGCTGGTTGGCCACGATTCCAACCGGGCGGCCATCGAGACGAGCGAAACCGACGACGATGTTTCTCGCGAAGTGCTCGTGGACTTCGAAGAATTCCGCGTCATCCACCACACGATGAATCACGTCCTTGATGTCGTAGGGTTGGTTGGATTCGGGCGGAACGATGCAGTCGAGCTCAGGATCGGCGCGGTCGATCGGGTCCGTGCAGGCGCGGCGTGGCGCATCTTCGCGATTGTTCTGCGGCAGATAGCTGAGCAGTTCGCGGATCATCTGGATGCACTCTTTATCGTCGGCAGCTATGAAGTGGCCCACGCCGCTTTTGGCATTGTGCGTCATGGAGCCGCCGAGAGCTTCCTTCGTGACGTCCTCATGGGTGACGGTTTTGATCACGTCGGGCCCGGTCACGAACATGTAGCTCGTATCGGCCACCATGAAGATGAAATCCGTGATGGCGGGGGAGTAAACGGCACCGCCGGCGCAGGGGCCCATGACGGCTGAGATCTGCGGCACCACGCCGCTGGCGAGAGTGTTTCGCAGGAAGATGTCCGCGTACCCGCCCAGTGAAAGGACGCCCTCCTGAATGCGGGCGCCACCGGAATCGTTGAGGCCGACGAGCGGCGCACCTGTCTTGAGGGCGAGATCCATCACCTTGCAGATCTTGATGGCGTTGGTTTCTGATAGCGAGCCGCCGAAGACAGTGAAATCCTGTGCGAAGACAAAAGTGAGGCGACCGCTGACGCGACCGTAGCCTGTCACCAGTCCGTCACCGGGGATGACCTGCTGGTCCATGCCGAAATCCCTGCAACGGTGTTCGATCAGCTTGTCGATCTCTTCGAAGGTGCCTTCGTCGAGCAACAACTCGACGCGTTCGCGCGCCGAAAGTTTGCCTTCACGATGCTGGCGTTCGCGCCGCTCCGCACCTCCGCCCTCTTCGGCAGCAGTATGGCGGCGACGGAGTTCCTCAAGGCGGTTCATACAAATAAGCTATCAGCTGTGAGCGATCAGCCGTCAGCTTTGGTCGCGGGTGCCAGTCAAACACAGTTGCACGATATATTGTTGAGGCGAGCGAAAAAGGGGCGCGGAAAACATGCCGGTTTCATTACGTGACAAGGTGGTACTTGTGGTGGGGGCTTCGAGCGGAATCGGGCGGGCTGTGGCTGGCTTGTTTGCAGCCGAGGGCGCGCGTGTCATGGCAGCCGCGCGACGCGAGCACAGGCTTGTGGAGTTACGCGATGAAATAGCGCGGGAGGGTCATGCGATTGAGATCCGGGCGTGTGATGTCACCAAGGCTTTCGAGGTGGAGTCCCTGGCACGTTACACCGAAGAGATTTTGGGCAAGATTGATTTTATGGTCTACGTCAGCGGGACGAATGTCCCCAACCGGGCGCTCTCGCGGTTGGATATACCGACCTGGCTCAAAGTAGTGGACGTCAACCTGAATGGTGCCTATTACGCCACACACGCAGTGTTGCGTGCGATGCGCCAGTCACGAAGCGGGTACCTGATTTACGTTTCCTCCATATCAGGCCTGGTGCCCGATGTATCGGGAGCGGCCTATCAGGCAGCGAAGCGCGGCGTGCTCGGATTGGCGCACGCCGTTCGGGTGGAAGAGAAGGAGCACGGTATACGGACCTGCGTGATTTGTCCAGGTCTTGTCGATACGGAAATTCTGGAGAACCGGCCAGTGAAACCGGCGGCGGAAGTGATGCAACATGCGCTGCAGGCGGAAGACGTGGCGGAGGCAATTCTGGCGGTGGCGAAACTGCCGGAGCGCGCCGTGGTGCCGGAGATGCAGATTCTACCGACTTATCTGTAGAAGGTTAGGGTGGGTGGACAGCCAATCCAACTGTCCACCCATGAAGATGGAGACCAACCGGTGCCGCCGCCAAACGGCACAGGCAAAACCATCTCAGTTGTTCACAGTAAAACACGACGGTGTTCGGCGAAACACGGAACCTATTGATTCCATTCGAAAAACTCTTTGCGATTCAGAAGGTTGCTTCGGCTGGCGGGGCACGATTCACTGCATGCGGGACACTCTGCGGCCCGACAGGTGATGCAACCGCCGGGTGAACGAAACCGTTGCGCCCCGGGCAGAATTGACCGTCAAAGCCGATTATTTCGTC
>CAIQWJ010000040.1 GCA_903875575.1 uncultured Acidobacteriia bacterium | reverse complement strand
GCGACACCCTGCGCTCCGGTGGCTCCCGTGCTGCCGGTCACTCCGGCGATGCCCTGTGCTCCGGTCGATCCCGTGCTGCCTGTCGCTCCAGCAACACCCTGCGCTCCGGTCGATCCCGTGCTGCCTGTCGCTCCAGCAACACCCTGCGCTCCGGTCGATCCCGTGCTGCCTGTCGCTCCCGCGACACCCTGCGCTCCGGTGGCTCCCGTGCTACCTGTCGCTCCCGCGACACCCTGCGCTCCGGTGGCTCCCGTGCTGCCTGTCACTCCAGCGACACCCTGCGCTCCGGTGGCTCCCGTGCTACCTGTAGCTCCAGCGATGCCCTGTGCTCCGGTCGATCCCGTGCTGCCGGTCGCTCCGCTGACACCCTGCGCTCCGGTTGATCCAGTGCTGCCAGTCACTCCGGCGATACCCTGCGCTCCGGTCGCGCCAACCGCACCCGTAGACCCAGTTGCGCCGACTGCTCCCGTAGACCCAGTCGCGCCGACTGCGCCAACCGCACCCGTAGCTCCGGTCGCACCCGTCGACCCGGCCAGACCGGTGGAGCCGGTCGCTCCCTGCGGTCCGGCAATATCAAAATGGAGCGCGGCCAGATGACTGGTCGTCACGCTCTCCTTACTATCCAGAAACAAAGCAGCTGACGACGGCAAACCATCGAGCGCCAACCCAAAATTGGACGCGGGATTCGAGACCCACTGCTGCACGGCGCTGGTCACATCCACATACACAAATCCATTCGCACCGCCACTACCCACGGCTACGGAGTTCACGACCGAGCCGACGGTCGGCTGCGTATTCGAGGTGACGCCGGCTTCCGTCCACGCGCTGGTCACCTGGGAAACCTGAATCGTTCCGGCTGTGCCGATCTTTGAGACAAACAGGACGAGGTTAACCTTCGTCACCCCGTTCACCAGGATGCCCGCGGGGAGACTGGAAAGATCGAACTGTAAATAAGTCCGGCTGGTCCCGCCGACCTGCAACTGGGGCGCACTGCCGAAGTTGGTGGCGGGGAACCCGCTATTCACGTATGCGTCAGCCGAAACGGGCAGCGTTTGCGCACTGAGGCCCTGAATCGAGGCAAGCAGGATGCCGGCTAAACACAGGGCGGATCCAGGACGATACCCGAGACGAGAATAGGGGCGCGTAGTCACTCTCTCCGATATTAGTACATTCCCAGGACGCCAGGCAGTTTTTAATGCTCGAAAACCCGCGAAAGCGCGCGGACCCACGGCACAGGGTGCCAGCAGCCCAATTCTGTCGGGTTATCTGGCTGGCGAGATCGAGGGCACGGTTACGGCCACGGTCTCCCCGCCAGTAAGGGTCGCCTTGACGCTCTGGCTCTCGAACGGCTTCAGGGAATCCGGATCAAATATGACGCCCTGACTCACCGGAGTCCAGCCATAGAGCCGATAGGTGCCAGGAGGGAGATCATAGATCACGTACGAGCCGGCATCGCCATAGGCCAGCGATTTGGACCGCCAGTCGAGTCCTGGGATGGGCTCGGCCGGAGTGATGAAAACGGAGTTGGCCATCACGCCGTTGGAAGCAGGCCACAGGTTTACGCGGATACTTCCTGTCGCGGAGACGAACGAGATCTGCAGGGTGGCCGGGCCGCTTGCCAAAGTAAGCGGGCCCGTTCCCAGTTCCACGCCGCCCAGGGTGGCGGTGTGGACATAGCGGGTTCCCGGCGGCGTGGTGACCTGAAGCCGATAGTCGCCGGGCAGCACGTTCGGAATGGTAAAGGAGCCATCCGTTCCCACCACGCTGCCGGGGCCTGGGGACCGCGGGGCATCGACCGAAATCAGCTGCACGGTGTAAAGGCCTGGATCGGCGCCGGACTTCACCGGTTTTCCGTTGATTGTTATGGAGCCATTGATGCTGCCCATCGACGGCAAAACCAGCTCAACTCCGGGCAGATCCTTCCCCGCTACGGTGATTTTCCTTCGTGCGAGAAACCCGCCGCCAGACTGCGTTGTGCCCTGCACTCCCAGGAGGTAGTCGCCAGGCGTCAAACCGTTGAGCTGGAACGAGCCATCCGTGCCGATGTTGCTCTGGGTGATCTGTCCGTTCATGGGCTGTCCATCCGGCTGTAGCAGACTGAGGCGCATTGTTGCCGGGTTCAAAGATGCAGAGCCGGACGCGATGACTTTGCCGCCAACAACATAGAGCCTGGTCTTCTGAAGCTGGATGTCGATCTTCTGAACTTCCTCACCGGAAGAGACCACGACAGGCACCGCAGTCTCGGCCTGTGTGGCGTGGGGATACCATGTGGGCAGGTAGCCCTCCGAAGTTTGACCGGGCAACGCGGGGCGAAGAGCGTACCCGGTCATGCTGACCACCTGCCCGAGAATGTCGAAAGCCTGGGAAGAGGGATTGACCGTGCCCGCGGAGACATAGTAAGTCTCGGGTTCCAGATTTTGGATTCTGTAATGGCCGTTGAGGTCGGTCATGGGTGTGCCCACACCGGGGCCGCTGATACCGGTCAGTTGAACCTTGCCATCCGCGACATGGTTCCGTCGCCACACACGCACGGAGGCCCCCGCGACCGGGTCGCCCTTTTCGTCGACGACGGTACCGGAGATTAACCCGGCGGGCGTCATCTGCAGGTTAACGTCCTTCCGTTGCTCCCCGGCCGCCAGATTCAGCCGGTTTGGTGAATTCTGGATGGAGGCCGTGACATAACCCGCGCGCACGGCCTGTAAGCCGTATCGGGTGGGTTCAAGACCGGTGATGGTCCAGGTGCCGTCCGCGGCTGTCGTGGCTCGGTAAGGCTGCGGCGGAATGGTGCCCGTGCCAGGTGCGCCAGCGGTCAGCAGCACCGTGACTTTCGCGATGGGTTTGCCATCGGTGTCCGTCACTCTGCCTGAGATGCTCGCCCTGTTGGACTGCGAGAACGCTGGCAGGGAGGCGGCGAGCAGGGCCGCTATGAAGATCTGGATGCGCATCGGCAGACTCTTTCAGTTCAGCGTACGCCAGGAAGCACTGATTACATCCGGTTTTGGCCGCACAATCGTATTAAAAGGCACGGTTTTCTTGCCGGAAATTGGTTTGCTCAGGCTGGCTTCCGCCCGGCATACATTGGGCGCGCCCCCACCGTATGCGTATTCACCCTCGGCCCCGGCAGCAGAATTCCCGCCAGATTCAACGGGTCGGAATTCGCAATTTTGAGAGAATCCTCCGGATGATCGCCCGCTCGCCGCATCGACCGCAGCAGATCCACCGCCTCCGGCGCGGCGAATTGCTCGCCCGAAAACCCCGCCACAAAGCGCCCGGCCCGCAGTTCTCCTCGCGCTTCCTTCTGGCGAAGAATCGGCAGGAGTTCGCGCCAGAAAGGAGCGGTGGTCTCCCGCGCCAACAGGTCGCGAATCAGGACGCCCCAGCGCAGGATCAGTTGTTCGACAAACGCCTCGGCTCGCAGGGTGGAGGACACCATGCCCTCGCTGCGCGGCATCAGCGCCCAGCGGCCACCGGCGTTTCGGGGACGCTTGTTCTTATCGCGCATTTGCCCGCTGCGGCGGCGGGGATCGAGCAGCGCGCGCAGGTTCTCGAAACCATCCGCTGTCACGAGGCCGGCCGCCACCAGTTCCCAGAGTCCATCTTCCACTTCGCTCGCGAGGCGTCCGGCTGCGCGTGACAGATCGGCAAAGAAGGAAGGCCCCCGTGCACGCAGAGCGACGAGGACATCCTGCGCTGCGGGCGAGAGGCCGGTTTCATCGCCCTGCGCGGGGTCGGCCGTGGGGAGCAACCATTCCACGCTCTCTCTGAGGAAGAACGAAATGGGCGCAATGCGGGTAGGTCTTATTTTGCGCGCGTCGCCAGCCTCCATGGCCGGGTGCGGGGAGAGCCGCCCCCACATCACCTCGCCGGAGAGGCACAACTGATCCAGGTACGCCGGAGAGTAGCCCTTGATGCGCTTCGACAGAATCTCCGGCTCCCAGGCGGACGCCGCAATCTCATAGCCCTGCAACTGGCGGATGATCTGGAGCGTGCCCTCCGCTCCGTGCAGTTGACTTCCCTTCCCCAGGTGTTGCCAGCGGCACAGGAAGCGGTTGAGATCGAGCGCCGTCACGGGCTCAATCTCGCGGCGCAGTTGCCCCAGCGTGAGTTGATGAATGCGCGCGAGGACGCGACGATTGCACCATTGGATCTCGCCCTCGCCCGCCGCGACGGAGAACCTGCCCTGGAGCACCTGTCCCTGTCCTTCTATGGCGGACAGCGCTGCGGAAACTTCGTCGCGGGAGAGTTCGAGTCGCGTCGCGAGGTCGCCGACGGTGACCGGGCCGGAGGCTTCCAGCCAGCCGCGCAGGATCTGGACGGCATCGTCCGCCGCGCCCAGGCGTTCGGTGGCAATCCAGAACACCTGTTGGCCGCGAATGAGGATGGAGGCCCGGCCGCGGTCGCGCAGGGCGTCGAACCAGGGTTGCCAGGCGGGCACCGGCGGCAGGCGGATCAGCGAGAGCAGCGCATCGTGCAATTCGTCCATGTCACGGACGTCCGGCCAGACGTCTTCGGAGACCTGGTCGATAGCTTCCTGATCCAGAATGCCCGCGCCTCCGACGAAATCCGTCCGCAGGGACCCGCGGAGTTGCACGGCGCGGGCGCGGCGTTCTTCAAGCGGCGCGTCATCGAGAAATGCGTAGGGATTCGCGTTCAGTATTTCGTGGGAAAACGGCGAGGGTGCCGGGTTGTCAATCGCCACGGTGCGAATCTCGCCGTCGCCGATGGCGGCAATGATGCGCTGGAGCCCGTCGAGATCCATGGCTTCATGCAGGCAGTTGGCGATGGTCTCGCGCACCAGCGGGTGGGTGGGAATGCGAATTTCGCCGGTGAGGTTTTCGGCGCAGGCCACCTGATCAGGGAAGACGGAGGCGAGCAGATCGTCCGAGCGCATCCGCTGGATGGGGGCCGGCACTTTGCCGCCGCCGCGAAACCGCAGGATGGCGAGGGCGCGCGAGGCGTTCCAGCGCCAGCGGGTGGTGAACATGGGGGAATCGAGCAGGGCCTGAGTGAGGACGTGTTCAAGGGTGGGCGGCTTCAGGAATTCGAAGACCAGTTCGAGCGGGAAGGCGTGGACTTCGGTCAGCGAGATCAGCACCCCGTTGTCTGTGGCGGCGGCCTGGAGTTCGAAGTTAAAGGTGCGGCAGAAGCGCTTGCGCAGGGCGAGGCCCCAGGCGCGATTGACGCGCGCTCCGAAGGGCGCGTGCAGTACCAGTTGCATGCCGCCGCCTTCGTCGAAGAAGCGTTCCGCGACGATGGTGTTTTCCGTGGGCATCACGCCCAGGGCCGCCGCGCCGGCACGCACGTAGGCGATGGCCTGCCTTGCGGCCGCTTCGTCCAGACCGCAATCTTCAACCAGGAATCGGGCGGGATCTACGGACGACCCGATCAGTTCCCGCGTCTCGGAGAAGGCGTGCGAGAGTTCCGCGGAACGGCCCGGCGCTTCGCCTCGCCAGAAAGGCACTGAGGGGGCGAGTCCGCCGGCATCTTCCACATAGATACGGCCCGACCCCACCCGCTTGATTCGCCACGAGTGCGTGCCCAGCAGGAAGACGTCGCCCGCCATGCTTTCGACGGCGAAATCTTCGTCCACCGTGCCGACGTTCTTGCCGTCTGGTTCCGCCGTAACCGTGTAGTTGGCGTTGTCGGGGATGGCCCCGCCAGATGTGATTGCCGCGAGCCGCGAGCCGCGTCGACCGCGGACCATGCCGTTCACGCGGTCCAGATGCAAAAACGTCCCGCTGCGCCCGCGCGAGGTGGTGATGCCTTCGGCGAGCATTTCCACGATCTCGTCGAAATCCGCGCGCGGCAGGTTGCGATAGGGCCAGGCAGTGCGGATTCGCTCGAAAAGCGCGTCCACGCTCCAGGGTTCGCAGGCCGCCATGGCGACAATCTGCTGCGCCAGAATATCGAGGGCATTTTCCGGAATGTGCAACCGTTCCAGTTCGCCGCAGCGGATGGCACGAATCAGGGCGGCGCATTCGATGAGTTCATCGCGCGTTGTGGCCACGATTCGCGCTTTCGGGGTGGCTTTCACCCAGTGACCGGCGCGGCCGAAACGCTGCAAGGCCACGGCAATCGACCGCGTGGAGCCGATCTGGATCACGAGATCGACGGAGCCGATGTCAATTCCCAGTTCCAGCGAGGCCGTTGCCACCACTGCCCGGAGTTCACCGTTCTTGAGGCGGGTTTCCGCATCCAACCGCGCGATACGCGAAAGACTGCCGTGGTGGGAAACGACGGCGTCGGCACCGAGGCGTTCCGTCAGGGCGTGGGCAATTCGTTCGGAAAGCCGGCGCGTGTTGACGAAGACGAGCGTGGTTTTGTGGGCCTGAATGAGTTCGGCGATGCGATCGTAGAGTTCCGCCCACATTTCGTGCGGAGCGATGGGCCCAAGTTCGTCGCGCGGGATGAGCACCGCGAGATCCATATCGCGCCGATGGCCGGTGTTGACGATGCGGGTGCGCGGGCCGATGAAGTTCGCGACTTCTTCGATTGGCTTCACCGTGGCGGAAAGCCCGATCCGTTGCGGGCGCGCGCCGCCGGTGCCTTCGACAAGAGCGTCCAGGCGCGCGAGGGTCAAGGCAAGATGCGAGCCGCGCTTGTCGTCGGCCATGGCGTGGATTTCGTCGACGATTACTGTGCGGGAGGTCTTCAGCATCTCGCGCGATTTCTCGGCGGTCATCAATATGTAGAGCGATTCCGGCGTAGTCACCAGAACATGCGGCGGTTTGCGGCCCATTTTCTGGCGTTCGGCCATGGGGGTGTCGCCGGTGCGGACGGCGGTGCGGATGGCGGCGAGCGCCACGCCGCGCCTCTCCGCCAGTTCCCGGATCTGCGCAAGGGGGATTTCGAGGTTCTTCCGGACGTCGTTACTCAGGGCTTTGAGTGGAGAGACGTAGACGACGCGGGTCTCATCGGGCAGATTGCCGGTACGGGCTTCGCGGACGAGTTGGTCCAGGCAGATCAGGAAGGCGGCGAGGGTTTTGCCGGAGCCCGTGGGGGCGGAGATGAGGACGTCGTCGCCGGAGCGAATGGCCGGCCAGCCTTCCACCTGGGGGGCGGAGGGGGGGCCGAATTGTTCGCGGAACCATTCGGTGATCAGCGGGTCGAACGACGGCTGCATAATCGAGGATACCCGGCGGGGGGGCCGTAGTGTTAATACTCCATCGCACTCGTGGCCCCAGGTGAAGACCACTCCGGTCCTCACTGCCAACGAGCAACAGGAAACGATTTTTGCCGCGGGGCAAGCGGGTCAATAGTCCGGATCTGACGGAGAACCGGACCGCCCAAAGCCAATCGGCGGGATGGCTTTATTCAGCAGTTGTCGGATCAATCGTCGACCGAATCTGCGAGATCCGGTTGGCGGGGAAACCGCCCTGTTCGGCATGTTTCCGTACCGCGTCTTCATCGGGAGCCACGTAAACGCAATAGATCTTGTCGTCAGTGACGTAACTGTGAACCCACTGAATCCGAGGCCCCATCTCCTGCAACACACCGCACGACTTCTGCGATATCCCCTGCAGTTGCTCTGGAGACAAATTGCCGGCACCAGGGATGTCTCTCTCGATAACGAACTTCGGCATAAAAGACCTCTCTCTTTTCCCTGACCTGGACCAGTCAGGAGTCTGGCTCAACGAGCGGAGCGCGAAAGAATCAGATTACCATCCGTCCTGCAAACCTCGAACCGTAGGCTAGGGCAAGTTACTTACCTTGAAGCACCTTCCTCGGCTTCCCCCGAGTTTGCCATTCGCGTGCGATGCCGCCTTTTTAGGCCCGACTGGCTTCCTCAAGGTGCTTGAGACGGGCGTCAAGGACCTGCTCCATGCGGAACATTTCCGCCCGAAGCGTCTCCTTTGTGTCGTCGATTCGGCGATTCGTGTCGGCAAACCGCTGATCGACCGCCGCGAAACGCTGGTCCATCCGCCACTCAAAGTCGGTCAGACGCTGATTATTGATTAAAAGGCTCACAAGAACTGAGAGCGTTGGCAATCCGGCAGTGACAGCCGCGATCACCAGTTGGAGTGTGGGACTCACGCTTCAATCTTAACAGAATTCAGCTCTGCCAAATCATGCACCAGGTCGGACTGGCCCGCGTAAACCATGAGCAAGACTCTCGGTAACGCCCGCCAACAGCACCGAGTGGAGAATCGGCTATCCTGAAGGAGATGGAGCGCACACCATGGTAAGCCTCGAAATCCACAATCCCGAACTGGCACAGCGAGTGCGGGCGCAGATTCAGAGCGGTCACTTCCAGGATGCGGATGATTTGATCGAAAAGGCTCTGGATGCCCTCGACGAACAGGCAATCATCGCCGCGCCAACAACGGCAACCGGCGCGGTAGTGCTGGCGGCGTTACAAGCTTCTCCTTATCGGGATATTGATCTCACACAGCCCAGCGTCCGTCTGACGAACGTGCGGGATGTCGTGCTCTGACGTCGTGGCTGCTGGACACCAATATTTTGTCGGAAGGGCGGAAGCGAAAACCCGAGCCAGAAGTGACGGCCTTTTTCAACCGGGAACGCCTGAGCGACCTTTATGTCAGCATTCTAAGCATCGCCGAGATTCGCTTTGGCATCGAACTTCAGCAAGACCCGGCGCGTCGCGCGGAGTTGAGTGACTGGCTGACACGATTGCTTCGGCCTGCATTCGCAGGGCGGATTCTGCCGGTAACGGAAGACATCCTGCTCAAGTGGCGTCTGATGATGGAAGATGGCAGAAAGGCCGGACATACGAATTCACACCCCGACCTCCTGCTTGCTGTGACGGCACTTCATCACGGACTCACTGTCGTCACACGTGATCGAAGCGATTTCGACAAAGCGCGGGTTCCGGTCTTCAATCCGTGGGAGAAATAGACCCACTGCCGTTTCGACGACGGTGCCGGTCGTTAACCCAAAAAGCTCCTTTCGCGACATCCTCGATTGTAGCTCGGGTTGAAGCTGTCTTGAGGCCCGCCAATCGTGAGGCCAGCGCGCTTCTTACGGCCCCCTCCGCATCCGCAATCCGTTCGGTTGCCCCCCTACTGAATCAGCTTTGATCTCTGAAAAAAATAAGCCTGATACGCCTGCGTCACCACCTGCGCCGAAGGCGTCCCGTTCGGATGCTCCTCGTTCAGATAAACATACGGCGAGACCGAAACCAGCTGCCACCCCTGATCCGCCAACTGCTGCAACTGTCCCGGATCCACCTGATGAAATTCCCCCGGTGCCGTCTCCTGCGGAAACACCGACAGCAACTGATACTGCGCATGCACCGCCGTGTCCGACCCACCCCCCGTAGCCACCCGCCCCGGCGCAGTCCCGGTCGGCCGACGCTGCTGCTGCGCAAACAAAAGCGCCACCGCGCCCAACAGCAAACACACAATCAGTACTTTCTTCATAACAAGGAGTCCTCCCAGATCTGACGCCCAACTGTGCCACAACGTGCAGAACCGTCCTCTTGGCGGACTTTGCGAAGGCTTTGCGTACTTTGCGTCTAAGCGCGCCCCCACAATCCTGATATTCTGAACCCTATATGAGAATCGGTGTCTTCACCCCCCTCCTGTCCCATCTCTCCATCGACGACGTCATGACGAAACTCAAATCCCTCGGCGTCACCACCTTCGAACTCGGCACCGGCAATTTCCCCGGCGACCCCCACTGCAAGCTCTCCCTCCTCGAAAGCAAAACCGCACTCCAAGACTTCAAGCGCAAGCTCGATGACAACGGCTTCTCCATCAGCGCCCTCAGTTGCCACGGCAACCCGCTCCACCCCGACGCCGCCATTGCAAAGGCATATCAGGAAGTCAGCCGCAAAACAGTCCTGCTCGCCGAAAAGCTCGAAGTCCCCGTCGTGATCGACTTCTCCGGCTGCCCCGGCGATAGCGACGACGCCAAACACCCCAACTGGGTCACCTGCCCCTGGCCGCCCGAATTTCTCGACGTCCTCGCCTGGCAGTGGGACAAAAAGGTCACCCCCTATTGGAAGAAACACGGCAAATTCGCCGCCGATCACGGCGTGAAGATCGCCGTCGAAATGCACCCCGGCTTCGTCGCCTACAGCCCGGAGACCATGCTGCGCCTCCGCGAAGTCGCCGGCCCCGCGGTAGGCTGCAATTACGACCCCAGCCACATGTTCTGGCAGGGCATTGACCCCATCGCGGCCATCCGCGTTCTTGACGACTGCATCTATCACGTCCACGCCAAAGACACCCAGATCTACGACCGCAACCTCCCCAAAACCGGTGTCCTCGATACCAAGCTCTACACCGACGAGCGCCATCGCTCCTGGATCTTCCGCACCTGCGGCTACGGCCACGGCGCCGAATGGTGGAAGGAATTCATCTCCACCCTCCGCATGTTTAACTACGATTACGTCCTCTCGGTGGAGCATGAGGACACGATCATGTCGCCCGAAGAAGGCCTCACCAAAGCCGTGCGTTTCCTGGACGCGCTCGTGATTCGCGACAAGCCCGTAGCGGCATGGTGGGTTTAAGTCGGCGCAACGGCGGTAGAATCAAATGAGAGCCATGTCCATCAAACTCGTCTTCGCGTTACCACTGCTGTTCGTCGCCGCCGCCCTCCCTGTCCTGTGCCAATCCACAGACCCGAAGGCTTCGGATATCAACGGCAACGGCCCGCCCGCCTTTGTCATGACGAAGGACAAGGAAGATCCCAAGGCCCCGCCCCCCGGCAGCAAGGACGAAAAGAAGAAGGCCGCCAACGAACGCCCCGTCACCGGCTTCATCACCGATGCCGATGGCAAGCCCGTGCTCGGCGCGGTCGTGCAACTGAAGAACGTCCGCACTCTCCAGATTCGTTCCTTCATCACCCGCGAGAAAGGCGACTACTTTTTCTCCGGCCTGAACAAAGATGTCGACTACGAACTCAAGGCCACCTTTAACGGCAAGGCCAGTGCGCCGCACACTCTGAGTTCCTTCGATACCCGCGCCACCCCCGCCATCAATCTTCAGATCAAGTGATTTGAACGGTCGATTCCGGACGACAACGCCCGCCGTCCCGGACTAACATCGGGTTATGGCTGTTGCCCGCACCAAACCAGCGAAGACGCAGTGGAATGACGACGCCCTCTACGCGCGCTTCCTCCGCCGCGACCATGCCGACGATGGCAAATTCCTCACCGGCGTTCTGACCACAGGCATCTACTGCCTTCCGTCGTGCCCGGCAAAACGGCCCCGACGCGAAAACGTTCGCTTCTTCCACACGCCCGACGAAGCCCGCAGCAGCGGCCTCCGCGCCTGCTTCCGTTGTCGGCCCGACGCTCTCTACCGTGGTGAAGAATTCCACGAAACCGTCTTCGAGCAAACTGCCGAACGCGCCCGCCGCGAGCCAGCCCTGTTTCAGACCCTCCCTGCCCTGGCCCGCGCCGCAGGCGTCAGCCGCACCGCGCTCAACGATCTTTTCCGCGATCACGCCCACGAATCACCCGGAGCCTTTCTCCGCCGCATCCGCGCGGATTTCGCATGCCAACTTCTCGAAACCGGCGGCAAACTGTCCGAAGTAGCAGCAGCAGCCGGCTATGGCAGCACTTCCGCCTTTCACGAACAATTCGCCGCCCACACCGGTCTGACGCCCGCCGCCTACGCCGCGCTCGCCCACACCAACAAGTTCACCCTCCGCCTCCCCACCGGCTACCGCACCCGCGAAATCCTCGCCTTCTTTGGGCGCGACTGCGAAAGCATTGCCGAACGCGTCCGCCCCGATGGCTTCACCAAATGCTTCGAATCCAACGGCCGCGCGATAGCGGTCGATATCGCTTTCGGGCACGACACCGCCAGCTGCACCACAGACCCCGGCTATGCCTTTCAAGCCCATCGCGCCGCGCTCCGCATGCTCGGTCTCGATTCCGACGCCGCTTCCTTCGAACGCCAGTTCGCCTCTGACGACGCCCTCGGCAAACTCGTCCACAGCCAGCGAGGCCTGCGAATCCCCTTAACCCCGGAGCCCTGGGAAGCCCTCGGCTGGGCCATCATCGGCCAGCAGATCAGTCTCCAGTCGGCCGTCGCCATCCGTCGCGCCCTCATCGAAGCCTTCGGCCGTCCACACCCCGCAACCGGCCTGCGAGCCTTCCCCACCGCCGAAGCCGTCGCCGCCACCAACACCGAAACCCTCCGCCAATCGAAATTCTCCGCCTCCAAAGCGGAGTACCTTCTCGCCGCCGCCCGCGCGGTCGCCTCCGGAGAGCTTCCCATCGGACGAATCCGCCACCTCTCAGCTCGCCACGCAGCCCGTCTGCTCGGAGCCATCCGCGGCGTTGGACCCTGGACCATCCAGTACGTCTTCCTGCGCGGCGCAGGTTTTGCCGATTGCCTCCCCGCAGGCGACGCCGGTCTCGCCAGAGGTCTCTGCAATCTCACTGGCGAACGCCCCGATGAAGCCGGCGTCCGCGCCGCGCTCGACCGTTTCGCCCCCTTCCGCAGCCTCGCCGCCTGCCATGTCTGGGCTAGTCTGAACAATGAAGTGAAGGAATAACCGATGATCCTCAACACCCCCTACGGCCCGCTCTGGATGTCGTTCGATACGCAAGGCGCCCTCACCGAACTGAAATTCGGACACCCCACCGGACCCCACCCAGGCGAAAACCAGGCAGCAGCCCGCCAACTCACCGAATACTTCGCCGGCATCAGAACGGAGTTTGATCTCCCCCTCGCCCCGCAAGGCACGCCCTTCCAGAAGAAGGTCTGGGAGGAACTCACCCGTATCCCCTTCGGAGCCACAGTCAGCTATTCAGAATTGGCAAAGCGAGTAGGCAGCGAAGGTGCCGCAAGGGCCGTAGGCCGCGCCAACGCCACGAACCCCATTGCCATCGTGGTTCCCTGCCACCGCGTGATCGGAGCGGACGGCTCGCTCACAGGCTACGCTTACGGGGTTGACCTAAAACGGAACCTACTGGCATTGGAAGGCACCGCCACCTGTTAGCGCTTCACCACCCAGGTCCGCAAAAACTCCCCCGCCGCAACCGGAACATCGCCCAGCACCTCCGCCTTCACCCCAAACGGTGCCCGATCAATCATCACCGCCGAACCCACCCGAAACCGTGTCCTGTAGCCATGCGGAATATCCAGATTGGGCCGCTCCGTGGCATTCACGTCAATAATGCTCGGTGATAAACGCCACCGGATAAGTCTTGCGGACATTGTCCAGCAATCTTCCGATTTCCTCGTTATTCAGATGCTGCAGCACCTGCCGTACCACCACCGCATCCGCCCCCGGTAGCCGATCCCGCGTCGCATCAGCCTGTACAAACCGCCGCGATTCCGTCGCATGCTTCCGCTGGTTCACCTCGATCACCAGCTTCGATACATCCACACCCGTGTACTCGTCCACCATCCCGGCCAGCACCGCACCCACGCGAAAATCTCCGCAGCCCACGTCCACCAGCGAACGAATCCCCCGCCGCGCAATCTCCGGCCCCATCATTCGGCAATACGCCTCCGCCTGTTCGCCCCGCGACCCTGAACCGGAATACAGTTCGCTCCCCGGCTCTGCTCCCCACATGTCGGCGAGATAAACCCGGTCGAAGGTGGTCTCCAGATTCGCAGGCACTCCCAGCCGTCCCCGCAATACAGAGAGCGCGAACACCCAGAGCTTTCGCAGTTCCTTCACCGCGCAGCCCCGCTCGGTGACGCCACCCCGGGAGGTAACAAAAGCACGTCGGTACTGACCTGCTCGGGCGTAATGGAATCCACCAGACGGCCCAAACGCGAAATCGGCTGCGGCACCGCGGCGGCGCCCTCGCGCTTCAACTCATCCGCTTCAATAAATCTGTCGAAATGCGCCGCGGCCACATTGACAAAGGTGTCCAGTCCCCCCTGCCTGCCAAGCGAAGTCGGCTCCACTTCGGCCCAAAGGGGGACACCACGTTTCCAGAGCGCGCTGCCCGATGCGATCACTTCCGTCTCGCATCCCTGCACATCCGCCCACACGAACGCCACTTCCTCCTGCGCCAGCCCGCATTCCGCCAAAATGGCTTCCAGCGTGTCCGCTTCAACTTCTTCGAACTGTGCGCCCGCGTCCCTCGCGCCTGTTGCAGTCCCCACCACAAAACTACCGCCGGAGTTCCCGGGCGTCAGGCGCATCGTGAGCCGCCCGCGCTCTCCCGCGACCGCTTTGCGTGCCATATACACCTGACCGTCCAGTCCGTTCTGCACCACGTTCGCCCGGAGACATTCGAAATTTCCGGCAACCGGCTCAATCGCCAGAGCCCGGCATCCCGCGCTTCAGACCATAGGAAGGCACGTGGTTCCGATATTCGCTCCAACGTCGATAACAATGTCCCGCGAATTCGTCAGCACGCCGGCACTGCGCATCCATTGTGTGACCGCCTGTAACTCTTCGCTTTGAAACCCGCCGTCCACGAACACGCTCTGGGCAATGAGATCCGGAGGAAGGTTCCACCGGAACCCGTCCCGCTCCACTACGACCAACTCCACGCCTGTCGCCACCAGCAATCGCCACGCCAGAATCCGCTTCCGCCGCTCCGACAGCAATCCGATCCACGTCAGCAACAGATTCCGCCGAATCCCGGTGAACGAAAACCCGCTCATGCCATGAACCTCTCCGCAATATCCCGCAGTGACGAACAAAATACCTCTTCGCTGAACTTCCCCCGCTGCGCAGTCAACTGCCGCTGCACGTCGGCGCACTCAT
This sequence comes from uncultured Acidobacteriia bacterium, assembly GCA_903875575.1. Lineage (GTDB taxonomy): Bacteria > Acidobacteriota > Terriglobia > Bryobacterales > Bryobacteraceae > BOG-234. Next base: position 16,333 of record CAIQWJ010000040.1, on the reverse strand, counting down.
CCGGCGATTCCAGCACCCGCGCAATCTTATCCGCGGCGTCGCTGACATTCTCAAACATCAGCCGAGGGTCTTCACCTACGATTTCCATGGGCCCGCCGCTCCGGTGCACAAATACGATCCCGCCCGCCCGCTGAATCTCCGCCGGAGCCAGCCCGAAATGCTCGCATTCCATCGTGTGAATTCCATAACGATGGCTGGCCACCTCTTCCGCCAGTTCTGCCCGGCTGATATCGCTCTTCATCCGAAACCACGGATGCTCCCCAGCCATCGCGGCCAGCCGGTCATACCAGGCCGCATCGTCACGGCTTCCAATCAAAGTCAGCGTCACATCATGCCCCCGGCGACGCACCTCTTCGATAATCGAAACCGCCATGTCCCAGCGCTTACACGCGGTGAACCGGCCGATCGCCACAAAACCCTGCTTTCGCCTCTCCCATGGCACGTCGGGGAAGCCTCCCGCCACCGGCGGGTACAGCACCGTGGAACCGATGCCGTGCACCGCCTGAATATGCCGCGCCACAAACTTCGAATTCGCCAGCATCAGATTGCGCCGCAGCCCTTCGTTGCTGCTGCGCGCGATTCTTTGGCAGAAAACGCGGTAGCCGTTCAGCACTCCCGGAATCCGATGGAACCACCGCATCTCCACTTCCGGGCGCGGCAGATAGACCCACGGAAAATGCACGTAACTGATGCCCCTGCGTCCGAAGTCGGCTTCATTCTCGGTGGAGAAGAGCAGATCGAAATGCTGCTCCCGGTCCACGTTCTGTGCCAGCCGCATCGTCAGGCAGATATCGAGCAACGCGCCCTGGGTTCGCATCGCCCGCCGCAATGTGCCGTACCGTGGCGGTGCAGGGAATACCTGGAAATCCTCCGCTCTGAGTGATGTCCCAAAAGTGCGGTTGACTGCGGCGACGTCCGGCACCGTCAGCGTCGCAAGTGTCACGTCGTACTCCCGGCACAACGCCTGAATTGCCCATGCGGCTACGCTGTTACTGCCCCCGCTGGCAGTCAGGTTGGAATGAGCGATCAGTATTCGCTTTTTCGGGGGCAAGTTCCTACTTTACCCCGATATCCGATGGGCACGACACCGGATCCTCCAGCACAACCCGCCGCCACTCCGCGCTCCACAAAGTGTGCCAGCGTTCTTCCACGCCCAAGCCCAGGGCCGCCAGTTCTGCCCGCGCGCGCGGCACATCCCGTCCCAGGTGCCCCAGCAGTTCCGCCAGGTCCGTCGCTGTCCGGAACAGATAGCCAGTCACCCCGGCCTCCACCTGTTCCCCGAGGCTGCCTCCATAATCCAGCGCACACACCGGAACGCCCGCGCCGAACAGGTCCACAACTTTCATCGCCAGATCCAGCCCGGAACTCGATCGATGCAGACTCACCCCCAGATCCGCCCGCCCTACCAGATCCCGGTACGCGGCCTCCGGCAGGTATCCCGTATCCATCAGCACACCCTTCACCCGCAATTCCGCCAGTCTGCCCGCCAGGGCGCTTCGCTTGGGCCCATCCCCGGTGATCCAAACCGTCACCCCGCACGGCGGCATCCGTTCCAGCGCATCCAGCAGCAGTTCCATATCTTCGTCTGCCGTCCAACCCGCCGGACAAACCGCCAGCATTGGCTCTTCACCGGTCACGCGCTGGCCACGTCGTGAAACCGAAACGGGCCTGTCGTACAAAACCGCAGCCTCAATCCCCGCCAGACGCCGCAAATCGTCCCGCATCGCCCGCGAGACGCAAAGATGCCGGTCCGCCGCGCGGCCGGCCGCAAATTCATACCAACGCGAAAGTCGCGTCAGCCAGTGCCGCTCCCCCAGCCGCAGGGCCAGCAGCGAAAAACCGTAATTGTGCCAGTCCACAATCACCTCGGCGCGCACCAGCTTCGCAGCCAGTGTCGCGGCAGTTAGCGTGGGGAAAGAGGGCGGATTCTGTACCAGGATCGTCCCCGGCTTCTCCCGCACCAGCGCCCGGAGCAGTGCGAAAAACAGCCGCACCATGCGCAGCCCTGCTGCCAGCGCGAAACGCCCCGCCGAAGCGCCGCGCGGCGCGCTCTTCCCGCCCTCCAGGCCAACCACGCGAACCCCGGCGGGAACCTCAAATGCCCTCCCGCGATAACCGATCAACGCAACCCCAAAGCCGTTCGACGCCAGTTCCCTCGCATGGTTCACCATGCGCGGGCTTCGCGCCACGTCGCCCATCACCACTACCGCTACCAGGGCGCCCGCTTTCATGCCCGGCCTGAGTCCTCCTCAGCCGCAACCTCCCGCAGTCGACCGTCCTCCAGCCGCCATGCATGGGACGCGTGCCGCAGCGCCACAGGATCGTGCGAAATCATCAGCACCGCCGGATCGAACGGCAGCCGCGTCAGATTGTGCAGCAGAGTCGTAATCGCGTCTTCGTCCAGATGATTGGTCGGTTCGTCGAAAATCAGGAAATCCGGTTGCCGCAGCAGCGCCCGGGCCAGTGCCAGTTTCTGCCGCTGACCGCCGGAAAGCAGAATGCCCTGCTCGCCAATCGCGCTATCCAGCCCCTTCGGCAACTCGTTCACAAAACCGCTGGCGCCGGCCCGCTCCAGCGCCCGTCGCACCGCGTCGTCACTCGTCTCCGGCGCGCCATACGTCACATTCTCGCGAATCGAACCCGGAAACAGAAATGGATTCTGCGGCAGGATCGCCATGCGTGCCCGAAGCGCACGAACGTCCACCCCCTCGTATGGCAAACCGTTCACCAGTATCTGCCCGCTCGTCGGACGGTAGAAGCCCATGATTAGATGTGCAATCGTACTCTTCCCCGCCCCGTTTGCACCAATCAGTGCGGCATGTTCGCCGCGGTGAATTTCAAACGACGCACCCTCCAGTACCGGCGCGCCATCTCTGTAACCGAACGACGCTTCCCGCATGCTCAGGCACTCAATCGCGCCTGCCACGGTCACGCGTGCGCCGGTCGGATGCTCGTAAGGCTCGCGTTCAGTGCTGCACATCAGCGCATCCAGTTCGCCGAAAGCCCTGAGTCCGCGCCGCACCGTCGGCACCGCATCCACAATCGTTCGCGACTGCACCGCAAACAACGCCGCCGCCGCATAGAAAACCATCACATCGCCGCGCGTTGCATGCCCCGTGGCGACACTCCAGCCGCCGGCCAGCAGCGCACCCAGTGTGGAAGTCAGCAGCAGGAACCCCTGCACCACCTGTTGCCTCGCATCGTGCCGGAATAACTCCAGCGAAATCCCTCTCAGTTCCCGAATATTACCGGTCTGGCGGGCGATTTCATAATTTTCAGCCGCGCTCGCCCGCGTCAGGTCCACCGCCTGGATCATGAACCGAACCCCGCGGCTCAGCTTTTCCCAGGCCAGCCGCACGCGCTCCTGGCGAAGCCATGCATGCCGTTCCATCGCCCGATTCAGTACAAATAACGCCGGTGCCATCACCGCCAGAGCAACGGCGTAAACCGGCTGAAACCGGACCAGAATCCAGAAAAGCACCACCACCCCGCACGCCCCGGGCAGGATCTGCGTAATCACGGCCGTGTTCATCGCATCCACCAGAGCGGTTTCATAAACCATCGTCAGATGGAGCTTCTCCACATCCGCCCCGGTATGGAAGGCGCGCGGCAAGAGATAAAAGTGCGCCACTGCTCTCGTTCTCAGCGTCGCCAGCATGTTCTGGCTCAGCCGCAGCGCAGAAGTTCGAATCCACCACGCCAGCACCAGCCCCGCCAGTTGCAGCCCGAGCAACTCCGCCACCGCAAACCAGAAACGCGCCATGCTCGGCGAGGCCAGCCCCGCCCCCGGAGTTCCCGCACCCGCCGGAAGGATATCGTCGAAGATGCTGCGCAGAATCGCCGCCCCTGGAATCCACGAAACAGACTGCGCCAGGCCGGCCAGTGTCAGTATCAGGAGCGAAGTGCGATGATCTCGAAAACACGCGGCATACGGACGCCACGCGTTGGGATTTTCAAACAGCGGCTTTTCGAAGAGATTCACTGGGAGGGACGTTCAGCTAGTAGGATGATAACTGATTGCATTCCACTTCAGCCACCCGGCGCGTCGCCGTCACAGGAGGGGGTACCGCGGGGCATATTCTCACGGCACTGGAGATTCTCGCAGCTTATCGCCGCGAATTCGCCGGCGAGGGCATCTTCATCGGCAGCAAAGCGGGCCTGGAGTCCAGACTTGTTTCCACCAGCGGAGAAAGGATGGAACTTCTGGACGCGCTCCCCTGGGCTCGCCAGTCCTGGACGGGACGCGTTCGTGCAATCGGCTCACTGATTAGCCCGGTTCTCGCCGCCCGCCGCATCCTTCGCCGGGAACGCACCGAAATAGTCATCGGCACTGGCGGCTACGCTTCCGTCGCGCCATGCCTCGCGGCCTGGACTCTTGGCCTGACCGTTGTCATCCACGAAGCCAACGCCGGTCCCGGCCTGGCGAATGAGATCCTGGCGTGGATCGCCGATCTGATTTGCGTTGATTCCCCTGAGACGGGCCAGGCTTTCGGCTCCGGCGACGTCGTCGTGACAGGAACGCCCTGCCTGCCAGTCCCCCCTTCCCAGGGCATTCCACAACCGCCGTATCGCTTCATCGTTCTTGGTGGGTCGGAAGGTTCGCCATGGCTGAATGAACAGGCACCGCCCCTTTTCGCTGAACTCCGGCGACGGTCGGTTGATTTCACCGTTCACCATCTGACCGGCATGGAGTCTCCGGACGCCACGCGTAAAGCCTACGAAGTTTTAGGAGTTCCCGCCCGGGTGGAAGGCTGGATCAACGATATGACTCCGGTTTACACGGGGGCCACGTTTGCCATCGCCTGCCCCGGAGCCCGTACCCTGGCCGAGCTGGAGTCCGCCGGTATTCCCACCCTCCTCACTCCCCTGCCCGGAGTGGCACATGGCCACCATGAGGCCAACGCGCGCGCGCTGAGCGCTCACGCGAACGGGCGCAGTGGCGCTCGCTTCGTCAGTCAGGATGAATGGAATACCGTGGAACTCGCCGCGTGGCTTGGCTCTCTTCTCGCGTCCCCGGATACCCTTCGCGAAATGGGAGAAAAAATGAAGTCGTTCGCGCGTGCCGGAGGTGCGGAAGCGATTGTCCGGGCCGGCGAGGATCTGGTGAAAAACCGCTAACGGTCCACCTGCCCCCCCATCGGGTCCGAGGTCTTACGGACTACCTTCCCGGTTTTGAGCCCCGATTCGAAAGCCCCATCCGGTAGGCGTAGATCATGTGGGGACGGCCCTGCACCATCATTTTTTCCGTCTGCTCCGGCTTCCAGCCTTTGATCTCGAAATCGTGCGATACCACCCGCGCCCCTGTCTTCAATTGCGCTTCCAGCACCGGGCGCAGCCGCTCGTTGGAACTGGTCAGCAGATAAAGCGTCACCACATCCGCCTGTGTCAGATCCGTCTTCAGCGCGTCGCCGTGTATGATCTGCACTTTCTCGCCGAGCCCCAGAGAGTTCACGCGGGCGACCGTGCTTTCGTAAATATCCCTGCGGATTTCCACGCCAACCGCCCGTGCGGAAAACTTCGTCGCCGCGGTGATCACAATGCGACCGTCGCCGCAGCCCAGGTCGTAGACCAGCTCTCCTGGCTTCACTTCCGCCAGCGCCAGCATGCGTTCCACTACCGCCTGTGGCGTCGGATACGCCGGGGCCAGCGTGTCCGGGTCGCTGTAACGCTGCGCCGTAGCGCCTGGTGCCAGCAGGATTCCGATGACGAGCGCGAGCGCGACGCCTGCTCCGCCAGTGGCGATATGACCCGGCAGGGAACTACCGGCGGATCTGTTGCGAAATTGCATGTCTAATGTGATGACGGTGCTGAAGTGCTGGTAAGTTTCAACTTTACGATATGACTCATGATATCGGTCCATGAAGCCCACAGGTCCCGGGGCCGCGTGATGGTATATTCCAATCCCTTCAGACGCTTCACCACGGCCCCAATGGAATCCCGCCACACAGGCGCGTCGCTCCAGCTGGAACCGGCCGGTACCAGCATGTAGTTCATGTAGAAAACCGGATATCCAATACCCTCAAGCTCTCTCAAGTTGTCCTGCGTAACCTGCTCATCCAGAAAGGCCTTAGGGCCGGCGAAGATCACCGCGTCGGCTGGATTCCCCGCCAATTCGTCCTGCACCAGATGCGTGAGAAAATCCGTCGGACTGTGCTTATTCGCCAGGTGTTTATAGTCCACCATCCCAAGCTTCAGACTCCTGAGTTCCTTCCCCAGCCCCGGAAAATCGATCTCGTCGAGATCTTCGCCCCGATAAACCACCCGCTGCTCGTTCATATTGAACGCAACGATACTGAATTTCATAATTCGCGGCTCCCGCGCGATGGTTCGCAGAATGGACGTCAGAGCGCTCGCATCCACCGGAGCCATAGCCGCAGACGCGCTCTGTTGCGGTGCGTAATTGATCAGGACTTTCACCTTGAGTTGGTCGCCCTCGGCCTTCCGTTCCACTGGGGGTTCCGGCTTAAAAAACTCCGCCTCCGACGCCTCCACCGCGCTGGGCTTGATGGTCATCTTTATTTCCTGCTCGCGACCCGCGAGCGTGGCATTGACATCCCAACTCGTGGCACAAACCCGTTCCTGCCTGTCCCGCATCATCCAGCGGACGTGATACCCGCCTTCACCCAGATCAAAACCACCCTCGAGCAACGTCTTGCCTCCCGCATCGTCGGGGATCTGGGGCACCTTGAACTTCTGGGAAAAGTACCGGGGACTGTCTTTCGCTGAATTTGGGGTGACCGAAAAAACCACCGTCAGAGTCTGACCGTCGCCGGCCAGTTCCTTTAACGGGATCGAGATCTCGTACCCCGAGTGGAAGCGCATGTCAAAGCCAAGTATTGGCTTAATCGAGGTCGTGGTGCAGGGAAGGTCTTTCTTCGTCTCTTCCATCTCAAGCACGGCCGCGTCGCCTGGCAGCAGGTTCACCGCGCTCATGGGATCGGCATTCTTGAGAAGGTTCTGAGCACGCAAGTGCGGAGAACCGGCCAATTGACACCCGATCAACACCGCAAAAGGCACAATCCAGGGCAGGCGGGTTGTGGCATCCCGTCGGGAAATATCGAGACTGATTCGGCGGAAGGAGCCGTAATTCGTCATCCTGCGATCCCTTCAGATGGATTCATAGTAGCGCAAATCCAGGCTATTGCAGAATCGGCAGTACCAAATAGTCCTTTGCGACAAATAAACTGCCCTGCGTGGCCCCGCCCGGCGCGCTGGCGCGCAGGTCGCGCTGCAAATCGCTGAACGTGGTCCGTCCCGCCAGAGCGGCATGGAACGCGCGAGTCACCATCTCCACTTCGCCCGCCGTCTCATGCGCGAATTCCAGCCGAAAATGACGGATGCCGCATTCCAGCCAGCCCGCGAGATGCTGGCTCGCTTCCTGCGCCTCGGCGCCGAATACCGTGTTCCGGCACCCTACGTCCGCCAGCACCGGGTGCGACCGCCCCGCCTGGTCGCGTAACTCCACACGATGCTTCTCGCACGGGCGGCCGCAGTCTTTATAGCTAGTGCCCGTCGAAAGAAATCGGCAGAATACACAGTGTTCGGTGTGAAAGACCGGCAGATGCTGGTAGGCGATCGCCTCAAACCGGTGCGCCCCGCAGGCCGTTGCGAGATCGGCAATCTGCCGCGCATTCAGATCGTGCGTTGGCGTCAGGCGCGTCACGCCTCGCGAAAAGTACTCGGTCGCCGCCACTGAATTGGCTGCGTTCAGGCTGAAATCGCCAATAAGATCCACGCCATCCACGCCCGTATGGGGGCCCAGCGTTTGCAGAATGCCGGTTGCCCGCACCAGAATCGAAGACTCCAGGCTGCGGAGGAAGTTCACGATCTTCGCCTCTCCCGGCTTCAGTACGCGCGGACTCGCCACCCGCACCGGTATTCCTGACGCCTTGACGCGCTCCACCGAGGGTCGTAGACCGTAAAGATCCAGATAATCCAGCGTAATGCTGGCGACCATTCCGGAGGGCAGTCCCAGCGAGGCTTCCAGTTGCTCCGGTGTTCTCACCAGGAGATGCAGTTGCGTCTCGCTACCGCTCACAGGCTTCGGCGCGACGGGCTTCAATCCCTGAAGCGCCGCCAGGGGATCGCGAACGTCCCGGTAGCGCGTCATCGCCTGCGATTCCTGCAACTTCTCGACGGCCTCCCGACGGATCTGATTCAACAGCGAAACCGGCACAAACGGATTGCCTTCGAGTTCCAGCGTCGCCTCGCCCAGTACATAGGGAGTGTGGCCCAGCCGTCCAAACTGATCACGCAACAACTCCAGGGCTAGTCCCTGCGCCCGCGCGGCCTGCAATGGCGTGGATGATTCCACTGTCACGCGTGCCGCGCCGCACTTCCACTCCGTGTGCAGCGGCGAACCCTCCCTCGCGACCACGTGAACGTTCACCGGCTGCTTCTGTACCGGCGAAGTTGCCTCCGTGAAGGGCTTCGCATGAGAGTGCAGTTCCGGGTCGTCGGTGCGCCACAGAATATCTCCCACGCGGATGCGGTCGAACCGCACCGCTCCGTTACCGAATGCCACTTCCAGGTTCTTCCCTCGCCGCGTCACTTCATAGACACGGCCACCTTCTTCCGGTTCGCCGGGGCTGCGCCAGTCCGCGGCGTCAAAAACAACTCCGTCGCCCGGCTTCAACGGAAGAATCGCGTGCGCCGGTTCGGGCGCCACCACCACACGATCAAACTCGACCGCCGTCACCCGGCCCATGCAAACGCCCCGGTGTCGCGGGGCGCGTCCCCGCACCACCGTCTGGTGATTGGTGCCCGAGGCAAACCACGGTCCCAATCCGCGCGAATAGGCTTGCTCCAGCAGCAGCCCTTCGGCTTTGGTGGCAACCAGCGCTTCGCCAAACACCGCATCCACAGCCCTGCGGTAAGCCCGCGTCGTCAGAGCCACGTAATCCGCGTCCTTGTAGCGGCCCTCAATCTTCAAAGCACCCACGCCGGCCGACACGATTTCAGGCACCTGCGGCACGGTGCAAAGATCCCCCGGCGACAGCAGATACCGGGCATCCGCCAGCGGTTCCTGGGTACCATCCACCATCAGGTCATACTCCATCCGGCAGGCCTGTGCGCATTGTCCCCGGTTGGCGCTGCGCCCACCCCACGCTTCCGACGAAAAACATTGCCCCGAGTAGGCCACGCAAAGCGCCCCGTGAACGAAAATCTCCAGGTCGCAGCCTGTCTCCTCATAGATGGCCCGGACTTCCACAAGCGATAACTCCCTCGCCAGCGTCACCCGATCCACACCGAGGCTCTGCGCAAAACGGACGCCGGCTGCATCGGTAATGCTCATCTGCGTGCTGGCATGAAGCTCCAGGTCGGGCGCGATCGCTCGCGCCAGCCGCAAGATCCCGACATCCTGCACAATCAGGGCATCCACCCCGGCGTTCACTGCCGCCGCAATCACCCTCCCGGCCTCCGCCAGTTCGTGTTCGAAGACCAGCGTATTGAAGGTCACGTATCCCCGGACGCCCCGGGAATGGAGGGTCTTCATCACTTCCGGCAACTCTTCCAGCGTGAAACCGACCTTGGCGCGGGCCGAAAAATGCTGGAGGCCGAAATAAACAGCATCTGCCCCGGCTTCAATGGCGGCCCGCAACTGGGGCCAATGCCCTGCGGGACTCATTACCTCTGGTTTTCGGGCGGGTATCATCACTGTGTCACTCCGATGGTCCCATAAACCACGTCTTCTCTGTCTAAAACTGCCTTCTGTCAACAACGACACCTTTGCGGCGTGTTATCGTCAATTCATTGTGAAACTCGCAAAACTGACCGCACTTTTCGCCATCTCGGTGGCCGCGTTCGGTGCCGGGGATACCGTCGTCCTCGACACAATGAGCCAGGAACTGCAGCGCAATTTCGATGCGCTCAAAAAGGCCGATACCCCGCCCTACTTCATGGCGTATGAGATCACCGACCTCAACACCCACGTCGTCGGAGCCACGCTCGGTGTCCTTTCCTCCACCTCCGACAGCCACAACCGCTATCTCGACGTGACCGTCCGCGTGGGCGACCCGTCCATGGACAACTACCGCCGCGCCCGCAACGAAACCGTGCAGTTCACCTCGGCCGCCCCCGTCTCGATCGATGACGTCCCCGGCGCCTTGAAGCAACGCATGTGGCTCGAAACCGATCGAGTCTATCGCGCCGCCGCCGACCGCCTGGTGCGCATCAAGACCGGCCAGCAGGTAAAGGCCGCCGACCGCGACCAGTCGGCCGATTTCTCCAAAGAAGAAAGCTACGTCCACACCGAAGCACTCAACGCGCCGACATGGTCCGACACGAAATGGGCGCAGTCCGCCCGCGACTGGTCCCGCGACTTCCGCGACTACCCCGACCTCCTTTCTTCCTCCGTCTCCGTCTCCATCCAGCAGGACAACCGTTATTTCGCCAGCACCGAGGGCACCAAAATTCAACAGGGCCGCGGTTACGCCCGCATCATCATATCCGCCAGCGCCAAATCGAAAGACGGCATGGACGTCTCCGACTTCGATTCCTTCGAAGCGTTCACCACCGATGGCCTGCCCAACGCCGAGAAAGTTCACGCAGCCATTAAGAAGGTCGCCACTCACGTGGAAGACCTGCTGAAGGCCCCGGTTGCCGAGCCGTTCGTCGGCCCCGCGATCCTTTCGGGCCGCGCCGCCGGCGTCTTCTTCCACGAAATCTTCGGCCACCGCATCGAAGGCCATCGCCAGAAGGACGAATCCGAAGGCCAGACTTTCACACAGAAGGTGGGCGAAAAGATCCTCCCTGACTTCCTCACCGTCACCTTCGATCCGACGATGAAGAACATCGCAGGAGTTGACCTGAACGGCTACTACGAATACGACGACGAAGGCGTACTCGGCAAGCCCATCGTCTCCGTGGATCACGGTGTTCTCAAAAACTTCCTGATGTCGCGCTCGCCGATCGACGGTTTTGACCACTCCAACGGACACGGTCGCCGCCAGCCTGGCCGCGAAGTCGTGTCGCGTCAAAGCAACCTGATCGTCAGCAGCTCGAATTCCGTATCCGACGCCAAGCTGAAGCAGATGCTCATCGACGAAATCAAGCGCCAGAACAAGCCTTACGGCATCTACTTCGACAACATCACCAACGGCTTCACCACCACCCAGCGCGGCGGACTCCAGGCCTTTTCTGTGGTCCCCGTCATCGTCTACAAAGTCTTCGCCGATGGCCGCCCGGACGAACTGATCCGCGGCGCCGATATCGTCGGTACGCCGCTCGCCAGCTTCGCCAAGATTCTGGCTACTTCCGACAAGCTGGAAGTCTTCAACGGCTTCTGCGGAGCCGAATCCGGCAGCGTTCCGGTCTCGGCTGTTTCACCCGCCATTCTGATCTCCGAAATCGAAGTGGAGAAGAAGCAACAGGGGCAGGATCTACTGCCGCTGTTGCCCTCTCCACTCGCTTCCACCACGGGGGCAGGCGCCACCAAATGAACCTCACCAAACTCTGCCTTGCGACGCTCGGGAGCGCCGCGCTGTTGTGCGCTCAGGCGACATCTACCGCCTCCGGAACCGCGACTGCCGCCGTTAAGAACGACCCAATCATCGGTGCCATGACCGCGGAAATGAACCGGGCCATGACGCTTTCCCTCCAGCAACTGGAGAAGCCTTACTTCGTCAGCTTCACCATCGACACCGGCCATGAGTGGTCCGCCGTGGCCGTCATGGGCGGCCTGCTCGGAGCAACGTCCGAGCCGTTTCGTTTCCCCGCCATGCAGTTGCGCGTGGGCGACTACAACTTCGATCAATCCAACTTCAACGGCCGCGGATCCCGCGGGGCCTCCTATTCGTTGAGCGGTTTCCCGCTCGATGACGATCCTGGCGTGATTCGCCAGTACCTCTGGCTCGATACCGACGCCGTTTACAAATCGGCGCTCGAAACCATCGCACAGAAACGCTCCGCCCTGCGCAGTGTGACGGTCAGCGAGCAGTTGCCAGACTTCTCCCACACCAAGCCCAACACACTAATTAAAGACCGGCCTGCCATCGCGTTCGACGATAAGCTTTGGACGGAGCGTACGAAGCGCGTTTCCGCGGTCTTCGACGCTTATCCGTCCCTTCGCGCGTCAGTAGCCGATTACTCGGCTCTCGATGCGGTACATCGCTACGTCAATACCGAAGGGACTCTCATTCGACTCCCTCAAACGGAGGGACACTTCAATATCCGGGCGTCGGCGCAAGCGCCGGATGGCATGGTGGTACGGGACCACGCGATGTTCTACACCAACGACATCACGAAGATGCCGTCCGAGGACGAACTGACGAAGGCCGCGAAATCCGTCGCCGAGCACACCGTCAGCATCGCCGCCGCTCCGATGGGCGATAACTATTCCGGCCCCATCCTGTTCGAAGGCGTGGCAGCACCTCAGTTACTGGCCGAGATCCTGGGCCGCAATCTTCACATTAACCGCAAGCCCACCGGTGCTGGTGCGGGTAATCCGACCGAACTCGAAGGCCGCCGCGGCGTCCGCATTATGCCGGAGATGTTCGATGTTACGGATGACCCGACACTGCCTCTCTTCGGCCACGCCGACGTAGACGACGAAGGCGTTTCCAGCATTCCGCTTTCCCTGGTGGAGAAGGGCGTCCTCAAAGACTTCCTTCGCACGCGGGTTCCGGTTCGCGGCTACAACGATTCGAATGGCCGCGCGATGCTGGGTGGTACGCCCGCTCCGACCAACCTCATTATCAAGGCCCACGAAACCAGTTCCGTGGCCGATCTCAAGAAGAAGATGATCGACCTCTGCCAGCAGCGCGGCCTCAGCTACTCCATCGTCATTAAGAAGATGGACTTTCCTTCGACGGCGGCGTCCGATGAAATGCGTCGTCTGATGGGCGGCGGCGCAGCGGGCGGACGTCCGGTCTCCATGCCGCTTTACGTCTACAAGCTTTATCTCGATGGCCACGAAGAGATGATTCGCGGCGTGAAACTGCGCGGCGTGAACGCCCGTTCGCTCAAGGACATCCTGGCCGCGGGCAACGACGAGGCAACCCTGAATTATCTGGAGAACGGGGCAACGTTCGCACAGGTAGGCGGGGGCGGCTACACGACGGAAGTCTCCGTGGTGGCACCATCCATCCTGATTGACGATCTGGAACTGACGAAGATGGAAGACGAGTTGCCCAAGCTGCCTGTCGCTCCATCGCCCATGCTTTCGCAAAAATGAGGATTCTGGGGCGCTACGTCTTTCGTGAAATTCTGACCGGCTCGTTTCTCGCGACGATCATTGCGACGTTCGTGATTTTTCTCCAAGGCGTAGGGCCGCTGTTTGAACTGCTGGTGCGTTCGGCGCGCGGTGCCGTGGTGCTGGAACTGATCGCGCTTTATCTGCTGCCCGTGCTGCTGCTGAGCATTCCATTCGGCGTATTGGTCGGCATTCTGGTTGGCCTGGGACGCATGTCCGGGGATAACGAGATGGTGGCGCTGCGGTCGGCGGGCGTTTCGACGCGGGTGGTGGTGGCCCCTGTGCTTTTCTTCGCGTTCCTGGCGACGCTGGTTTCCGGCGCGTGCGGGATCTGGCTGAATCCGCTGGCGATTCGCGAAGAGTACCGGCTCATGAACAAGGTGGCCACGCAGCAGGTGACGGCCAATGTGGAGCCGCGCATCTTTCAGGAGCAGTTCACGAACGACAACACGGTCCTTTATGTGGACGATGTCAGTTCGGGGACGGTCAACGCCTCGTGGCACGGGGTGTTCATCGCGGACGTGACGCCGCCTTCCGAACGAAAGACTGCAGGCGCGAAGCAGCAGCCGACCGGCCCGCGTATCACGCTCGCCCGTGAGGCCCTCGCGGTGGCGGACCCGGCCAACAACCGGATCATGTTGCATATGGTGGATGGCAGCACGCATGAATCCGGCGCAGGCATCCACTCGCTGGCTCCGACCGGCGACACTGCTCTGCAGGTGGCTCCCGCCAAGCAAAAAGAAGTGAAGCCGATCAAGGAAATGTTCACCCGGGAACTGATCCGCTTTGCGCGCAATGCCAAACGCGGTTCGGATGACTGGATTGAAGGCTCGCTCGAACTGCATCGGCGTTTCGCGCTGCCCATCGCTTGTCTGATGCTGGCGATGGTGGGAATTCCGCTGGGTACGTCTTCGAAACGCGGCGGCCGTTCGTCCGGCTACGTGTGGGCGATCTTCCTCTGTTTCTGTTGCTATTACATGCTGTTCATCGGGCTCACGCGACTGGCCAGGTCGCACACGCTCACGCCGGTTGTGGCGTCGTGGATACCGAACGCGCTTTTCGGTATTGCCGGAATCATCATGATCGCCCGCATGGAGATGCCGGGCGACCGGGATATTCTGGGCGGTCTGCGGCTTGCGTTCAACGCCTGGATTGCGTCGATTTCCGGGAGACTTCCGGCAGAGCGAATGGCGGAATCGAGCAATGGCCTGCGTCTGGTGCTGTTCCGGATCATGGACAATTACGTGCTGTCCGGGTTTCTGTTTTACTTCATTCTCTGGATCAGCGCATTCGTGGCGATGACGCAGATCTACACGTTCTTCGAACTGCTGGGCGATGTGGTGAAGAACCACATCACGATGGCTCATGCGCTGCGTTATCATCTCTTCCTTACTCCCGAACTGATCTACCGAATGCTGCCATTCGGGGTGTTGCTGGCCGTGCTGGTGACATTCGGCGTGATGACCAAGAACAACGAAGTCACCGCTTTCAAGGCCTGCGGCATCAGCGTGCGACGGCTCGGCCTGCCCGTCATCCTGATGAGCGGACTGCTGAGCGCGGCCGCGTTTGCCGCCGACTACTCCTGGATTCCGCAGGCGAACCAGATACAGGATTCCATCCACAACGAGATCAAGGGCAAGCCTGCCCAGACCTATCTCAATCCGAACCGCAAGTGGATGATCCACGACTACCGCGTTTTCTACTTCCGCTTCTTCGACAAAGACGAGAACGTCATGGCGGAGCCATGGGTCTATGAGATCGACCCAAAGACGTTTCGCCTCACGCGACAGATCAGCGCCAGCCGCGCGCGCTGGGAACCAGCCGCACGCACCTGGGTATTCGAACAGGGCCAGGCGATCGACATCTGCGACCGCGTGATCGAGTGCCGGGTGAACAACTTCACGGCCACGAGTTTCCCGGAGATCAGCGAGACGCCGGGCGACTTCCTGAAGGAAGTCAAGCAGGACCAGCAGATGAACTATGTTGCGCTGGCCAGTTACATCAAGGACCTTGACCAGAGCGGCTTCGACACCGTCCGGCTGAAGGTTCAGTACTACCGCAAGTTCACGGCACCGCTGTTTGCGCTGACGATCGCGCTCATCTCGGTACCTTTCGGATTCCTTGTGGGGAACCGCGGTGCGATGGCGGGGGTGGGGGTGAGTATCGCGCTGGCGATGACTTACCTGGGCGCAGAGAAGCTATTCGAGCAATTGGGAAACGTGGGGTACCTGCCGCCGCAGATGGCGGCGTGGGCACCGGATACGCTGTTCTCGCTGGCCGGGCTGTATTTGATATTGAGAATGCGGTCGTAAGGCGTTTTCCGTTGCCGATTCGGGGTCTGTCGAACCTGATTCCCGGGTCTCCTCGGGTTGTTTCCCGGGTTTCCCGGGTTGTTTCCCGGGCTATCCATTTTCGCTAAGTGGTTTGTTTTCGGCATATTCCGGGGATCTGGTTGTCCCCGCGTTTTTTTTGGCCTTGAGACGCTGGGGTGCGGCCAGGGCGTGGTAGCTTTCGCGATCGAAAGTACGCTGGTAACGATTCATGAGGTCGAGCTGGCGGCGTCTTTTGCACGTGGCGCGTTGCGTCACTGTACGAGTGTTGGCGAGGGTGGAGAAGGCGAGGCTGGCGCGGGAGTTGTGGGACTCGTTGGGGAACCCGTCGGCGTGGAGTTTCATTTCGCGGGAGAAGCCGGCTGCCTCGAATGGCCCAGGCGCGCTGGAGACGCCAGTGGGAGGCGGCGAGTTTCTGGACGAGGGCGAATTCGGTGGGGGATTCGGGCTGGCGTTCGGCGATGAGGGAATCGCCGTCGATGAGGATGAGGCTGGCGAAGAGGCCGTGGGAATTGCGTTTGGCTCCGGGGGAGACGGGACCACGGGAATTGAGGCCGTTTTGGCGGCTGGTTTCGCGTTGTTTTTCTGAGCGCTGCATTGAAGTCTTTCCGATGGACATTATGCAGGATGAGTTTTTCGGTGAATATATAAGTTATTGATTTATTTAATAAAAATGCTTGTGACTCAGAAGGTTGCTTCGGCTGGCGGGGCACGATTCACTGCATGCGGGACACTCTGCGGCCCGACAGGTGATGCAACCGCCGGGTGAACGAAACCGTTGCGCCCCGGGCAGAATTGACCGTCAAAGCCG
>CAIQWJ010000039.1 GCA_903875575.1 uncultured Acidobacteriia bacterium | reverse complement strand
TGGGTGACGCCGAATACTTTGAAATGCTGAAGCTAACACGCAATGGCGCGTAAAGCCGTCGTTTATCGCATGTGCGCCGACTGGTGCCCGTGTTGCTTCGGCTACCATCCAGAGCCCGCATGTTCGCATGATCCCGAGGCGTTGTGTGAATGCGGCAATCCAAAGGGCGGGAAAACAAAATTTATGTCAGGCGCTCGCTGCTGGAAATGCGACCGAAAGGCGGGGGTGGAGACGTAATGGAAGAAATAACATTCCTATCGTGCTTTTCTGGCATCGAAGCTGCATCCGCGGCATGGGTTCCGATCGGCTGGAAATGCGTTGGCGTGGCCGAGCTCGAAGCGTTTCCGTGCGCTGTCCTTAACCATCATTACCCCGATGTGCCAAACCTTGGGGACGTGACCGCAGAGGACTTTCTGCAACGCGCATCGGTGCTACGGCCCAATGTTTTGGTCGGTGGTCCACCGTGCCAGGACTTCAGCGTGGCAGGATTGCGGGCTGGCATATTCGGCGATCGAGGCAATCTAACATTACGATGGGTCCAAATAATCCATGCAGTTCGACCTATTGTTGCCGTTACCGAAAATGTCCCTGGATGGCTTAGCGCCAACGACGGGCACGCATTCGGAGCCTTCCTCGCCGGATTG
The DNA here is from genome assembly GCA_903875575.1 of uncultured Acidobacteriia bacterium. Lineage (GTDB taxonomy): Bacteria > Acidobacteriota > Terriglobia > Bryobacterales > Bryobacteraceae > BOG-234. The sequence continues at coordinate 2,810 of CAIQWJ010000039.1, read as the reverse complement.
GTGGGTCACGATACCGCACTCATTCCGCCGAAAGAATGCGGCGGACGGTGGACAGACGCAGGTATGGTTGATGGACCCATCGGACGCGCGGCATGGAGGATCTTCGATGCCCAGTATTTCGGACTGGCCCAACGACGCCGCCGTGTGTTCGTTGTCTTCTGTCCTAGAGGAGGGCTTGATCCAGCCGCGATACTTCTTGAGCGCAAGGGCATGTTCCGGGATTCTCCGCCGAGCAGGGAAGCGGGGAAAGGAATTGCCCCGACAATTAGCAGCCGCCCTACAGGCGGAGGTGGACTCGGGACAGACTTCGATCTCGACGGAGGACTGATCTGTCCGGCAATGACGGGTGGTTATGGGCACTCGGCAGGCCGGGATTTGGAGACGGAAGGCGCGTTGATCGCCTCCACCCTCCGCGCCCGGGACAACGCCCGTGGTGTGGATAGCGACTGCACCGATACGCTGATTCCGGTTGCAGTCGATATCCGGCACGGAACGACGGACCCCGACGTTACCATGACGCTCCAATCTGCCGGGATCGGCGATGACCGTGGCATGTGTATCAACGCCATCCCGCACGTCATGGCCTACGGTGGCAACAACCGTTCCGGCCCCATTGACATTGCGATCGCAGTCCGCGCGAAGGGCGGCACCGGCCACGGCGACTTCGAAAGCGAAACGTTCATCGCCTCTTCCTGTAAGGATCACGGCGCGGATGCTGGCGATCTCTCCCCGACGCTTCGGGCGATGGGTCATGCAGGAAGCCATGCGAATGCCGGCGGTCAGGATGATGTGGCGTTCGTTCAGAACCAACGCGACGAAGTGCGGATGATGCATGTCGCCGGGGCGATGTCATCGCAAGCTGTCATGAAGCAGCAGACCTGTGTTGCATTAAACCTTGAAATCAGTAATAATGATGGCGTCAGGCAAGGAGTAGGTAGTGATGCCAGCCCATCGGAAAGAAACGCCATTGCGATTCTGCGAAGAGTGCGGAGCGAAATTGGAGAGGAAGCGTTTACCAAATGGGGACTTGGAGTATTTAATTCACTTCAACCAGAGAAGATTCTGCGATCGGGCTTGCATGGCAAAGAATTTCGACCGGCGGCATTCTCCAGATGTTGGGTGGTCTGCTGCACACTCGGTAGCCCGTTCTCTCGTGCCGAGGGGGCCATGCACTCGTTGCGGGAAGCCTGCGGCGAGGGATGTCCACCACAGGGATGGGAGCCACTTGAACAACACTCCGATCAACTTGGAGCGTATCTGTCGGAGTTGTCACAACCGGGAGCACAAGCCGAAAGGTTCGTGCGTGATCTGTGGCAAGCCGATGAAGGGCCTTGGCTACTGCGACAAGCATTATCAGCGGTTCAAGAAGTACGGCGCCCCCCTTATGTCGAAGGTAAATCAACACACTCCGGTTCTGCCGTCCGCAGACTGACGGCGACGGAATGTGAGTTTTTACAGGGCTTCCCGCGAAATTACACACTGATCCCATATCGCGGCAAACCGGCTGCCGATGGACCTCGATACAAGGCGCTTGGGAACTCAATGGCGGTCCCGGTCATGCGGTGGATCGGTAAGCGGATCGCCGCACAACACGCGCTCGCGTTGGCACTGGAAACCCCATGACCGCACCCCAAACCCGAGCCCTAAACCGCGCCCCAACCGACGGTTCCTGGGTTACATCAGAGCGGCGCCTGTCCGTCGCGTCAACGATGCCGGATCTGATCGAGGAGCAGCGGGAGTGCGGCGTGAAGAAACTGAAAATATTGGATTTGTTCAGTGGCATTGGTGGATTTTCACTTGGCCTAGAACGAACGGGCGGATTTGAAACCGTCGCGTTCTGCGAAATCGAACCGTTCCCCCGCCGTGTTTTGGCGAAGCATTGGCCGGAGGTGCCTTGTTATGACGACGTGCGAACCCTTACCGCTGATAGACTCGCCGCAGATGGAATTCCCGTTGATGTCATCTGCGGCGGGTTCCCCTGTCAGGACCTTAGCTTCGTTGGAAAGCGTGCTGGCCTATCAGGCAAACGGTCTGGATTGTGGTCTGAGGTCGCCCGCCTTGTTGGCGAGTTACAGCCGCAGTTCCTTATCGTGGAAAACGTCCCAGCGTTGTTGGGATCGGGGATGGGCGTTGTTATCGGGGACTTGGCCGAGATCGGGTACGATGCGGAATGGGACTGCGTTCCAGCTTCCTACGTTGGCGCCAATCACATTCGAGATCGTATCTGGATTGTCGGATATCCAAACGCCACGAAAGACCATCGCAGTCCCAACAAAGAGATTTTCACGAAAAAAACCATGCCAAGAGGAAATAGCGAAGGCTTGTGGGGAGAAGCCAAGCCCCGAATATCGGGAGTTTATAATGGGATATCCTCCCGGCTGGACAGACTTGCCGCGCTTGGCAACGCCGTCGTCCCGCAAATCCCGGAAATGATCGGTCGCGCCATTCTCGCGAGCGTCGCCCCATGACCGCACCCCAAACCCGAGCCCTAAACCGCGCCCCAACCGACGGCTCCTGGATCACATCAGAGCGGCGCCTGTCCGTCGCGTCAACGATGCCGGATCTGATCGAGGAGCAGCGCGGCCCGTACGGGGAATTTCGGCGCGCTCGCTGGCGGTATCGGCTGACTCCGGCGGGTAGGGCTTTGAAAATGGAGAGGAAACAGAGATGACCGCAAATCAGGCGTTGGCAGCACTCCGCACGGCACACGCCAACTACGTCAAAGCGAACGGTCTGAAATTCGCCCGCGAGCCGTTCCGATCTCCGAAAGCGCCCGGGTGGATTTATCTGCCGGCGGATGACCTTGTGGT
>CAIQWJ010000038.1 GCA_903875575.1 uncultured Acidobacteriia bacterium | reverse complement strand
GGACTCCAAAATGCAAAACCCCGCCATAGCAGGACGGGGTCTGCAGTTCCACCTGGAGTAGAAAGGAGGAACGCCTATGTTCTTTCTGTTGTTGCTCGTAGTGCTTGTCTTTAGGCTACGGCGGCTCAGCATCAAAATCGACTTCAGATTCTGATGTTTGAACCGATGCAGGCCAGCGATTCGCCGTCGCTGGCCTGCACAACATCAATTTACCACATTTCCTTCCGACGATCCAGGCAAAATCGCTCCGCGAAAACCGCTTCCATTCAGCGCTTTTTCAGAATCGCGCTCCATAATCATGCTGAGCGAGAAGGCTTTCCGTGTCCGGCCTGCGCTCAACTGAGGAGAGTTATTGATGAAAAGAATTTCCCTTGTTACAGCCGTAGGCGGTGCCCTGCTGGCCTGTCTCGCCGTGGCCCAGACGCCCACCACGGGTCCATACAAAGTGGTCAAGACCGCGAAGACCGGCGGCGACGGCGGTTTCGATTACATCTACGCCGATAACGACGGCCGCAAGTTGTACATCCCCCGCACCCAGCCAGGCAAGCCCCGCATCTCCGTCTTCAATCTGGATACCCTGGCACCCATCGGCGAAATTGCCGATGTCAGCGCCCGCGGCGCTGCGACCGACACCAAATCCGGCCACGGTTTTGTCAGCAGCAAGCCCGTCGTCATGTTCGACACCAAGACGCTGGCAGTCATCAAGAAGATCGACGTGGATGGCGGCCCGGACGGCATCCTCGGCGACGCCTTCAGTGGTCGCATCTACATCCTCAGCCACAGCGCTCCCAACATTACCGTGATTAACGCGGCGGATGGCACGGTCGCCGGCACTATCGACATCGGTGGTGCGCCCGAACAGGCAGCAACCGACGGCAAGGGTCGCATCTACGTGGACGTGGAAGATAAGGACAACGTTGCCGTGATCGATACGAAGACTATGTCTGTGGTCGCCCACTATGACCTCGCCGGCAAGGGCGGCACGCCCGCCGGACTGGCTCTCGATGCGAAGAATGGAGTTCTCTTTGTCGCATGCCGTAACCCATCGACGTTCGTCATCATGAGCGCCGCGGATGGAAAGATCCTCTCCACCGTGCCGATTCAACCCGGCACGGATGGCGCTGGCTTCAACGCCAACACCATGGAAGCGTTCAGTTCCGCAGGTGACGGCACGGTCACAGTGGTGAAAGAAATCAGCCCCAGCGCATTTGCGGCTGAACAGGTGGTGCAGACCAAAGCCGGTGCCAAGACCATGACCATCGACACGAAGAACAATCTGATCCTAACCATGACGATGGAATACGGCCCGGTTCCCCCGCCCGCAGCACCGGCAGTACCGCCTGCGGCAGGCCCGGGTGGTCCGGGTGGTCCTGGCGGCCCCGGCGGAGCGAGCGGCTTCGGTGGTGGACGCGGTCGCGGCCCCGGCCGTGGACCCGCCATTCCGGACTCGTTCAGCATCCTGGCGGTCGGCAAGTAACCGAGCAGCAACCCCGAACACCGCAACGCCCCGCCATAAGCACTATGGCGGGGCGTTGTTCTTTTGGATCTCCCGGCTGAGATCAGCCAACCACAGGCGGTACCAGCGTCTTCAGGAACTCATGCGCCACCTTGAAGCCGCGCTTGTATTGCTCGGTGAAATCCCCGTTCGCAGTGGTGGACGGATAGTAGAAGTTATCCTCGTTCTCAATATTCATCGCGCCCTTATAGCCCACTTCGGAGAGCACGGAGAAGAAACCCTTCCAGTTGACCGAACCGTAGCCCGGCACGCGGAACCTCCACCAACTCTGCCTGTTCACTGGCTGAATGCCGCCCTTACGCACCAGATGCCAGAGGATTTCGGTGTCCTTCAGATGCACGTCGTAAATCTTGTCCGCAAAATCCCGCGCCGCCTGCACTTCGTCCATCATCTGCCACACCAGGTGCGACGGATCGAACTGCAGACCGACATTCGGGCTGTTGTTGAACTTCTTAAACAACGCCTCCCAGCCGACCGGGCCGGTTGCAATATTCGGCCCGCCGGCGTAAGGCTCCCAGAGAATCTTGACCTTGTTCTTTTCGAGCGCGGCAAAATACCGCTCCGTGTAGACGCGTTCAATCTCATCCACCTGCTGCTGTAACGGCTGCGTGGGAATCGTGCCGGATTGCCCGCCCAGATGCGGCACGCCCAGTTTGCCGGCGAGGTCGATCATCTTCAGGGTGTACTGCGCCTGCTTTTCGCGCTTGGCTGGATCCGGATCGATGTGGTTGCCATCGCAGGCGAGCGAGGAAACGTAGATCCCGGCCTTCTCTACTTTCGACTTGATTGCCGCAATGGCGGCATCATCCAGTTTGTCCGGATCGAGCCGCAATTGCATGCTCGTAAAGCCTTCCGCTTTCACGAATTCAAGATTCGCGTCGGTATAGCCGCAAAGGACGCCGAGTCTCGGCTTCCAGTTGGGCGGCGGCTGACGCTGCGCCTTGACCACGGCTGCGGCGGAAATCGCCGTGAGGACTGTTCTTCGGGAAATGTTCACCAGACGAAGATACAGCCTCAGGCATCACAAAAGCAAGCGGCGGGAATCTAATTCACTTCGTCGGTACGATCGGGTAACCCTGCCAGACGTATTCGAGCGCTTCCGGCAGGGTCTGCCGCTTCACTGCTCCATCGGTGTGCCCGGCGTTCTGCGAAAAATCAAGCAAGTGGACGACTCGGGAAAATCGTATCATCACGGCGAACACCGGAAAGCGCCCGGTACTCCCGGTCATGATATGAAGTATGGGCATGACCCGTCGCCAGGCAATTCTGTCTCTCTCCACCGCCGCCGCTGCCACTGTGGCACGCACGGCCACCGCCGCCGATATCCCGGCCCCGGTGGTCGCGCGCACTGACACGGCAGTTGACCTCTATTTGAAATCCCAGATCACGGAAGCGGGCCCATGGCTCGGCAGCGTACCGGACGATTATCTGCAGCACCCCGTCGGCACACCCAGCGGCGTCATCGAACTGATGACAGCGGCTTTCCTGCACCCGCAATCGACGCATCACAACGAGAACGAGCTGATCACGCGAATCCGCCTCGCGGCGGGTTACCTGGAACGCAGCCAGAGCCCGGAAGGCTTCATCGACCTCCTTTCCACCAACTTCAATTCCCCGCCCGATACCGGCTTCGTCGTCCACAACGTGGGCACGGCGGCAGCTCTGGCGAAGCTCTATTCAAACGACACGCTGCTCGGCATCCTGCGCCCGTTTCTCACGAAGGCCGGCAACGGCATGGCGGTCGGCGGCATCCACACGCCGAATCACCGCTGGGTGGTTTCCTCCGCCCTCGCCCAGATTAACGACGTTTTTCCCAATCCTTCCTATCTGAAGCGCATTAACCAGTGGCTCGCGGAAGGGATCGATATCGATGCCGATGATCAATACACCGAGCGCAGCACTGTAACCTACAACACCATCTGCGACCGCGCGTTCACGGTTCTTGCCGCCAAGCTGAAGCGACCGGAGCTTCTCGATCCGGTTCGCCGCAACCTCCGCGCCATGATGTACCTGCTGCATCCCGATGGCGAGGTTGTGACCGAAGTTTCCAAGCGCCAGGATCAGTTCGTGCGCGGCACCATGTCGGGCTACTGGTTCCCGGTGCAGTACCTCGCGGTGCATGATTCTGATGGCCAGTTCTCTACCCTGGCAAGGCAGCTGGGGCCGGATAACGCCCGGCTCTCCGCCCTGATGGAGTATCCGGAACTCAATACCGTGCTTCCGCCCGACGCCGCGCTCCCGGACAACTACGAAAAGCAGTTTCCGCTCGTGGGACTGGCCCGCATCCGCCGCGGCGATCTCGATGGCACCGTTATCCTGGCCGACAGCAGCCGCTTCTTCAGCGCGCGCAAAGGGCCGCTGATCGTAAATGCCGTGCGGTTCGCGACCTCGTTCTTCGGCAAAGGCCAGTTCATTCCGACGGCCACAACGAAGCAGAATGGTGCCTACGTGGGCACACAGGCTCTGGATGCCCCTTACTATCAGCCGCTGGTGCCGCCGCAGCCGGTGAATCCGCAGAACTGGTCTACCCTTCGCGCCAAACGCGGGAAGACGCAGATCTGCAAATTGCAGCAAACGGCCACGGTGAAGGAACGCGCCGGCGGTTTCGATGTACGCATCCAGGCCTCCGGAAATACCGGCCCCACCGCGCTTGGCGTGCCTCTGGCAGTAGAAATCAGCCTGCGCGAGGGCGGACAGCTCGAAGGCTGCTGGCCCGCGCCTCATGCCGAAAACTCCTGGGTTCTCAAACAGGGCTACGCAACCTACCGGATGGCAGGAAAGACACTCAGGATCGGACCGGGAGACTCGCCACATCTGCTGGTGCAGTTGCGTGGGGCCGAGCCGAAACTCCCCGGCACCAGCCTTTATCTGACGGGCTACACGCCCTTCGACCAGACCATCTCGTTCGATTTCAGCTAAGCAGCCCATGGCAATTGTCGCTCCTTTGCGGTCGCGGATCTCCAACGTTTTCACGCTACGGAGCCGCGCACGCAGGTAAGCGGTCGATTTGGACTTCTGCCACGGCCTGCCAGCCCGGGCGAATCGTTTTCTGTAGACTATGCAAAGAAGGAGTTTCGCCATGAAAGTTGTTACCGTATCCGCCCTGGCACTGGCCCTGAGTACCGCCGCTTTTGCCGATTTCAGCTACACCTCCACCTCCAAAGTCACCGGGGGCAGCATAGGGGCCATGGCTGGCACAGCCGCCAACAGGACCACTAAGTTCTACCTGAAGGGTCAGAAAATGGTGAGCAGCAGCAGCGATCTGACCACCATTATCGACTTCGGTGCGCAAACCGTGACGACCATCAATGCCGCCCAAAAGAGTTACACGGTCCGGAAGTTCAGCGATGTTGGGGCTGCTATGCCCAACAACGTCGATATCACCGTCAACGTCAAAGAGACTGGCCAGAAGAAGAATGTCAACGGTTTCGATGCCAGCGAAATGATCATCACCATGGATATGGACATGGAGATGGGACGCGGCCCTGCCATGAAGATGCAGATGGAAATGGACACGTGGATCTCGTCGGACGTCCCCGGCGCAGCGGAACTCCGCGATTTCTACAAGAAGAATATGGCCAATTTCCCCTGGAGCGCGCTAACCGGCAGCGAAAACGCGGGCATGCAAAAGGCCATGGCCCAGATGCAGCGGAAGATGGCGGAATTGAACGGCGTAACGGTGGAACAAATCATCCGCGTGAAGCCCTCTGGTGGCGCGGCCCAGATGCCGGCCATGCCCAATATGACGCCCGCGCAGCAGGCGCAGATGCAGGCGGCTATGGCACAGATGCAGCAGATGTCCAAACAGGGTGGCCCTGGCGCGGCGGCAGCACAACAGGCGATGGCCGCCATGGGCGGGATGGGCCGGGGTGCCGCGGCTGGCGGTTCGAGCGGAGCCCTGATGGAAATGACTTCGGATTCCGGCGGCTTCTCCAGTGCTTCGGTACCGGATTCCGTCTTCTCAATCCCGGAAGGCTACAAGCAGGCGCAGTAGCTCACTCGAAGACCACAAAGCCCTCGGAGTTCGACACGTACACCGCGCGGAACAGGCTGACCGGCATCAACCCGGCAACGCCTGGCTCCGCGCGGTTTGGCAGCGCCACGGCATCGCCGTGCCAGAGACTCCGGCCCTCAATAGCCAGATTGCTGGAAACGGTGCCGACGAACCGCGAACCCGTTACGGACTTGTAGTAGTCGCCGGAATCGCGTCCGGGTTCCACGCCGAAAAGCACCAGTCTGTCTGTGCCAGAATCCAGCACAAGGTCGCCCAGGCTCGTCGTCACCGACGTTCTACCGCTGCGCACCGTGAAGGTGGTCCGTTTGCCGGTGGGATTCTGCGTACCGAATTGAAGTCGTTTCCCCCGAAGATCTATGCGGTAGTCGAAACGGCCAAGGAACAACTGCCCGAGCACGCCCTTCACTTCCGGGAAGTTTTGCCGCATTTCCCTGAGATCGGTAAACAGAAACTGCTGCTTGTCCGCATGGACGGAACCGAGGGAGATTTCATTTGTGTCGCTGCCCGGCAACGCGGAAGCACCCACCGCGCTGATGAGTTCCACGCGGAATGCGGCCTTCATGTCGATTGCCCTGGCTAAAGCCGAATCGATCAGATTGACATTCGTACCGGTGTCGACAATGAAGCGATATGGCCCATGCCCATTGACGAACACGTTATCCACCATGGGCCGGCCATCCCGGACACGAAGCTCCACCGAAGCGCAAGCCGTTTGCCCATGCACGGTTCCCGCCACTGCCAGCAGGCAGCAAAGCAGCGGGGCGTGACGGCAAAGCCCTGGCGTGCGGAACAAATCCACCATCCTGCACGCCAATCGGCTGAGATGCGCCATGGCATTACATTACAGGATGGTTACGAAAAATACAATCGAGTTATAAAACTAAACCACAGGATCGCCAAAAAGAAAGCGCGTCGCACTCCCTTAAGGAGTGCGACGCGCCCGATTCCCTGCTGCTGACTCTGTTACGCCTTCGCACGCGGTGCGAAGTTCAGCGATGCCGAATTCATGCAATAGCGCAATCCGGTCGGCTTCGGACCATCGTCGAACACATGCCCCAGGTGCCCGTCACAACGGGTACAAACCACTTCCGTTCGAACCGAGCCCAGGCTCCGGTCCACATGCTCTGTGACGTTTTCCTTCGCCAGCGGCTGCCAGAAACTCGGCCAGCCGGTGCCGGATTCGAATTTCGTCTTCGAATCGAACAGTGGCGTGCCACAGCAGATGCAGGAGTAAATGCCGTCCTCGTGGTTGTTCCAGTATTTGCCTTTGAACGGGTATTCCGTGTCAGCCTTGCGTGTCACACTGAACTGCTCGGCATCGAGTTGCTTTCGCCATTCGGCATCCGTCTTCACAACCTTTGGAACGTCCATAACTTCCTTTCGCTTCCCCGTCGCATCGAAACTAACGATGCGGACTGTTTTTGTTTCAGCGCCGAACGCGCCCGTTTCAATCACTGCGGCCACGCCCAGACCGGCGCACAGGGAGAGAAGAAAACCCCGGCGGCCGGGCTCGCGGCGCATCGCCGGCTCAAGTGCGTGCATCAGATTCGTCTTCATGGCTTTCCTCACTTTTTATACCAGTCCGGATAGGTCTTCTTCAGGTTCGCGATCAGAGGCAAATCCATCGCGACAATGTAACCGTCGGTCGGATTGCGGTCGAGGTAATGCTGATGATGCGCCTCGGCCGGATAAAAGCCCTTCAGGGCTTCCACTTTGGTCACGATCGGATCCTTGAATACTTTTGCAGCATTCAACTGCTGGATATACTGCGTCGCAATGGTCTTCTGCATGTCGTCGCCGTAAAAGATCTCCGAACGATACTGCGGACCTTCGTCATAGTGCTGGCGATTGAGCGTGGTGGGATCGTGGGCGATCGAGAAATAGATCTTCAGCAACTGCCCGTAGGTGACGACTGACGGATCGTAAGTCACCTGAAGCGACTCCGCATGGCCTGTCTTGCCGGTACTTACGGTCTCGTACTCGGCGGTCTTCTTTTCGCCGCCGGCGTACCCGACCACCGTGTCGGCAACCCCTTTTACGTGCTCAAAAACTCCCTGCATGCCCCAGAAACACCCGCCGGCAAGGACGGCAATGGCTTTCTTCGCACCGGCCGGAGCCAGTGGCGAGGCTGGTGGATCGGGAAAGGCGGCACCCATCAGGCTGAGCGCAAACGCCGGAATAATCATCGTGGAAACGATCAAGCTTCGCTTCATATGGACCCTCTGTCCTATATTACGCGGAGCTGGCCAGTTCGGTTATGGTGCCCCGCCGTTATGGATTACATTTACCATAACGCCGGGATGGGGCGGTCTATTCCGGTCTGTCGGGACCTTATGCGGCGGACGAACTTTCCACGGCGACCGCTTCAGGCTCCGCGGGCGTCAGCAGCGGCTGGACGAGTTCCCGCAACTCCTTCTGGCCATAGGGTTTTTCTATGAATCCCCCGCACCCTGATGCCAGCAATCTCTTCCGGGCCTCCGGATCCACCGTATCGCTTACCGCGACAATGCCAATACTCTCGCCGTTCTTCGACGGTCGGATCTGGTGGATCAGTTCGATGCCGCTCATGTCCGGCAGGCAGACATTCACCATCGCGAGCGAAACCCGCTGCCGCGTGCAGGCAAAGTAAGCCTCTGCACCGGTTCCGGCAGCGAGCGTACCAACGCCGCTGTGCACCCCGGTACCGGATCCCTGCATAGCGCGCAGATAGCGCATGGTTCGTTCCCGATCCGCAACGCTGTCGTTTGCCACCAGGACAACGGTCTTGTCATCCAGCGAACGCTTCACCGCCGCCAGCAATTGTTTCCGCTCGATCGGCTTCGTTAGAAAATCGTCCATTTCCGCCCGGATTGCCTTCTGTCGGATATCCGCCAGACCGTCGTTGCCACCGTAGTTGGCCGTAAAAGCGATCACGGGCACCCGCCGGAATCCTGCAGCCCTGTCCGCCATGCGGATCAACTGCGTCGCCTGGGCACCGCTCATGTCTGGCATCGACATATCCATCACGATCAGATCGTAACGCCATTGTCCGGCCATTTTCACGCCTTCGGCGCCATTGCAGGCGTTGTCCACACCGTAGCCGGCGCGTCGCAGCATACGGGAGGTGAGATCCAGATGTTGGGGTTGTCGTCGACCACGAGAATCCTGAACATAGTTCCGCTACAGGCTTATCGACACCAGGAGGGAAGATCTCTAGCAGCCCGTGGCAGAAGTCCCAAATTTGCAAAAACCGACCGTAGCCGGACCTTCAGGCTGGCTTGGTGAACGGCGCCGGATTCCGAGTTTTAAGCGACTTTGCAATACAAAGTATCCTGAAATACGGACGAACGCTCT
>CAIQWJ010000037.1 GCA_903875575.1 uncultured Acidobacteriia bacterium | reverse complement strand
GGACGAAATAATCGGCTTTGACGGTCAATTCTGCCCGGGGCGCAACGGTTTCGTTCACCCGGCGGTTGCATCACCTGTCGGGCCGCAGAGTGTCCCGCATGCAGTGAATCGTGCCCCGCCAGCCGAAGCAACCTTCTGATTGACAACAAATTTACCTAAATAAATCAATAACATACATGTTTCAGCGAAAACCCATACAGCATAATGTCTATCGTATGGAACGCATGGACACACAAAACGCACTCCAATGCCACAACGGCCAGGGATCGCTTGAATCTTGCACCCAAAGAGGGAAATACGTCAAATCCCGCTCCTCCTGCCGTGACACCAGAGCCCCCGACGCCGTTCTTCAGGAATCTCGGCCCCGAACCGCGCCCGAACTTGGCACCGGCCGCAGTTTCGCCCCTGCCAAACGGCTCCAGTGCTCCCGTGCCGTCGAAGTCGCCCATGTCACCCGGCAGGCAGCCGAATTCCTTCACTTTCGCGCCACACCCCAACCTCCGACACCCCAACCTCCGACACCCCCAAAAAACGCGGGGACAACTAGGTCCCCGGAACATGCCGAAAACAAACCACTTAACAGAATCGGGCATCCCGAGAATAACCCGGGAAAACCCGGCGAACAACCCGAGCCGACCCGGGAATCGCGTTCACCAGCCCCCAAAACCCGACAAATCCGGCCTTCCGCCCAGCGGAAATATGTAATTTCGCCAGACGATCCCACCTATCTCAATGAAAACAAACAATCTCCGAAAAAAGGCGAACCCATTTTAACCCACTGCGAACCCATTTTTAGGCCTGGCGAACCCATTCTGGAGCCCTGCGAAGCCACTAATACCCACCGATCCACATGCCACAATCAGAAAGGGAACTTTCCACCCCCCCGCGCTCAATACACATTTGAGCGCCTGGCGCCTCTGATGCACACGAGCGACGAAGAACTATACCGCCGCATGAAAAAAGGCGATCGCGACGCGTTCGGCGAACTCTACGAACGTCGCGGCCCCGCCCTGCGGCGCTATGCCCTGCACATGTCCGGCAGCCCCACCGCCGCCGAGGAGGTTGCCCACGAAGTCTTCGTCCAGTTGATGAAGGCCAACACCAACTTCGACGACAAACGCGGTTCGCTCGAAGGCTGGATGTACGGCGTCGCCCGCAATCTGGTGCGCGTCATCCGCCGCAAGGGCCCCGTCGAAGAACCTGTCGATCAGGCCGTTCGCCACGATATCGTCGGCAACCTGATCCATGCCGAAAACCTCGCCGCCCTCCAGGTGGCGCTGAGAGAATTGCCGGAGTTGTATCGCGACGCCGTCGTTTTGTGCGATCTCGAAGAGAAGAGTTACGAAGAAGCGGCGCACGCCATGTCGTGTCCCGTCGGTACCGTGCGGTCCCGGTTGCACCGCGCGCGTGGTTTGCTGGCTGCGAAAATGCGGCGTCAATCGGCCGTAGCTGAAATGGCGGCGAGATGAGGAATTTTATGAACTGTGAACAGGCAAGTGCGGAATTGGTGGAATGCGCAAGACTCGGCACGGCAGTGGCCGCCGCAGTCGATCAGCATCTCTCCACCTGCGATTCCTGCCGGGAACGCGCCGAAGCTGAACGCGAGCTGAGCGCGCATCTGCGCGAACTGCGCACGAACGCCCCCGGTATGGACCGTCTCGCGGCGAATGCCCAGTGGGACAAAGCGGTGTTGCTGCGCGAATTCGACAAACAGCGGAAGCACGAGCGCCAGGTTCGCTGGATGTGGGCGATGTCATCCGCGGCCGTATTGGTGCTGAGCGTCGTGGCCATGCGCGACGTCTGGATGAAGCCCTCGGGCGGAACGCCGAACGTAGCCGCTCAGTCCTACCCCATGCGCGAATACAGCAGGGAAGCCTTCGAGCCGGCTGAAGAGGCCGGAGAAAAGGGCTTTATCAAAGTCCCCTTCGCCTTGCCGCCCGCCCCTGGCGAGACTTTTGGAATTGTGAGGACGCAGTTGGAGCCGGCCGAACTGGCAAGAATGGGTGTCAGCGTAGACCCCGGCTGGACCGGAACTCTGGAAGCCGACGTCCTGGTAGGAGAAGACGGTTTCGCCCAGGCCGTGAGACTCTCCAACGACACGCGTTAGAGAGCCGCGACCGCAAGGGAGCGGTTTAAGGTAGCAGCAGAAACTTGAGAACAACATGAAACGAACAACAGCGGCACTTTTCCTAACCGGCACCCTACTCCTCGCCCAGGGACCCCGCGGCTTCGGCGGCCCCGGCGGCGGCATGGCCCCAGGCACGTCGATGATGTCGGGTGCCGTCGTTACCGGCGCCCCGTTCTCCGCCGTAGAAGTCCGCACCCTCCAGCAGCGCCTCGCCGATGGCAACACCGTCAACACCTCCACCAACGCCACCCGCGCCCGGGATAGCCAGGGCCGCACCTACCTGAACGAGACCATCACACCCGCCGCCGCAACCGGCAAAGCCCCCTACAATCGCATCACCATCACAGACCCCGTTGCAGGCTATCGCTACGAACTCGATTCCTCCACCATGATCGCCGTGCCGACTCGCACTCCGGCCTTCGGCCCCGCGCGCACAGTCGCTACCCCGGCCCTTGGTACCGTGACCCGCCCCGATGGCGCAATCATCACGACAACCAGCCAGGGAACAGCCACCATCAACGGCGTCCTCGCCACAAATACGCAGGTCACCGAAGTCATTCCAGCCGGCGCCATCGGCAACATCCAGCCCATCACCACCACCCGCACCACCTGGGTTTCGCAGGATCTCAAACTTCCCGTTCAGATCAAGACGAGCGATCCAAGATACGGCACCAGTGACGTGGAACTCACCAATATCTCGACCGGCGAACCGAATGCCGCACTCTTCACCGTGCCCTCCGGCTTCACCATCCAGAGAGCCGGCCGAGGCGCGGGTGGACCCGGCGGTGCCTTTCGGAGGGGCGGCCCGCCGCCGCAGGCCCAATGACACAGTTCTTACATCCAACGCAAAAAAGGGGAGCCGATTGGCTCCCCTTTTTTCGTCTGCGCCCCGCGCAATTACTTCGGCTGTGGCACGATTCGCAGGTAAGGCTTCGGAGCCTTCCAGCCGTCCGGATACCGCTGCTTCGCTTCTTCTTCCTGGACCGAGGGCAGAATAATCACGTCGTCGCCCGATTTCCAGTTCACCGGCGTCGCCACCTTGTGCTTCGCCGTGAGTTGCATCGAATCCAGTACGCGCAGCACTTCGTCGAAGTTGCGGCCGGTGCTCATCGGATACATCAGCATCAGCTTGATCTTCTTATCGGGGCCGATCATGAACACCGTGCGCACCGTTGCATTCGTGGCTGCGGTGCGGCCTTCCGAAGTGGTGCCTGCGTCCGCCCCCAGCATCCCGTAAAGCTTGGCGATCTTCAGTTCCGGGTCGCCAATCATCGGATAGGTGACCGCATGGCCCTGTGTCTCTTCAATGTCCGCGGCCCACGCGGCGTGGTTCGTAACCGGGTCAACGCTCAGGCCGATAATCTTGCAGTTACGCGCGGCAAATTGCGGCTCAAGGCCGGCCATATAGCCGAGTTCGGTCGTGCAGACCGGCGTAAAGTCCTTCGGATGCGAAAACAAAATCGCCCAGCCGTCGCCGATCCAATCGTGGAAACGGATCTCTCCCTGCGTGGTTTCGGCTGTAAAATCGGGTGCTTCGTCGTTGATTCTCAAAGACACTGGTGTACCTCTCCTTCACGGAATTCGGCCATCTGGACCCGGCCGCAAACTCTTACGCTAACACAGGTAACCGCGAAAAAAGTAAAGGGCCAGGGTGTTCCCCTGGCCCTTCTGTTACAACTGCAATGCAATTGTTCTTTATCGCTGATTCGCCTTCAAAATCTTCTTCCGGAGACGGATCGATTTCGGTGTGACTTCCACCATTTCGTCGTCGCGCACGAACTCGATGGCCTGTTCCAGGCTCATCAGTCTCGGCGGAATCAGGCGGATCGCTTCGTCGGCCGAAGACGCGCGCATGTTCGTCAGCTTCTTTTCCTTGACAATGTTCACGTTCAGATCAGCCGTCTTGGCGTTTTCGCCTACGATCTGGCCTTCATAAACCATCAGGCCGGGGCTCACGAAAATCTCCCCGCGTTCCTGCAGACTGAAGATCGCGTTGCCCGTAACCTTACCATCGCGGTCGGAGACCAGCGAACCGGTCGGCCGCGTCGGAATATCGCCCTGCCACTCGATGTAGCCGTGGAACAACGAATTCAGGATCGCCGTGCCGCGCGTATCGGTCAAAATTTCGCCACGCAGCCCAATCAGGCCGCGCGACGGGATCTCGAATTCCAGACGCACGCGCCCGGACCCGTTGTTGATCATCTTGCCCATCTTGCCCTTGCGGCTGCCCAGTTTCTCGATCACCACGCCGATAAACTGTTCGGGGCAATCGATCACCAGCTGTTCCAGCGGCTCCATGCGCTTGCCATCGATTTCGCGGGTCAGGATTTCGGGCTTGCCAACGGCCATCTCGAAACCTTCGCGCCGCATCATTTCGATCAGAATCGCGAGCTGCAGTTCGCCGCGTCCCAGCACGCGGAACGTTTCCGGCGAATCCGATTCCACGCGAATGGAAACGTTGGTCAGCAGTTCCTTGTCCAGACGGTCGCGGATATTGCGCGACGTCACAAAAGTTCCCTCGCGGCCGGCGAACGGCGACGTGTTCACGGTGAACGTCATACCGATGGTCGGCTCGTCGATCTGAATCGGCGGCATCGGCATCGGGGTGACGGGGCTGGTGATCGTTTCACCGATGGTGATGCCTTCCACGCCGGCCACCGCGACAATGTCGCCAGGCAGGACGATGGTTTCATCCACACGCTTGAGGCCTTCAAACGTGTACATCTTGGTGATCTTGGTCTTGTGGATCGTGCCGTCGAGACGGCAGATGGCGACTTCGTCGCCGTGCCGCAGCGTGCCCTGGAAAACGCGCGCAATGGCGAGGCGTCCCAGGTAGTCGCTGTAATCGAGATTGGCAACCTGCGCCTGAAGTATGGCGTCGGGGTCGCCGGCGGGCGGAGGAATGTTTTCCAGAATGGCTTCGAACAGGGGCCGCAGATCTTCCGCGACGTCTTCCATGTTCTTCTTCGAGATACCAGCCTTCGCGTTGGAGTACAACACGGGGAAATCCAACTGGTCTTCTTCGGCGCCCAGATCGATGAAGAGGTCGTAGACTTCGTTCAGAACTTCCGCAATGCGGGCATCGGGACGGTCGATCTTGTTGATGACGACGATCGGCTTCAGCTTTGCTTCAAGAGCCTTCATCAAAACGTAACGCGTCTGCGGCAACGGGCCTTCGCTCGCGTCGACAAGGAGCATGACGCCGTCCACCATCTTCAGTGCGCGTTCCACTTCGCCGCCGAAGTCGCTGTGGCCCGGGGTGTCCACAATGTTGATCTTGGTGCCCTTAAAACGAACGCCGGTGATCTTCGAAAGAATCGTGATGCCACGTTCCTTTTCCAGATCGTTGGAATCCATGACGCGTTCTTCCACCGCCTCGTTGGCGCGGAAAATTCCACTCTGTTTCAGCATCGCGTCCACGAGCGTGGTCTTGCCGTGATCGACGTGCGCAATGATAGCGATATTACGGGTGTTCTGACTCATTCCATCTTTCTTGTTTTCGCCGTTTTCAAACCGCGAGTTTTATTCTTCGTGTACCGCTTCCACCGGTTGCAGCTTCCGCGCGATCCCGGCCGGATAAATGCCCGCCGCAATCGTAAAGATCCAGACCAGCAGCAGAGCGCCCGCCAACAGTTCGAGCGGCGGATGGAACTGGATCGTCCACCCAAAACTCTGCCTGTTGATGACGTAGATCAATTCGACCGACAACGCCGCGCCGAGCATCAACCCCAGCCCCGCGGCCAGCAGTCCCACCAGTGCCGCCTCCGTCAGGACCATGCGGCGAACCTGGCCATCATCCGCCCCCAGATACCGGATGAGTCCGATTTCCCGGCGGCGGTCCAATACTAATGCTAGCAGCGAGTTCGCCGTGCCCAGCATGGCCACCACTATGGCGATGCCTTCCAGCGCCCATGTCACGGCAAAAGTACGGTCGAAAACCTCCACCGCCGCCCGCTTCAAAGTGGCGTTGGGAGCCACCGAAACCGCGTAGTTGGCCAGCCGCAAATCGAGCTCGCGCCGCACCTTTTGGGCATCCGCACCGGGCGAAACGTAGACCGCGATGTTGGTGACCGGCTGTTTTGGCAGGTATTTGCGAAGCGTGCCAACGTCGGAGATCACGAAACCCCGGTCGCTGGAGTAGTCGTAGTAAATTCCCGCCACGGTGAAGGCGGCGGTCTGGTTGCCAAGTGCGATTCGAAGTACGTCGCCGACGCGGACGTGGTGCTTGTTGGAGAACGGTTCGGAAACGATCACCCGATCCTGACCGGGCAGGGAACGCAGGATGGAATCGGCGTCGCCCGAGAGAAATCGCAGGGTGCTGTGGCGGCGGACAATGTCGCTGACGCCAGCCCCAAAGGTGGCCTGTTCGCCTTCGTAGCGGAAGGTGAAGGCGTGAAAGGTATCCACGTCGCCCACTCCTGGAGTGGAAGCGATGAGGCCGGGCACTTCGTCCGCAATCGGCGGGAAAATTCCGGCGCTCGGTTGCCCGGCGGCGCGGAGGTAGAGATCGGCGCGGAGCTGGCTTTCGAGCCAGACCTGCACGGTTTCGCGGAAACTGGCCACCATGATGCCGACGCTGATCATCATGGAGATCGCGGTGGCGAGTGCGGTGACCACGATGGAAGTGCGCGCGAGCGATGCCGCGAGACTTCGTCCGGCGATGAGGCCGGCGGCACCGGGGATTCTGGCGAGTGGCGCGCGCAGCAATCGGATGACCGCGCTGACGAAAGCGGGCGAGATCATCGCCGCCGAGGCGACCGCGCAAAGTGTAGCGAGGTAGCCGAGCACGGGCCGCCCATCGATGGGGCCGAACTGGCTGAGTCCGATAGCGGCGATGGCCGCCGCTCCGGCAATGACGAGATCGCGCCGGACGTGCAGTCGGGTTTGGTGTTCTCGGGATTCGCGGCGCATCGCTTCCGCCGGTGCCACCCGCGACGCTTCGAGCGCAGGGATGAGTGCGGAGAAGACGGCGACGGAGGTGCCGGTCGCGATGGCTACGGCGGCACTGAGCCAGGAAACGGCGACGGTGCCGGGCGCGCTGGTGATGAAGATGGAGTTGACCGTGTCGGAGATCATCCCGACCAGGCCGCTCGCGAGCAGGCGGCCAAGGGCGATGCCGGCAGCGGAGCCGATAACGCCGAGCATGGCAGCTTCGCCGAGGAAGATGGCGAGTACCCCGCGCGCACTGACTCCGATAGCGCGCAGAATGCCGATTTCGGCCCGCCGCCGGACGACGCTGACGGCGATGGTGTTGTAAATGAGGAATGCGCCCACAAGGAGGGAGATGTAACTCAAGATACGCAGATTCCAGCGGAACGCGCGCAACATGCGCTGGTTCTCTTCGCTGCGCGCGCCGGGGCTGGATACTTCGTAGGCGGCGGGGACGGTGGCACGAACGAGACGCTCCACGGCGGCAGCATCTTCACCTGGGTCGACGGTGACCTCGATGCGATCAAGCCGTCCGTAGGTGCCGAATAACTGCTGGGCAGCAGCGATGTCGATCGCGACCCAGCCAACGTTCTGGCCGGTGATGACCTTCTGGATCCGGAAGGTTCGGCCACGAAGTTCGATAGAGTCATCGACCTTCCAGCCGAAGCGGTCGGCCGCGTCGCTCGATACAACGGCAACGGCAGGATCGACCAGTTGTTCCACGCCGAAAAGGGTGACCGACCCGGCTTTGGCGAGCGTGACGTGCTGCTCGATCACTGCCGCGAACTTCGCATTGACCGGGAGCGCGGTGAGGTTCGCGATGATCCGCTCATCGACGCCGCCGTTGGCGGTGACCTCGTAATCGACCTTGCCCACCAGCGAGGTCATGGACGACTGGAACGAGCCGGTCGCGGCGTCGCCCGCGAGATCGACCGCGATGACGACCGCGACACCGAGCGCGATCGAGAGGACTGTTAACGCGGTGCGCAGTTTGTCGCGGCGCAGAGGCCGGAGCACGAACTGCCGGGCGAGAGCGAGGGTCTTCATTCCACGCTCTCGATCAAACCGTCGCGCATCCGAACGCGCGTATCCGCAATGGCGGCGGCTTCAGCGCTGTGCGTCGCCATGACGACGGCCGCGCCGAATTCGTCGGCCGCCCGGCGGATGAGCTTCAGGACGAGATCGCCGCTGGCCGTGTCGAGGTTGCCTGTCGGTTCATCGGCCACCAGGATGGCGGGGTTGTGAACGAGCGCACGAGCGATGGCGATGCGCTGCATTTGCCCGCCGGACAACTGCCAGGGCAGGGCATCGGCCTTCTCCGGCAAGCCGACCCAGTCCAGTCGTTCGCGCGCTGTGGCCCGAACGTTGCGGGCTCCGGCGAGCAGCAGGGGGAGTTCGATGTTTTCGAGAGCCGTCAGTGTGGGAAGGAGTTGAAAGAACTGAAACACGAAGCCGATCTTGTTGCGGCGGAGGCCGGTGAGCGCGGCGTCGCCGAGGCCAGTGGTAACGAGGCCGGCCACTTCCACGACGCCAGAAGTGGGGAAGTCCATGGCACCGCACATGTTGAGCAGCGTGGTTTTACCGCAACCAGAGCGGCCAACCAGAGCGGTGATGCGGCCGGCGGGGAGTTCGAGCGAAACGCCGCGAAGGGCTTCCACGCCGCCTTCGTAGGTCTTCCGGACGTCGCGGATGGAGACGGCGCTGAGGCCCGATTTCGTCACTCCGACCACGCCTGACAGATTTTTATTGTCAAACAATTTGATTGCACTCTGTTTTTAGTGTATTCTGGACTTGCTCTGGTTTTAGTCCGCGCGTCATCGAGAAGAATGCTTGCCCCGCAAAACTCTCTTACACGCGACGATATGGAAACACGCCGTCTCGCAGCCGCTCGTGAGCTGCTGAGCGGTCTTACTCAGTCCCAGGTGGCGCGCCGATTCGGCGTGAGCCGCACGACTGCCTCCCGTTGGCACAGATCCATCGTGGTGAAAGGTGTGGACGGCATGCGCAAACGACGCGCAACCGGACGCCCCAGCCGTCTCACCGCGGACCAGGTCGACGCCATTCGCATCATGTATTGCGAAGGGGCGCAGGCACATGGCTTCTCCACCGACCGCTGGACCACCGGCAAGCTCGCCGAGGCGATTGAAAAGCGCTTTGGCATCCGTTACGATCAGGACCATGTTGGCCGTCTGATGCACAAGTTCGGCCTGCGCGAACGCCGCTTCAGCTACACGCCGGCCCCTGTGTTCGTGATGGAAGCTCCCGTGCACCACGCGGAAGAAGCCGTTGCGCTGCACGCCGTCGCAGTGGCGTAGTCAGTCTCTCGCGGAAAATCAGTTGACGAAGGCGCTGCCGGCGACGGCAGCGCCGGAGTTGTTTGCCCGAGTGGTCTCTCAAGGTCGCGAACGAAGCCGGCCAGCGCCGAAATTTGAAGAGACTCTCTGCGCACCAACCGAGAAGCAGGTAACCGATTACGGCCACGAGACACGACAGCACAACAGAGCTCGTCAGTGCCACAGCAACTCGATACGCCCGATACAGGACCGCTGCGGAAACGAAGCGCTGATGATCGGTCTAAACATCGATATGACCGAGTGCGGCGCGCTACCGTGCCCCAGCCTCCAGTTCCGCCGGTATTGGGCCGTCGGCGGGCAGACCGTCCCAAAGGATTGCGTCAGGGCACAAGTCCGCGCCTCCCGGCCACTCCAGGCCCCCGGCAACTACCTGCACCGCGTTGAATAATTTGTCATCACACCGAATCCGATCAAAGGCGGGGCCGTGCAAAAGCGCGGCAATATTGCGTTGGACGACCTGACGGTTAGTGAGTGTCAGACGCAGCCGACGCTGGCCCAGCGGTTCTGCTTTTTGGATTCGAACTAACACCATTTGATTACTCCAGCGGTTGGATTGGTTCGGGAGTCTGTCCGCTTCGCGCGAGGTCCCAGTCCCTGGCTAGTTCCGTCCTGTGTAACGACGCCCATTCGAGCACCAGCGCGAGCGCGCGACTGGGCAGGTCGCCCTTCAGGACTCGCAGCGTGTCGATTTCAATCAGCGCTTCGCTGTCGCCGTAAATGGCGTGAAAATGGGAGGGCTGGTAATCGTTGAAGAAGATCCTGATCACGATACCGAAGAAGCGGCTGACCTCGGACATTGATCATATTCTATCCTCCGAGTCAGCAAGCGGGCGTAGCCATTCGCTGAACAGACGATCTTGATGAGAGCCGCCTGACAGCTGGCGATTTGTGCGCCAAGGCAGTGAGTCGCTGTTGGGGCTCAGAGTCAACTCGATAGTGGAGGGCGCCCCGGCGGGGGATGTTTGTCCATTCGTTGTCTGTGAAAACGCCCGGAGGGTTGGCCTGCCGAACCAACCGGGTGCTGGCGCGATTTAAACTTCTAAGTTATTAAAATTTCTCTTGACTTGGGTTTGCGATTGGCCTTACACTCGAACTGTTAATTCCTTAAAGGACGAAACAGCGCATGGCCAGAAAGAAATCGCCGCACTTCACTGACGCAGAACTGAGACTGATGGATGTCCTTTGGGATAAGGGGCAATGCACCGTCTCCGACGTGCTCGAGAACCTGAAAGAGCGGCCTGCTTTGGCCTATTCGACCGTCATCACGACGCTGCGAATTCTGGAGACCAAGGGATTTGTCAGCCATACCAAAGAAGGCCGGGCGTTCACTTATCAGGCGTTGATCGGGCGGGACGAGGCGCGACAGAGCGCGATTACGCACTTGCTGCATCGGCTGTTTGACGGGTCGCCGGAACTACTCATGACGAGTTTGTTTGAGGATCGCAAGATTGGCGCGGCGGAGTTGAAGCGGTTACGGGATCTGATTGAGGCGGGGAAGGCCGGGGAGAAGAAATCATGACCGCGTTCTGGTCGGCCCTGGTGAATGGCGCGATTTTGAGTGGGGCGCTGGCGGCTGCGGTTGGGTTCGTTTTCTTCGTGACCCCTCGCCGCGCGTTGAATGCGGCCACGCGGTATGCGATCTGGTGGGTGGTGCTGGCTGCGACGCTTTTACTGCCACTTTCTTATGTGTCGTGGCGGGTTGCCTCGCCGGTGTCTGCGGCCGTCGCGCTGGATCAGTTGAACACTGCGGTGGAGGTCGCGCCTACTGCGGCTGTTGCGGCTGCGCCGAGGCGGATTTCGCTGCCGAT
Source organism: uncultured Acidobacteriia bacterium (assembly GCA_903875575.1). Lineage (GTDB taxonomy): Bacteria > Acidobacteriota > Terriglobia > Bryobacterales > Bryobacteraceae > BOG-234. Next base: position 13,761 of record CAIQWJ010000037.1, on the reverse strand, counting down.
TGAGATTCCGGCGCTGCCGTGGATGAAGTCGATGCTGCTGGTTTGGACTGGCGTGAGCGCGTTGCTTCTGGTTCGGCTGCTGCTCAGTTACATCGTGCTCTATCGGCGCACGGTGCAGGCTGGGGACGCTCCTCCGGAATGGGCTGAGCGGGTTCGCGGGTGGATGGCTGCGTCCGGGCGGCGGGTTCGTTTTGCGTTGTCCGCGGAGATTGCGATTCCGGCCGCGTCGGGGCCGACGCGGCCTGCGATTTTGATTCCTTCGCGGCTGTTTGAGGAACTCAGCGACGGGGATCTGGAGCAGATTGCGCGTCATGAAGCGGCCCATCTGGCGCGGTGGGACGATTGTGCTCTGCTGGTGCAGCGCGTCATTGAGGCATGTTTGGCGCTGCATCCGGTGGTGCGGTGGGTGACGCGGCAGATCGACCTGGAGCGCGAGATTGCTTGCGACGACCTTGTGGCGGAGTCGAGCGAAACGGCGCGGTCTTATGCGGATTGTTTGACGCGAACCCTGGTGCTTTGTGGTGGCGTGCGGAATTCCCTGGCGACGGCGAATGTGGCGGACAGCCGGTCGCATTTTTCGCGACGGGTGGAATTGCTGCTGGATGGGGGCCGTGGCGCGCGGGCCCGGTTGCTTGGGGGGCGATACGCTGCGTTTGTCGTGGCGTTGATTGGTGTAGCGGCGTTGCTTTCGCGGACGCCGAAGTTGTTTGCGTTTTCCGTGCCACCGGCTGCGGTGCCGGCGCATGCGACCGTACCCACTGATACGCCTCTAGTGGTGCCGGAGCGGTCTTTGCTGGCGCAGGCGCGTCCGGTTGCTGTGCCTCCGGTCGCGGTTGTTGCCACGACACACTTTGGGCAACAGCGCGAATTGGGTCTCCAGCAGATTGAGGACAAACATTTTGACGATGCCATCGCTACGCTCCGGGGTATTCTGCCGGAAGCCATGGACGATGGGGTCCGGGGAGATATCTGGTCGAAAATCGGCGAGGCCTATCGCTACAAGGGCGATCTCGGCGGAAGCATTCAGGCTATGGAGCAGGCCGTGATCCTGCTTCCAAATAGCGGCCCGGCTGTTACGAATCTGGCGCTGTTGTATGAGGCTATTGGCGACAAGGTCCGGGCACGCCAATATTACGAGCGTGCCATCGTGATTGATCCGAAGAATCCTATGGTGCTGAATAACCTTGCTTACATTCTCACGGAGACGAATGGCGACCTGGATCGTGCACTGTCCTATGCAAAGAAGTCGCAGGCCGCACTTCCGAATTTCCTGGAGGTTCGCGACACAATTGCGTGGATTTATCTGAAGAAGAATATGACTGGAGAGGCAGTTGCAGGGTGGAAGGGGCTTGTCGAAGCGGCTCCGGATAATCCCGTGTACCACTATCACTACGCTATGGCGCTGAGTGCACAGGGCAAGAGGGCCGACGCGCTTACGCAATGCATGGCGGCGCTTTCGGCAATGGCGGATGTGCCGAATCCATCGCTGGCGGGGGATATCCGGGCGCTGATGCAGAAGCTTCAGTAAAGGGTCATTCAGGGAGAAGATGATGACGATATTCTGGTCGGCAATTGTTAACAGCACAATTTTGAGTTTGCCGCTTGCTCTTGCTGCATGGGTGCTACTTCGTATCACGCCTCGGCGGGCGATCAATGCGGCGACGCGGTATGGGATCTGGTGGGTCGTGCTGGCGGTTACTTTGTTGCTGCCGCTGTCGTATGTTTCGTGGCGTCGCGTGGCACCGCCTGCTTTGCCTGCGGCCCCCGAGATGCCGCAGGTTGTCGAGTTGCCGAATCCGATGATGGTTCCCGCGGCTTCGCATGCCGTCTCGCGGCCTGTTCTTCCGGTCGAAGTTTCGGAGAGTCCCTGGTTGCGGTATTTGCCTGTGGGTTGGGCTTTGGTCAGTGGCTTCCTGCTCGTCCGTTTGGCGCGGAGTTATGTCGCGCTGTATCGACGGACGCGGCGGGCGGTCGATGCTCCGCCGGAATGGCGTGTTGCGTCGGGTCGGCGTCGGTTTCGGGTGGCGCTTTCGGATGAGATCGCGATACCTGCGGCGCCGGGGCCTTCTGGTCCGACTGTTTTGATTCCGTCGGGGTTGTTTGAGCAGCTTGGGGCTGAGGATTTGCGGCAAATTGTGCGGCATGAGGCGGTGCATCTGGAGCGGTATGACGATTACGCGCTGTTGCTGCAACGCTTGATTGAAGCGGTGTTTGCGCTGCATCCAGTGGTGCGGTGGGTGACGCGGCAGATCGATCTGGAGCGGGAGATTGCTTGTGACGATATGGTCGCGGGGTCTGAGGGTCAGGCGCGGGTTTATGCGGATTGTCTGATTCGCGCGGTGGGGCTTTGCGGGGAGGCGCGGAAGTCGTTGGCGACGGCGAATGTGGCGGATAGTGGGTCGCATCTTTCGCGTCGGGTCGGGTTGCTGTTGCATGGGTCGCGGGGTGGGCGAGCGGGGATGCTGCGGGGTCGGTTTGGGGTGATTGCGGTGGGGTTGGTTTGTGTGGCGGGGGGATTGGTGCGGGTGCCGCGGGTGCTGGCGTTTGTGCCGGTGGTGGCACGGGTTGCCGTGCCGGCTGTGGTTGGGACTAGGCGTGCGCCTGCTGTTTTGGCAGAGAACGAGCCTGTGATTTTGGCGCAGGCGGAGAAGGCGGCGGTGGGTCTGAAGGCTCAGGCGGTGCCGCAGAAGGCGGAACCGTTGCCGCAGGTTAATTCGCCCGCGCCGGGTCCTGGGCAATATGTTCTTGGCGCGAATGACGTGATTGGTGTCTCGGTGTGGGATGACAAGAATCTCACGGGTTCGTACTCGATTGGCCCCGATGGAAAGATGTCTATGGCGTTGATTGGGGAGTTTGCTGCCGGTGGCCTTACGGTTCGACAACTTCAGGATTTAATCACCCATAAGCTTGGCAGTTTCTTTGCCGACCCGATTATCAATGTGCAACTGTTGCGTAACAACAGCAAGAAGTTCACGTTGGTCGGAGGTGTGAACAGGCCGGGGCCGTATCCGCTTCTTCAGGAGACGACTGTTCTCGATGCGTTAGCGGCGGCAGGTGGCTTCAGGGATCTTGCAAATCCCAAGCAGGTTGTCGTGATCCGGGGTGCCCAAAGGCTCCCGTTTAACTACGAGGAGGTCCTCAAGGGTAAGCAGATGGAGCAGAATGTGAGCCTTCTGGATGGCGATATCATCTCGGTCCCAGGCGATGAGTCTTCGGGTGTTGCGCAGGCACAATCTCGGGAGAGTTATCGACGCCTGATGCAGGTGGAGGTGACGCTGCTGGAGCAGCAGGTTCAGGCGGTGCAGAAACAATTTGATGGCGGCACTACCGGCGTCGTTGAACTGAATAAAGCCAAGCTGGATTTGGTGCAGGCGCAAAGACGTCTGGCGGCTTTCGATGCCGGGATTGTGGAGAAAGAAGCGGTGGGGAAGTAGCGGTAGCGTGGATTGTCGAGTTGCGCTCGACCCCGCCGCTGTTCATGAAGATAAGAGGAGCCATGATGACGACATTCTGGTCTGCACTTGTTAACAGTGTGATTTTGAGCTTGCCGGTTGCCCTCGCGGTCTGGCTGCTTCTGCGTGTGGCTCCACGGCAGGTCATCAACGCAGCGACGCGGTATGGGATCTGGTGGGTCGTGCTGGCGGTTACTTTGTTGCTGCCGCTGTCGTATGCCTCGTGGCATCGCGATGTGCCGCGTGCGCCGGTGACGGCCGTCGCGCTGCCGCAGATGGTGGAGTTGCCGGTGCAGACGGTGGAACCGGTGATGGCTCCGGTACCTTTGCATCGCGTCTCGAGGCCTGTTCTGCCGGTCGAAGTTTCGGAGAGTCCGTGGTTGCGGTATTTGCTTGCGGGTTGGGCCTTGGTCAGTGGCTTCCTGCTCGTCCGTTTGGCCCGGAGTTATGTCTCGCTGTATCGACGGACGCGGCGGGCGGTCGATGCTCCGGCGGAATGGCGCAGTGTGTCGGGTCGGCGTCGGGTTCGGGTGGCGCTTTCGGATGAGATCGCGATACCGGCGGCGTCGGGGCCTTCTGGTCCGACTGTTTTGATTCCGTCGCGCTTGTTTGAGCAGCTTGGGGCGGAGGATTTGCGGCAGATTGTGCGGCATGAGGCGGCGCATCTGGAACGGTATGACGACTACGCGCTGTTGCTGCAGCGTTTGATTGAGGCGGTGTTTGCGCTGCATCCGGTGGTGCGGTGGGTGACGCGGCAGATCGATCTGGAGCGGGAGATTGCTTGTGACGATATGGTGGCGGGGTCAGAGGGGCAGGCGCGGCGGTATGCGGATTGTCTGATTCGCGCGGTGGGGCTTTGCGGGGAGGCGCGGAATTCGCTGGCGACGGCGAATGTGGCGGATAGCCGGTCGCATCTGTCGCGGCGGGTCGGGCTGCTGGTGAATGGGGCGCGAGGTGGGCGAGCGGGGATGCTGCGGGGTCGGTTTGGGGTGATTGCGGTGGGGTTGGTTTTGGTGGCGGGGGGATTGGTGCGGGTGCCGAAGGTGCTGGCGTTTGTGCCGGTGGTGGAGAGAGTGGCGGTGCCGTCGGTGGTTGTGGCTGCGCCTGCGGTTAAAGGGGAACCTGTGGTTTTGGCGCAGGTGGAGCCGGTGGTGGGTCCGAAGGCAGCGGTGCCGGTTCCCGTGGTGGTGGCGCAGGCTCAGGCCCAGCCGGTGCCGACTCCGCAGGTTGCTCCTCCGGCGCGTGGCACCGTGCCGTACGTGCTGGGAGCGAATGATGTGGTTGGCATTTCGGTGTGGGATGACAAGAATCTTACTGGTTCCTACGTGATTGGGCCGGATGGAAAGCTGTCTATGGCGCTGATTGGGGAAATCACAGCTAGTGGTCTCACGATTCCCGAGCTTCAGAATTTGATCATCGGCAAGCTGGGAAAGTTCATCGCTGACCCTATCATCAACGTGCAGCTGTTACGCAATAACAGCAAAAAGTTCACGCTGGTGGGAGGTGTGAACAAGCCGGGGCCGTATCCGCTTCTTCAGGAGACCACGGTTCTCGACGCTCTGGTTGCGGCTGGCGGATTCAGGGATTTCGCAAACCGTCAAAAGGTTGTGGTGATCCGGGGCACCAAAAGATTCCTGTTTAACTATGAGGATGTCCTCAAGGGCGAGAGGATGGAGCAGAATATCAGTCTTCTGGATGGCGACATCGTCTCGGTTCCGGACGATGGGGCTGAGTCTACGGTTTTCCATCTGAAAGAACAGGAGGCGAACCTGAAAATACAAATAGAGCTTATTCAGAGCCTACTCAATTCCGGCACTACTAAGGACGCTACGGCAGTCGCCCGCCTGCATGAAGACCTAAGTAGCGCCAATCTCGCGCTCCAGCAGGTGCAACGACGGTTGGCGGCGTTTGATGCCGGGATTCCGCTGGAGATTGGGAGTCCGGCTTCGAAGTAAGGCTGAATAGAGGAGGGGACGGGGACTCACTTTGTTCTCTGGAGGGAGGCTTTCCAGTCGGACAGGTCTGGGGGGAGCGGGGATTCTACTGCTATCTTTTCTCGTGATGCCGGACTTCTAAAGGCCAGGCGGTGGGCGTGCAGGAAGTAGCGGTCCCACGGGGACGGTTCCGCTCCGTAGAGCTTGTCGCCCGCTACCGGGTGGTTAATCGATGACATATGGGCTCGGATCTGGTGCGTGCGGCCCGTGCCGAGATCGATCTTCAGGAATGTGAAGTCTGCAAACTGCTCCAGCACTTCCCAACTTGTATTTGATGGCCTGCCGAACGACAGGCGGGCTGTCATCCTCGCCCGGTTGCGGGGATCTCTTGTGATCGGTTTGTCGATACGGCCGGTGCCTTCGAGGCGTCCTTCTACCAAGGTGAGGTAGGTTTTTTTGACCTGACGGGTGGCGAATTGCTCGGAGAGGTCGCGATGCGCGGCGTCGTTTTTCGCCACCAGCAGGACTCCGCTTGTGAAGCGGTCCAGACGGTGAACGATGCCTGGCCGGAGTTCGCCGCCTATCGATGACAGCGCCGTGAAGCGGTGCAGCAGCGCGTTCACCAGAGTCCCGTCGTGAACTCCGGCTCCGGCGTGGACGACCATGCCCGCCGGTTTGTCGATGACAATGGCGCTCTCATCCTCATATAAGACGGTGAGCGGGATGTCCTCGGCGGTGGCCCGGATGGGGGGCAGCGCACCGGGTTCCACCACGATGGTTTCCGTCCCGCGCAGGACATGGGAGGACTTGGCGGGTGCGCCATCGACCAGGACGCGGCCAGCCTTGACCCAGGATTGCAGGCGCGAGCGGCTGAATTCGGGCATCCGCTCATGAATGAGGCTGTCGAGGCGCTTGCCGCGGTCTTCCGCGGATACCTGAAGGGTCATAAAAAACAGGGCTGCCAAACAACCATAGCAAATAAAAGGCGAAAGAACGGCGTATATCGGTTATAATTGACTCTACCCACATGGACGAAAAAGAAAGAGCACGCGCACTAGAAACTACCCTCGGGCAGATTGAGAAGCAGTTTGGCAAGGGGTCGATTGTCCGCCTTGGATCGAAGGAGGCGATTGTTCCCATTGCCACCATATCTTCAGGCGCGATTTCGATCGACGCGGCGCTGGGCACGGGGGGATTCCCGCGTGGCCGCGTTTGCGAGATATTTGGACCGGAATCTTCCGGTAAGACCACCATCTCGTTGCAGGTGATCGCCGAGGCGCAGAAGCGCGGGGGCATGGCGGCGTTTATCGACGTGGAGCACGCGCTCGATCCGATCTATGCGCGCAAACTGGGCGTGGACGTGGACAACCTGCTGGTTTCGCAGCCGGATTATGGCGAACAGGCGCTCGAAATTACGGCCGCGCTGGTGGCGTCGGGCTCGATTGACGTGCTGGTGGTGGATTCCGTGGCGGCATTGGTGCCTAAGGCCGAACTCGAAGGCGAGATGGGCGATTCGCACATGGGGCTGCAGGCTCGTTTGATGTCGCAGGCGCTGCGAAAGCTGACGGGTATGGTGTCGAAGTCGAAGACCTGTTTGATTTTCATCAACCAGATTCGCGACAAGATCGGTGTCATGTTCGGGAGCCCGGAAACCACGACTGGCGGCCGCGCGCTGAAGTTTTACTCGTCAGTACGTGTGGATATTCGGCGCATTGCGGCGATCAAGGACGGAGACGCCATTGTGGGCAACCGGACGAAGGTCAAGATTGTGAAGAACAAGCTGGCATCGCCCTTCCGCGAGGCCGAGTTCGACATTATCTATGGCGAGGGGATCTCGAAAGAGGGGGATCTGATCGATCTGGGCGTGGCGAATAACGTCATTGAGAAGAGCGGGTCATGGCTGAGCTATAAGGGCGACCGGGTGGGCCAGGGACGCGAGAATGCGAAGCAGTTTCTGAAGGATAATCCGGATATTAGGCAGACGATTGAGACGGAAGTGCGGAAGGCGCTGGGGTTGATTCGAGTGGAACCGGCGTTGGGGACGGTGGGTCAGGGGAATGGCGGGGCGTCGCCCATGCCGGCACCGGCGCAGCAGGGTCCGGGGCCGAAGCCGGCGCAGATGCAGGCACCGCGCGGGCGGTGACCAGCTGTCAGCCATCAGCTTTCAGCTTTGCGCTCCAGACATTTGGCTGTCGCCTGGTGTGGGCGAGCAAGGGAGCGGGATTGTGCCATCGCTCCCTTGCGGTCGCGGCTCTCCAAAGGCGGTTCGTCGCGCTTCGGCGGTCTCTGGCTGAGGGACCACCAAAAACATTCTGGCCGGGTGCTGATTTATGCACACGTAATCCACCGGCGGATTTCGCTAAACCGTTGAAAGCGCGGCCTCGAAAAAGCTGTTGAAAGCGTTTCGAAACGCGCTTTTTTCGTTTGACCGCGCAAGCGTTCAGGATTATGATCGATTCAGTTCCAGGATTTACGGAACGATAGTCGAGCGGGACGAAGCGGGTCTGGAGCACTGATCCGGGGTGGAATCGAAAGAGGAAGCCACGGGGAGCGAAGGGCAATCGGACGTTCAGCGAGACGAACTTCCTGAGATTGGACCGGCTGAACGCTTTGATCCGGAGGGTTTTCGAAAGAGGACCTGAAGGGGAGTGGGGGCCGGGGAGAGATCAGGAGCGCTGGAGACTGGCGCGGGAAACGGGTTCCGGGCGTGGATGTCGCCCCGGTTCGGCCTCGAAACCGAACGGAGCGATGGAGCCGGGAATCGAACGGATTCGCGAAGGTTTTCAGGGTGGAAACGAAGGTGCAGGTCAGGAACTTTGACCTCGTAATGGTGGCTGAAAGGCGTCGTTGCGAGCGAGTGAAAGGCCGTACCGAGATTCCGGTTCCGACGGGATGCCAGGTTCGATGAGAACGCCCGATGAGGACGAGCTCACTGTTATGACCCAGCGTTTGCTGAAAGGCGGCGGTGGCGAGCGGTGAGGGGATTATCCGGGGCATCGCGTTGCAAAGCGAACGTCCGCATGCAGACGGGTCGCTGAATCGTACCGTAAATCCTGGACATTTTTTTGCTGCGGTGGGGTTTGATGACAGCGCGAACGGGCATCGCTTCGTTGGGTGCGCGTTATTGCTGGAGCTTTCGGACTGGTGGTGGCACATGGTCGGGGATCTCCACCTCGCCGTCCGGGCGACGGAGGATCGCTACCTTGGGTGCCGGTCGTGGCCCGGGCACTTCCGCGCCCGCCTCCGCGACGGCGTCCGGATTCTTCTTCTTCCAGCGACTGAACGTGAAGGCCTCTTTGCGCTTACGGAAGCTGGCGAAGTTGAGGCGGCAGTATTCGCAACGCCACTTATAGGCGCCGAAATAGGCCTTCAGCCAGGTCCAGCCGGTGGGAGTGTAGGTTTTTCCTGTCCAGCCGTTGAGATCAAAGCGATCACACTCCGGGCAGCGCGCCCAGCGGAGATCTTCCGGGAAGATGGTGCGAGAGACGAAACGGGTTTTGCAATCCTTGCAGCGCAGCGGCGCGATAAAAAAATAGGAACGGATCTCTTCTGATTTATCCGCAGGCGTTGCCGGCCGAAGGTTACGACTACCACATTTCGGACAGTCGAGCGGCATAGTTAGGCGAGCACCCCGGATTGTCGCACCAGGCGACGCGTAATATCGTCGCGCATAAACTCGCGGAAAGCAAGGGTGACGCGCTCGCGTACTTCGGCCCGCTTGCCGAGCGGTTTGCCCGCGATTTCGCGTACGGGAAGCAGATCGCGGGTGGTGGAGGTGATGCAGACTTCATCCGCGGCTTCGAGGTCGGCCACGGTCAAGCCGCGTTCCTGGATGCGGATACCCGGAAGACGCAGTTCCTGGAGTAAGACTTCACGGGTGATGCCGGGCAGGCAACCGTCGCTGACAGGCGGCGTGAAGACGTCATTCCCGGAGATGGCGAAAATATTTGCCGAGGTGCATTCGGCCACGCGGCCATGCTCGTTAAGCAGGATGACTTCATCGAAACCGGCGCACTGGGCGCGTTCCGCCCACACCAGATTGGCGGCCCAGGAGAGAATCTTGGCACCGGCAAATTCTCCGGCGGCGTAGCGGGCGTTGGGCTGCACGTTGAGGCGGACGCTTTCGCCCCAGTCCTTCGAATCGGCCGTGAGGGCGATGACGTCGAAGGGGCAGGGATTGGGCATGGTGCCTGTCCACATCCCGCCAGTGTTCCGCACGACGACCAGTCGCAGCGTGCAATTGGCACTGCCGTTGGCTTGTGCGAGACGCATGAGAAGAGGCTCGAGTTCGTTGGGGTTGGCTGGCATGGGCACATTCAGCAGGTGGGCATCTCGCTGCATGCGGGCCCAGTGCCGTTCCCAGGCGAAGAGAGCGCCGTCTTTGACGCGGAGCGTGGTGAAGACGCCCCAGCCGGAGAGCAGACCTGTCTGTCCCGCCGTAAGAAGCGGCAGCCCTGCTTCGCGAATTTCCCCGTTGTGAAGAATGTGGCTGTGGATCGCCATGACTGGTCCTTCCCGCTTACGAAACAGCGGATTTCATTGCCTTGCGGGCTGTGCCCGACGCTGTTTGCGGTTACTTCTTCATCATCGCATCGCGTGCGGCCTTGAACTCGGTATCCGGCTTCCACAGCGGGTAGTAAAGGCCATCGGCGACCTGATTGCCTGTTTCGAAGAGTACTTTGAGATCTTCCACGGCACCGGAGAGGTCCCAATCGGGCTTCACTTCGTCGGACGGCTTGTGGTAATCGTGAGCGGTGTACTCGTCACGTTTTTGCTTGCCGTAGCCAGCGGGTTTGCCGATGAAATCGATGCCGGATTCGGTATCGAGAGCGGGCACGCCCTGCTTGGCGAATTCAAAATGATCCGACCGGTAGAAGAAGCCTTTTTCCGGCTCGGCGTCGCCGGTCACGCTGCGGCCATGAGTTTTGAGAATATCGGTGACGATGTCGTCGAGGCCGGAATTGCCGAGTCCGATGACGACCATATCGTTCGTGCGCCCCCACTGATTCAGGCCGTCCATATTGATATTGGCGAGGGTGTGATTGAGCGGATAGAGGGGATTTTCCGCATAGTATTCGGCACCGAGCAAGCCCTGTTCTTCCGCCGTGACGCTGAGGAACAGAATGGAGCGTTTGGGGCGAGGAAATAATTTCGTATAAGCGCGGGCGATTTCGATGAGGCCAGCCGAACCGGAGGCATTATCGGCGGCCCCGTTATAAATCTGATCGCCGGTCAGGCTGGTGTCGCGGCCCAGGTGGTCCCAGTGGGCCGTGTAGACCAGGTATTCGTTGGCCTTATCGGGATCGGACCCTTCCAGCTTGGCGATCACGTTGTGAGATTCGATTTTGCGCAGAGTGTTGGAGATGTGAAAGCTGGCTTTGGCACCGGGGAGCGTGACCGGCTTGAAGTCTTTCTTCAGCGCGTCTTGCTTGAGAGCGGCGAGATCGAGGCCGGCGGCTTTGAAGAGTTCGGCGGCTTTGTCGTAAGTGAACCAGCCCTGAACGGGCACGCGGGAGGCGTTGTTATCGGGGCGCTGGATGGTGAAGTGCTCTCCGGCGGAGCCGTCGGAGAGCACAGTGAAGGGGTAGCCGGCGAGCGCGGTTTCGTGGATGATCATCACGGCCGCCGCGCCTTTGGTGGCACCGATTTCGTATTTGTAGGTCCAGCGGCCGTAGTAGGTCATGGCGCGGCCCTTGAACATGGCTTCGTCGAGTTTGGAGGCGTCTTTGGGGTCGGGAATCTGCGGGTCGTTGACCAGCATGACGATGGTCTTGCCTTTGACGTCGACATCTTTGTAATCGTCCCAGTTGTATTCGGGGGCGACGACTCCGTAGCCGACGAAGACGATTTCGGAATCTTTCACGCTGACTTCCGGGGAGAAGTGATTGGACGAGGCGACGTAATCTTTGCGGATTTCAGCGGGCACGGCCTTGCCGTTCACCCGGAAATCGCTGGTGGCCGTGGAGGTGATGCCCGCCAGGGGAACGCTCTGGAGATAAGTGTTGTTCGGGTTGCCGGGCTTGAGGCCGAGCTTCCGGAACTGGCTTTCCATGTAGGCTACGGTCTTGGCTTCGCCCGGTGTGCCTGGTTTGCGGCCTTCGAAGTCATCGGAAGACAGCGTCTTGATTTCGCTCAGCAGGGATTCGGCGGTGATAGCGCTGAGGGCGTTCTGCATGCGGCCCGAAGGATTGACGATCGCCGCGCAGGAGACGAGCGTCAGAATAGACAGGACGGAGACCAACAGGGCGGTGATTCTCATTTAGGGCCTTCCGTATATATTACCGTAGGCAGGAGCAGGCAGAGCGGCCAGTTTTTCGGTCGGGCTTCTATTGGGCCTCGTTGGGGTATCTCTGGGCTACTTGTATTTGCGGGAACTTCCGAGGGCTGATTCAGTCTTACGGCCATCGACCAAGTGCCCGGCATCTACTCCGTTGCTCTTGAGTTCGGACGTTCTCTCGGTAATTGCGGGCCACCACTCAAGAAGCTCACCGTACTTCCTCACGATGGACTGTGCAGGGGCAATATCAGGGCCTGGACTGTCGACTGGCAGATCGACAGGTATGTGGAAGTCCCGCGTTGCGGTTGACGCGGCGAGCGCCTCAATTCTTTCCGAGATGTCTCGCTCCCAAGGCGGGCAGGAACCGTTGGCCTTAGCACGAGTCGAACTAAGCCATTCGATCATAGAGTTATTACGAGCCGTGATTAGTTCCCGTGAGAACATCGCGAAATCCGAGGACGGCATGCTGCCCAACTGGCGCAGGTAGCGTCCAAGTGCGACCATTCTCTCTTTTCTGCACGACGACCGAGTCCCGGGCCGCCAAGTTGACGCGCACCGACCGACCAGGTCTGTCAGTCTGACAATTGTGTCCCGTCCCTTGGCGTACCGTCTTCCTTCCGGGGGATCATGGTCTAGCGTGAAAGGCAAGTGCGCCGCGAAATCGTGGTCCGAGCAAAGCGCCATCACTCGGATGAAGACACTTTCCGCATTTCTGCCGCCTGGCAGGAATGGTGGCAGCAGTGATGAATTGTCTAACCCCATGAACATTGCAACTGCTGCTGAATCGGGATGGCAAAGCGTCGTCTGCGGTGCCTGGCGTACAATCTGGCGTGATTCCAAAACGCCATGGTAATTCACCTCGAGTCTTCGGAGCCTTTCGCCTGTCGCTCCAGGATGGGCAATCATTCCGAGGTCAGAGTGGAATCCGCAGTCGCCGCGAGCGCCGTTAAATGTTACCCTCACATTGCCCGTACCTACGCACAAGCTTTCAAGCATGTGCGGACACATATACCGCAGTTCGCCCAAAGTGCGCTTTGCGTCGGCGCAGCTAACAATCTGCGACACCCGACTCCCCAGGCAGGTCTCGTGAGCACCCAGAACGTCAATTGAGGCCGAAGCACCGAACGTCATACATGCAGCCGCCGATTCAAAACACCATGCCTCTTCCGGGTTCATGTGTCCACTAGCCGTCAACTTATCCGTTGTGTTTTCGGTAGTGTTTGGACGGCATATGGTATCGTCATCAACTGTCAAGAGATTCTCGCCACAAGTGTGAAGAAGTAGCGCGTTTCTATTTGCTCCGACCGTGCGGGATGAGCAACCTGAGCCGAAAATTCCAAAGCGAATAGCGTCAGGTGGGATGTCTCCTTTCTGGGCAAGTAAGCGCGCAAAAGTGTTCTTATCGTCTACGCCCATGTACCACAATGGCGGCGTCCCGGGCGCGGCAGAAAGAGTCTCTAGCGCCTCGATTACAACGTTCGAGTCTGCTGCGTCATCAGCGACAACCACAGCTGAGGTATGGCCAAATTTGTGGAGGTTCGCGGCATAGCTGGCCATGGCTCGCTGAAGAGAGAAGACCCGACCCGAGGTCGGAATGGCCAGCCACCGGATGGAGCCCTGCTTTTTCTCACACGAGTGGCTTGCAATGCGAGCCCACGGAATTACACAGCCCCAAGACACAAGATCTGCCATCAACCGCGCGACGGTTTCCTGCGCTAGGCTTGGAGCGTCTGAGTGAAGCTTCATAATTGCATCCCTCCCGGTGAGGGGCGACCGCCACGCTTCCAGTGCCGCTCCAAGTTGAAGAGGAACCTCCATGGTGATTCCTGTGAGCGGGAAGTTTATCGTTTGCGTCCCACGGCAACCACCTTGTCGGGTCATGGGCCCCCGCAAGTACCGTTCATCCGGATCGAAGCAGGGGCATCCTTGACGCCGGCCTGGGGCATCGCCTTTAAGGCTAGCAGCCCGTGGCAGAAGTCCCAAATTTGCAAAAACCGACCGTAGCCGGACCTTCAGGCTGGCTTGGTGAACGGCGCCGGATTCCGAGTTTTAAGCGACTTTGCAATACAAAGTATCCTGAAATACGGACGAACGCTCT
>CAIQWJ010000036.1 GCA_903875575.1 uncultured Acidobacteriia bacterium | reverse complement strand
TTGGCTATTGGGATATAACCTGATCCAGTGTTCCAGACGGAACCCCACACCATCACCTGCTTACGCTTTCTTCTCTTAAAGACACCCTCCAACCGCGCTCTTCACCCGCAGCCGTTTACCGCGCAGCGGTTTAGTTCACCGAAAAAATACCCTGCCAATCAGTAATCCCCGCGGTCCGCAGTGACGGCACTGGAAAGAGAACCGGGAATCACGGACAGGGCTGCCCGGACCTCATGGATCGTCGGAACATTCGGTACTTCCTCGATTGCTTCGCGTGCCATTGCTACGGCTTCCCAATCGCGCGTGCTGCGGGCATCGCCGGCAGTCGTGACGGTGACCATCAACTATTGAGACTCGGGCATTTCAATCGGCTGCAGGGGGCGGAGAACGCCGCCTTCATAGATAGCCTCAAACTGGATTGTCTCAATGTCCATAGTGAAGCCAGCACCATTGTAACGCGATTTCTTATCGGCGGGATTGCCGCTCGCGGCAGTTTACTTACGCCGTAAGCGCTTGTCGTTTCAGCACGATATCGTTCTCGCCCGGCCTCCCCGCACATTCCGCACGGCAAAATGCGGCACAATAGAGACTGTGAGTTTCCGCAAGCTGGCCCTTCTCTTCTCCTTAACCATTCTCTGTCTCGCGCAGGGTGACTGGCAGACGTCCACCGAGATCGGTAGCATCGACATGCAGGGCCTGACTGGCGCGAAGAGAGCGATGGCGCTGAAGATCGCCCGGACCGAGCCGTGTTCCTGCGGCTGCGACCTGAAGATCGCCGAATGTCGCGAAAAGGATCACACCTGCCAATACAGCAAGAAACTGGCGCTGGCTGTGGTGAAGGAAGTTGTGGAAGGCAGGACGGAGGCGGACATTCGGACCGACCTGAAAAGGGTGGCTGCGGAGCCCGCGCCAGTGCTGGATCCTCCGGTGAGACTTTCGATCGGCAGCGCTCCGGTGCGCGGCCCGCTTAGTGCGCGGGTGACGGTGACGGAGTTTTCCGACTTTCAGTGCCCCTATTGCAGCGAGGCCGTGGCACAGACCAAGGCGCTGATGCGCCAGTTTCCCAGGGACGTCAGACTGGTGTTCAAGCAGTTCCCACTGGAAGATCACAGCCAGGCGCAGTTCGCGGCCGAAGCAGCGCTGGCGGCGCAGGCGCAGGGCAAGTTCTGGGAAATGCACGATATGATTTACGCGGGCTCTCGCGTTTCGCGCACGATTATCATGGGCTATGCGACAAAGCTGGGACTGGACATGAAACAGTTCACGCTGGAGATGAACGTTCACAAGTACGCTGCGCGCGTTCACGCGGAAGAGAAGGAAGGCGAGGAAGCCGGGGTGGGCGGCACGCCTACGTTCTTTATCAACGGAAAGAAGTACAACGAAGTATTTACGGCGGAGAAGGTTGCCCCGCTGGTGAAGGCCGAACTGAAGAAGTAGAGTTTACTTCGACCGCACAGACTGCTTCAGCTTATCCAGCTGCTTCTTTGCCGCGCGGGCCCAGGAACTGGTGGCATCGAGCTTCAGATACGCGCTCCAATAGCGAATGGCCTGGAGCACTTCATTGGTACGCTCACACAACAGGGCGAGATTGAAGTAAGCGTCGGCATACTGCGGGTTGAGCCGCACCGCTTCCAGATAGTGCTTCCGTGCGGCGTCGAAATCGCCTTGCTCATCGGCCAGATTTCCCAGGTTGAAATGCGCGAGTGGATATGTCGGGTCGGCCTCCACAGCCCGCGCGTAGAGTTCCTTCGCCTTCCGATACTTCTGCTGGCGGAAGAGTATGGTTCCGAGGTTGACCAGAGCACCTGGAGCGACCGGATTCGCCTCGAGCGATTTGCTGTAAGCTTCGATAGCCGCTTCCACCGGCGCACCGGTCTCTTCGAGCGCAAGGCCCCGCTGGAACCAGAATTCCGCGGTCTCCTCGTCAATGGCGGGGGGAGTTGCCACGGCCGGAGGCGGAGGCGGTTTCATGGGAAACGCCCGCAGCGTCTCGATTTCCCGCTCGCCGAAATCGAAAAGCAACTGGCCGCTCTCGGCTTCCATGCGCGAGCCGGAAACGTGAACAGCGATGCGGCGGCCTTCGGTGGTGACGCGCAGTTGCGCCAGCGGCTGGTCGATATCTTCGAGCCGCAGCTTTAGAGACGTGACCGCGTCCTTGATCTTTTTGACCGGGATCTTCAGTTCGCGCAGGCGCTTCAGCGTCTTGAGCGCGACCAGATCCGGGAAGCCGAAACCGTCGCCGCGCGCGAGGAGACCCTGCTTTTCCCACGCTGCCAGTTGACGCGCGGAAATGCTCAGCATGCGGCAAACGTCTTCGCGTTTCCAGGCGCCGGAAGGCGGAAGGCCGGCATCCATAGCAGTTAGGGGTTTTCCACTCATCTGGAGAGCTCCAACGGCGTTTTCCCGCGAACGGCAGGGTGGGCACGCTCTTCAAGAAGCGCCTCCGCTCGTCGGTCCGCAATCAGTTCGTCGGACAGATTGGTCCCGACTGGATTGTACTTGAGCACAAGCGCCCGGGCGCGGATTAGACCCTGCTCCGGGGTTTCCATCACCGGCGCGCCAGCCTCAGTTTCCATGACTTCCATGTTTCCACATTTTCAGGGTAAAGGCACCCTACACGTGATCCACTTCGCGCAGCCAGTCCGGGCTCTTCAGCACTTCACGCGGCTTGCTGCCATCCGGCGGTCCGATGATACCGTCGCGATACATCATATCGAGAATTCTGGCCGCGCGTCCGTAACCGAGCCGCAGACGCCGCTGCAAAGTCGAGGTGGACGCTTTGCCCATCTCCATGACCACCCGCACCGCCTCTTCGTACATCGCGTCCTGATCGCCCGATGGCTCTTCGTCGCCTTCCATCGGACCCTCGTCCGTGGGCGGAGCGATGAGGTAGCTCTGATCGTATTCCGGGCGCGCCTGGGCCTTCCAGAATTCCACCACGCCGTTGATCTCGTTTTCCGTGACAAACGCGCCGTGTACGCGGGTCAGTCGCGAAGAACCGGGCGGCAGGAACAACATGTCGCCCTTGCCGAGCAGATGCTCCGCGCCCATGACATCCAGCACGGTTCGGCTATCCACTCGGGTTGCCACGCGGAAGCTGATGCGGGCGGGGAAGTTGGCCTTGATCAGACCGGTGATGACGTCCACGCTCGGCCTCTGCGTGGCGAGCACCAGGTGCATACCAACCGCACGCGCCATCTGCGCCAGGCGTGTGACGGACTCTTCCACGTTACGGCCTTCCAGCATCATAAGGTCGGCCAATTCGTCGATCAGAATCAGGATGTAAGGCAGTGGCCGCAGTTCTTCCTTCTCCTGCTCGCCATCGTCTTCGAAGAGCGACCGCGGCTGGTTCTGTAGTTGCCGGATCTTCTTGTTGTACTGGTCAATATTGCGCGCGCCCACTTCGGCCAGCAGGCGGAGACGGCGTTCCATCTCCAGCACCGCGTTCTTGAGCGCGTTCGTGGCTTTGCGGGGATCTGTGATCACCGGCGTGAGCAGATGCGGAATGCCTTCGTAAATGCCAAGTTCCACGCGTTTGGGATCCACCATGATCATGCGCACTTCGTCCGGCGTCGACTTATACAGAATCGACATGATGAGCGAATTGATCATCACTGATTTGCCCGACCCGGTGGAGCCGGCAATCAGCGCGTGCGGCATGGTTTCGAGCGAGGCGACTTTGATGCGGCCGCTGATGTCCTTGCCCATCGAGATGGTGAGGCGCGAGGCGGAGGCTTCGAACTCCTCGCTCTCAATCACGGCGCGCAGGCTGATGACTTCGCGCTTCGAATTCGGCACTTCGATGCCGACGGTCATTTTGCCGGGGATGCGCTCAATCAAGATGGATTCGGCCTGGAGACCGAGACAGAGATCCTCGCGAAGGTTTGTGATCTTGCTGTACTTCATGCCGGCTTCGGGCTTGAATTCGAACGTTGTGACCACCGGGCCGGGATTGATCTGGACCACGGAACCCATCACGTTGAACTCTTCGAACTTGGCCTTGATGGCGATGGCAACGTTTTTCAGTTCCTGCTCGTCAAACGCGGAGCGTTGCGGGATTTCGTTCAGCAGGTCGGTGGAAGGCAGCCTGTAGATGGTCGGCAGCTTCGGGCCGGTGGACTTGGCCGGTGTGCTGAAGGGGAACTCGAAGACGTTGGCCTTCTCCGGCGGAGGCGTTTCTTCCAGCACGCAGATGGGGATTTCTTCGATGGCGACCGGGGCTTCGGCCACAGGAGCAGCGGGGACAGGGTCGTCCCATGGCAGAGTCTCGGTGACTGGTGCAGGGACGCGTTTCTTGCCGCGCGTGGAAAGGGCGGGGTCGGCAGTCTGCACGATGGGCGGCGAGAAGTCGGTGGCTTCGGCTGCAGCTTCGAAGGCTGCGGTTTCGGCGACTTCCGGAGCTTCGGAGAATTCAGGCTGCTTCTCGCGACGCTTTGCCTCGCGGGCAGCTTCTTTCTCCGCGGCGCGCAGTTCAGCGGCTTCGCGCTTCAACTGCTGGCGTTCCAGTTTGTTTTCGCGGCGGCGTTCCAGATACCTGCGCCAGCGGTCCTGCACGCGAGAAAAGAAGGCGATCAGCGGCGCAAACCAGCCCTCAAGGCTCCCGAGGGTGAAGGTGGAAACCAGGTAGAGAGAAACGATGAGGGATGTGGCGAGCACCACGGCAGTGCCGGCCAGGTTGAGGGAATGTTCGAGCGAATCTGCCAGCAGGTAGCCCGCCGTGCCGCCGGGGAGGATGGTATTTTCGAACAGTCTCCACTGCGGGAAGAGCGCGGCAACACCGCAGGCCGAGGCGACCAGCATGAAGCTGCCAAATAGTTTGATGCCGGGCGCGTCGGTCTCTTCCGAGCGGATCCATTTCCAGGCCAGTGCAAAGACCAGAAACGGGATCACGAACGAGCCGAGGCCGAAGGCCTGGAGGCTGAGATCGCTGAGGTGCGCGCCGAAGCGGCCGATGAGATTGCGTGTGGACAAGCTACCGCCCACGTGGTTCCACGAGGGATCGCCCGGGTGGAACGACACAAAACTCAGCAGGAGCAAAAGTCCTGTGGCAAGAAACACTAATCCGATCACCTCATTGAGGCGTCTGGATGCGGTCGGAGTAAAAAGCTTCATCCCGCTGGCGGCAGGAAGAATATTGGAGCTCTATTAGTATGACAGATTGCGAAGGCGTGCGTTTGGGTGGATTTGGGGCGGACGGAGGCAGGGTAATACTACTCTTGTTTCGCGCGGGGATATTTACAAATTGACGGCTGAGGCACTGCGATACAGGTTCTACTTCGGGTTTTGCAGAGGCGCAGTTTGCAGGAGATTCCGGACTCCAATGCAAAACCCCGCCAGAGAGGGCGGGGTCTGCAAATCTACGGGGTAGAAAGGAGGTGCTTTTATGGACTTTCTTATGCTGTTTGTCTTCTTGATGCTCTTACTGATCAGGAAACGACGGACCAAACTCAAGATCGAAATCGATCTGTAGTTTGACCGATGGAGGCTGGCGGTGTGCGAAACCGCTGGCCTCCACAGCATTGATTCTAGCATGAACTCGGCCTGATCAGATCTGGGATTTAGACCGGTGACCGTCAGTTTTCAGTCGGAGTTCGTGACGCACGATCCACTACCACAACGTCAAACGGCAACTTCGCGGGCGTCAGTTTCAGGCCCAGTTGTTGCGAAACAGCTGCCACAAGATCAGGCGCGGGGTCGCCGTTCGAATCGACGAGAATCTGGCCGGCCGGTGCCTGCATGTATTCAGACGCGAAATCGAGATTAAAGTCGTAACTGCCCGTGAGGCCCGTTTCGCCTACGACGGGGCCGTGGAGGAAGACTCGAAAGTTCTCCGCAATATCATGCGACGTCTGCAGTCGTGCGGAGATCCGCATTCGTCGGTCGCGGAGCGCGAAGCCGAGAATCTTCTTCCTGCCCGGCGGCACCTGCATTCTTCCTTCCTTGTCCAGTTCCAGGTCGACCGGCCCGGCATTGGGGTCTACGACACCCTCGTGCAGCTTCGGACCGCTTTTTGTAACATTCAGCCGCCAACCGGGAATCTCCTTGCGGTCGACGTGTGCTTTCATAGCGAAGCGTTCACGCAGCAGGTCTGAAGCATGAGTTGAAACTCAGCCTTCGTAGTGCCGGACGGCATAGTGGCGGCCACATCAAAACGCGAATTGCTCATCCAGAAAGGTGCCGAGTATTCAAAGTCATACATGACGCCGTAGGCGCTCATGATGATTTGGAGCAACATCACCCGCGTATATGTAATTCTGGTCGGCTGGTCAGTGCCCGGGCCGCCCTTTTGCATACCGCTTTTTGCATACCCATGGGCACTTCCGCAGGCGCTGGCCTGACCGATGCAACTTCGAAACGCGGTTGCGCAATCGCAGGAACTACCTGCCATCCGGCCAACGCGGCGATCACCAACAGAAATCCCGGCACGCTCTTCACCGGTAAATTATTTCACAAAATCTAAAACGGTTCATGCGGCAGTGGAGCCAGCACCGGCCCCACCTTGCCCCAGCCCTGATCCTTTACCGTCTTCATATCCTTAATCAACTGATCCGGCAGTTTCGTATTAATCTCCGGGCGACCATCCTGCGTCCCCAGCACCCACGCCACCGCCGCCACCGTCTTCGAAACCGTCTGGATCAGCTTGTAATCGATCTTGTCCGGCGTATCCGTCGCGCGGTGATAATCCACATGCAGCCCATCGAAAAAGAACGCGATCGGAATGCCCATCTTGGCAAAATTGTAGTGATCACTGCGGTAGAAGATACGCTGCCCGCGGGGTTGCGGGCCCAGATTATCGTGGGTGGCATCCGGTGCCGTGGCGTCGTAAAAATGATTCAGACTCAGCTTCTGGCAGCTGTTATTGACCGTCTCCAGCGTCTTCTCCAGATCGTCGCTGCTCACGTTCGGGCCCGCCACAAAAATCTCTCCCGGATTGACCAGCAGGTGGGTGGGATCGGGATCCGAATAACCCGGCGTTTTCGAGCGGCCAATCATATCCATGTTGAGATCCGCCACCACCTTCGTGAGATCGATAGACGGGAATTCGTTGAAGTACTGCGAACCCCAAAGGCCCTTTTCTTCCCCGGCGTTCCACAGAAATACGATGCTGCGCCGTGGCCTTTGACCCTTCGCCGCGCCATCCGCGAACGCATGCGCTACGGCCAGCAGACCGCTGGAGCCCGAGCCGTCGTCATCCGCACCGTTATAGATGTTGTGGCCATCCGGCAGCGGTGCGCTGAAACCCAGGTGATCCAGATGCGCGCTGATCACGACGTACTCGTTCTTCAGAACGGGATCGCCGCCTTCCAGAATCGCCATCACGTTTTCGCCATGCCCCGGTTCGGTGTGGACGCCGATATGGAAGTTGAGTTTCTTCCCGGCGTTCAGTTCGAAGGAATCCTGCTTTGTGTTCATGCCGCCCGCGTAAAAGATCGCTGCGGCGTCTCGTTTCTCACCCTGAAAGATCGAGGTGGCCAGCGCAGTGCCCGCGGTGATGGTGGGGACGGAAGGACAGGCCGCCGCGGGTGCCAGTCTGGGCACGGTAAACGTGGGGCCGTTGAGTGCGACGGCGGGTCCGCGGCCCGCGCCGGTGACCAGAGTATTCAGCTGCGCGAAACTGGGAATCACGATGACGGCCACCGCACCATTCTTCGCCGCGGCTTCTTCGGGCGTCATGTAATCAGTGCAGTTCTCGCCGAAAGGACTGGGCAACGCGGCACCCCGGCCGCCTCCGCCACCCGCAGGTGCAGCTGCGGCATCGACAGGCGGAGCGGGAGCACCTGTGCCACCGGAAGCGCCCGCCGCACCACCTCGACCACCGCGCCCCCCTGCCGCCTGCTGAGCCGCGATTTCCGGCGGCACGCCGGCGATCACGACAATCCTGCCTTTCACGTCCAGCCCCTCGTAGGGGTTGACGTTCCCCTTGACGACTGTGTACCCGTTGCCCGCGAAAGCGAGGCTGCCGGAAATTTCCACCGCCGGTTTTCCGTTGATCTGAGTCGGTTCAAGCGGCGCACCACCGCGACCGCCAGCCGTCGTTGTCCAGTCACGGCCGTATTCGAATGTCTGCGGCGCTGCCGGTGCGGCGGCCTGTCCACCCGAAGCTCCGGAAGCACCCGCCGCTCCGCGACCAGCCCCGCGTCCCCCACCACCGGCCGGCGGCATGGTGATCACGGCCTTGCTTTCTTCCGGCACGATCTGTTTGCTGACCAGTTCCATCGGAATAAAATACGGCTGCAGTGGGCCATCGGTGCCGGTGGTGCTGCCGCCGGGCTTAAGGCCCCATTCCGCCAGGTGGCTCGCCACATAGAGCGCCGCGGCATCGTAGCCGCGCGTCGCCAGGTTCCGGCCTTCCATTTGATCAGAGGCGAGGAAGTAATCGTAAATCTTCACTTCGCCTTCGGTGATGGCGTCGGCGTTACCGTAGTGCGCGGGCGTGGCGTCGGCGGCCGCTGCGGTCTTACCGGCTTTTGCTTTCGGCTTCGGTGAATCGGCAGCCATGACGGAGAACAGTACAGTACCTGCCAGAATTGTCAGGGAACAACCCGTTACGATGATGCGGCGCATAAATCCTCTTCCTTAGGAAAGGCATCGGCGGGAGCGGTTTCACAGGGGCTCGCGCAAGGCCAGATTTCATTGTCGCTCAGCCTTCTGCGGCATATTGCAGTTCGGTTACTGCTCCGGACTGACAATCGCGCGGGCACGCAGCGCGACGGTGCCATGCATGCTTTGGGTCAGTCGGCGACCGCCGTACACCGGTGTCTCCACAACGTCAAAGCGCAGTGGGTCGCCTGCCAGTTCCAGTGACCACTCCGCCATCTCGCCCACGCGAATCTCCAGGTAGTAGGCACCAGGAAGGAAGGGAAACTGCTCGATGCGGAAACCCATGGTCGCCCGTTCCCCTTCGCGCATCGGCTGCAGCGTTCGAAAATCCTTGATATCCAGCCCAGCCAGGCGATGGTGGTCCGCGCCAAGGACAGCAACGGCGAGCCCTGGATCCGACACGTCCGTCTTCGCGGTCATCGTGACCAGAATCTCCACCGGGTCGAAGGTCTTAATGACAGAGCCTTCCAGTGAGCGAATGGAGATATCGTCCACCACAAAACGCCCGGTCTCCACCGAGTGATCGCTGCCAATGCCTGCCAGCGCCCCTGCCAGCGCCCCTGCCAGCGCCCCTGCCAGATACTGATCAGCAACCGCGTTCACGGGCCCTTCCGCCACAATCCTGCCCTTGCTGAGCACGATACCTCGCGTGCAAATGGCGCGAATCGCGGCCATATTGTGGCTCACCAGGAGAATGGTACGGCCCTGCCCGCCGATGGACCGAAGTTTCTCCAGACATTTACGCTGAAACTCAGCATCGCCCACCGCCAGGACTTCATCCACCACAAGAATTTCGGGCTCCAGATGCACGGCCACCGCAAAAGCCAGCCGCACGTACATGCCGCTCGAATAGCGTTTTACCGGTACGTCGAGAAACTGTTCAATTTCGGCGAAATCGACGATCGCGTCAAAATTCCGCAGCACTTCGGCGCGCCGCATGCCGAGGATAGTGCCATTGAGGAAGATGTTTTCCCGCCCGCTCAGTTCGGGATGAAAGCCCGTTCCCACTTCGAGCAGCGACCCGATGCGACCGTGTATCTCGCCCAGCCCCTCAGTCGGCTCTGTAATGCGGGAGAGGATCTTCAGCAAAGTGCTCTTACCCGCCCCGTTGCGCCCGATGACGCCGAGAATCTCGCCGCGCGCGACTTCGAGCGAAACATCTTTCAGTGCCCAAAACAGTTCAGCCGGGTCGTCTTCGTTCCCCCGCCCGCGGAACACGCGCCTGACGCCGTTGGCCAGCGAATCCCGCAGGCTTCCGTACTTCAACCTCGACTGCACGCCGTGGGTAATAGCGTATGCCTTACCCAGCCCTTCGAGGCGGATCGCCGTCTGACTCATACGTTGTCCGCGAACGTGGATTCCAGCCGCCGGAAATAGTACAGGCCGCCGATCAGCAACGTCACCACCACAACAACCGAGACCGCCAGCATGGGTCCCGGCGTTTCCTTCTTGCCGAGCAGCGCCCAACGGAAGCCCTCCACCACGCCCGCCATTGGGTTCAGCCCGTAAACCGCGCGCCAGCGGGGCGAGACCATGCTGCTCGAATACGCGACCGGCGTGAGGAAAAGCCAGAATTGGGTCAGGAACGGAATGGTATAGCGGACATCGCGATACCGCACGTTCAGGGCGCAAAGCCAAAGACCCACGGAAAGCGCCGTTGCTACCGCCAGCACAATAAACAGAGGAATCGTCAGGATGGCGAGCGTCGGAGTGATGCCGTAATAAAACATCAGCACGATCAAAACACAAAAAGATACGCCGAAATCCACAAGGCCACCCAGCACAGCCGCAATGGGGATCACCAGGCGAGGGAAATAGACCTTCGTAATCAGATTCTGGCTTCCCACCAGACTGTTACCGGCCTCCGTCATCGAGTAAGCGAAAAGCGTCCACGGAAGCAGGGCGGCGTAAGCGAAAACCGGATAGGGGATGCCGTCCGAGGGGACCTTCGCCAGGCGTCCAAAGAAGATACTGAAGGCTACCATGGTCAGCAACGGCTGCAGAATGGCCCAGGCCGCGCCCAGGACGGTCTGTTTATAGCGGACTTTTACGTCGCGCCAGACCAGGAAATAAAGCAGATCGCGATACTCATGGAGGTCCCGGAGGTTGAGTCGGGTGAAACGCCCGGAAGGCCGCAGGTAAACGACCGGATGTTGGTGGGTAGCCACTGCCGCTCCTTGAGGATACAACGGTCTTCCGGTTCGGCTGCCCCCTGTATATGTTGAGAGATGCAAGTCCGGCACCCCCTGTGTTATTCTGAAAGATCGAATTCAATCAAGAGGATACAAGAAGTAGATGGCAAATCGTGTTCAAGCGCTGAAGAGAGTCCGTCAGGCCGAGCGGCGCACTGCATTTAATCGTTTCGCGCGGACCAGACTCCGCCACCAGATCCGGACCATGCGTCGCGCTCTCGCGGCCAAAGAACCGGGCGACCTGAAGACCATCATGAACGGCACGTTCTCGCTGATCGACCGCGCCGCGCGCAAGGGCTACATCAAAAGCGGTACGGCCGCACGCTACAAGAGCCGCATCCACAAGCGCGTCAAGGTTGCTTTGGGCGACGTGGTTAAGGCTTAAACCTTAAACCAAACGAAGCTGGAACAGAGGGGCGTCGTATAGGCGCCATGTAGCTCATTAATGAATTCTCGGACAGCGCGGCTTCATCGGCTGCGCTGTTTCTTTTGCTGCGCGCAACGATTCCGGACCCACTGCGGCTTTCCGCGGATGGTGAAACATTGCATACTAGAGCCTGGGTGAGAAATGAATATTGAAGTCCTGCTGACGGAAACGGAAATCGCGGAAGAACTCGCTGAGTCGCTCGAAGCCCGCGACCTCCCGGAGAAGTTCTTTTACTGGACTCCGCTCTCCATCCAGTCCTGGAAGGCTCTCTCCAGCCGCTCTGAAGAGGCCCTGCGCGAGACCTGGGAAGGTCTGGCGGCAAAGGCTCCCAGCCTGACTCAGGCGTTTCCCGGCATCGTGCCAGTCATCAGCTTCGGTGCAGGTGAAGGACTCAAGGATCGTGAAGTTCTGAAAGCCCTGAAAGCAGCCGGACGGGAAGCGAAGTACTTCCCTGTGGATGCCAGCCAGGCTCTGCTCGAAATGGCCTGTGCCGGTGCCGAAGACGACGATTGCGACGCGCACGGTATCAAGGCCGATATTTCCAGCCCGATGCACCTGCTGCTCGCCGCCGATGTGAGCGAAGCGCCACGCCTCTTCCTGATGGTGGGCAACACTCTCGGCGGCTTCGACCCCCTCGATCAGATCAAACACATCGCCGAATGCGTCCATAAGGGCGACATCCTGATTCTTGACGCCAACATCCATGCCGGTGCCATCGAGCCGAGCGAAGAACAAAAGCGATTCGTTTTTGCTCCGCTGGCCGATGCCGGGGTGGTTCCCGACGACGGGGCGCTCGAATTCATGACCAAACCGGACGATCGTCTGGACGGTCTCCACATCGTGACCCGCCGTTTTCAGGCGGCGCGCGATCTGACGCTTCGGGCAGGTGGGCGTGAGATCCCACTGGCGCGTGGGGAGCGGATTTTGCTCAATTTCCGGTACCTGTTCACCAAGGAAGCTTTCCGCTGGCTGCTGACGGAACAGGGCGGGCTGCGCATCATAGCCGAACTGCCGTCCGGGGACGGCAGATTCGTCACAGCGGTCTGTATTAAAGGCTAACCGGTGATGACCGGTCTCCGCAGACTGGGCCTGAAGCAGGCCTGACGGTTGGGAATCCGACTTCGCTCACCACTCCGCAGAACTTCCCTCGGCACCGGGCTCCAGTTCCGTCCATGCCTCTGGGGTATACTGGTTTTCATAGCTGGTCGTTTCTTTGGTGCTCGTCCTTAATCGCATTGATACACGGGGCTGCGCGGTAAGAACTGCGGCAGCCGCGTTTTTTTTGACGACGGGGCGGCGGCTAAGATCTGAACCTGGCTGTGATTTTTTAAAGAGGTTTTGTAATGAAAGAAAAAGGTACAGTGAAGTGGTTTAATGCAGCCAAGGGTTTTGGCTTCATCCAGCGCGAGTCGGGAGAGGACGTTTTCGTTCACTTTTCCGCGATCGAAGCGAGCGGCTACCGTTCGCTCGATGAAGGCGCGCGCGTAGAATTCGAAGTGACCCGTGGACCCAAGGGCCTGCAGGCGTCGAACGTGCAACCCATCGCGGGCTAGTTCCCCGAGCGGGGCCGGATCCTGGTTAACCAGACTGAGCGGTCCGGCCTCGCTACGATACAGTACAATTTAGGCAGATCCGATACGAACTGAATGAGTAAAGAAGACAGCATAGAAGTACAAGGTACAGTCGTCGAGAAATTCCCCAGCGGTAAATTCAGTGTGCAACTCGAGCACGAACGGCTTGTCCTGGCGCACCTTGCAGGCCGACTCCGCCGCAACCGCATTCGCGTTCTGGCGGGCGATAAAGTCACCCTCGAACTCTCCCCTTACGATCTCACCAAGGGTCGCATTACCTTCCGTCACCGCTGATCGACACATCGGCGGACCAACCTGTGGCGCGCTTTCCGGTGCGCTGCAACATCTAAACTGCAAATCCATCACATCCAGCCCTGAGGTGACCCCATGGTAACTGCCCTTTTCGTTTTTGGCACTCGTCCGGAAGCCATCAAAATGGCACCGGTCATCCGTTTTCTCCAATCCCGGCCCGAACATTTTCGTGTGCGCGTGGCAGTCACCGCGCAGCACCGGCAGATGCTGGATCAGGCGCTGGCCGTCTTCAGCATCACGCCCGATTACGATCTCAACATTATGGTTCCGGGCCAGACTCTGCCCGCCTCTGCCGCGCGCATCCTGGCCGCGCTGGAACCGGTCTGTGCCGACGCTAAACCCGACATCGTCTATGTCCAGGGCGACACCACCAGCACCCTCTACGGCGCACTGGCGGCCTTTTATGCACGCATCCCCATCGGCCACATCGAGGCCGGACTCCGCACGGGCGACATGGCACAGCCGTTTCCCGAGGAAATGAACCGCGTACTGACCGGCCGCCTGGCCGCAATTCATTTCGCGTCCACCGAAGGCGCGCGCCGCAATCTTCTCAATGAAGGCGTTCCGGCGGAAACCATCCATGTCACCGGCAACTCCGGCATTGACGCGGTGCTCAACGTGGTGGGTCGCCTCGAAGCCGGGGAACTACCATCGCGGGACTGGGACTTCATCGATCGCACCAAAAAGACCATCGTAGTCACCGCACATCGCCGCGAGAGCTTTGGCGGCGGCTTTGAGAATATCTGCCGTGCTCTGCGCACCATCGCTGGCCGGCCCGATGTCAACGTCGTCTACCCTGTGCATCGCAATCCCAACGTGCAGGACCCCGTCCAGCGGCATCTCGCCGGCGTGCCGAACATTCACCTCATCGAACCGCTCGACTACGTGCCGTTTGCCGACCTCATGCGTCGCGCCACCATCCTGCTCACCGATTCCGGGGGCATCCAAGAGGAAGGCCCTTCGCTTGGCAAACCGGTCGTCGTGATGCGGGAAAAGACGGAGCGCCCCGAAGCCGTGGAAGCGGGCACCGTGAAACTGGTGGGCACGGACGAGAATTTGATCGTCAGCGAAGTTTCGCGCCTCCTCGACAATGCCGCTTTGCGCGATTCCATGTCGAGAACGCACAATCCGTACGGCGACGGGCACGCGAGTGAACGCATTGCAGCCGCCACGCTCGCGTATTTCGGGTCTCGATGAACGACGCTACTGCGTCAGCCCAAATTGCCACAGCACGAACGACCAGTTGAAGGCACTTTCGTGCAGCGCGTCATACCGTCCTGACGCGCCTCCGTGGCCCGCGCCGAAATTGACCTTGAGCAGCAGTGGATTCTGATCCGTCTTCGTGGCTCTCAGCTTTGCCGTGAACTTCGTGCCTTCCCAGTAGCCCACCTGGCTGTCGTTATAGGAAACTTTCACCAGCATCGCCGGGTACTGCTGCGCTTTCACGTTATCGTACGGCGAATAACGCGCCATGTAGTCGTACGCGGGCTTCTCGTTCGGGTTGCCCCATTCGATATATTCGGCTGTGGTGAGCGGCATTTCGGCATCCAGCATGGAATTGAGCACGTCCACAAACGGCACCTGCGCGATCACCGCTTTGAAGAGCTCCGGGCGCATGTTCGATACCGCCCCCATGAGCATGCCACCCGCGCTGCCTCCCTGAATCGCCATGCGGTCGCTCGCCGTATAGTGTTCCTTCTCCAGGTATTCCGCCGACGCGATGAAATCGGTAAACGTGGTGATCTTGTTCATCATGCGGCCTGCATTACGCCACGGTTCACCCAGTTCACCGCCGCCCCTCACGTGCGCGATCGCATAGATCACTCCGCGATCCAGCAGCGGCAATCGGGCAGACGAAAACGTGGGCGGTATCGAGACGCCGTAAGACCCGTAACCGTAGAGCAGCATCGGCACCGAACCGTCTTTCTTCAGGCCTTTTCTGTACACCAGCGAGATCGGTATTTTTACGCCGTCTGTCGCCGTGGCGAAGACGCGCTCGGAAACATAGTTCGCCCGATCAAAGCCGCCGGGGACTTCCGTCTGCTTCACCAGCGTGGCAGCGCCGCTGCCGAGGTCGTAATCGTATACCGATGCCGGCGTGACCAGCGACTGGTAGGCGTAACGCACGGTTTGGGTGTCGAAAACGTAGTTTTCTGCCAAAGTCGCCGCGTAGACCGGCTCGGGAAATTTGATGCGCTGGCGGTGACCGCCCGCCAGTTCCACCGCCTCAATCTGTTGCAAGCCGTTCTCCCACTCGCTCAGCACCAGATGTTTTGCGAACGCATCGATCGATTCGATTTTGACCTCAGGCCGGTGCGCGATCAACTCCTTCCAGTTGGCCTCTCCAGGCGCGGTGTCCGGCGCAGTGACCACGCGGAAATTCGTGGCACCCTTGTTGGTGCGAATGTAAAACACATGCCCGCCGTGATCGGCGTAATATTCGTGCCCAGGCTCGCGTGGCTGTAAAACGGCAAGAGGTGACAGCGGATTGGACGCCGGCAGGTATCGCACCTCCGTCGAAGTCTTGCTCGCCGCCTCCAGCAGGATGAAAGCACCGTCGCGGGTGCGGTCCACGCCGATATCGAAGATTGCATCCGGCTCGGTATAGACAAGATCGCTCGTGTCCCGTCCGAGCGTGTGCCGAAAGAATTTGTCATTGCGCTTGGTGACGGCATCTTCCGTGACGTAGAAGAGAGTCTTGTTGTCGGCTGCCCAGACCACCTCGTCCACCCGTTCGGCGTGATCGGGCAGCAGAGCACCGGTCCGAAGATCCTTCACCTGAAGGGTGTACTGCCGGTAGCCTGTATTATCGGTCGTGTACGCGAGAAGATTTC
The DNA here is from genome assembly GCA_903875575.1 of uncultured Acidobacteriia bacterium. Lineage (GTDB taxonomy): Bacteria > Acidobacteriota > Terriglobia > Bryobacterales > Bryobacteraceae > BOG-234. The sequence goes on along the minus strand of CAIQWJ010000036.1, from coordinate 31,958 downwards.
CGTCATCACTCGGCTCGAAGGACCCAAGCGCCATGAATTTCTGCCCGGTCGCAAGTTGGTTGACATCGAGAATCACCTCTTCGGGCGCGGTCAGGCTTCCCTTGCGTCGGCAGCGAATCGCGTATTGCTTGCCCGCTTCCGTCCGGGAGTAATACAAATAGTCGCCCCGGCGATAGGGTGCCGATTGATCGGTCTCCTTCACATGGCCGACCATTTCTTTGAAGAGCTTGTCCTGCAGGCCATCGAGCGGCTTCATGACCTTAGCGGCATAGGCGTCCTCCGCCTTCAGGTAGTCGATGACTTTCGGGTTTTCCTTTTCCCGCAGCCAGAAGTAATTGTCGACGCGCGTGTCTCCGTGGACCGTGATCGTTTTGGGGATCTTGTCGGCTATCGGGGCAGATCCGACATCCGACGGCAATTCACCCGTCCGACGAGAACCGCAACCGGTCGCAGCCAGACAGGCGGCCCCGAGACAAATCAACCCCAAGAAGGTGCGCATTGCGGTATTGTAGCGCCCTGCTGCCGGGTAGCGGGCGGTTTATTTTCCGGCAAAAATCAGCGGCGCGAAATCCGCCAGCGAACTGCGCCATACCGGCCACACGTGAGCGCCTTCGTACGCCTGGAACGTCTCATGAATGCCGCGCTGCTTCAGCATCTCCGCGAACTCCTGAATGCGGGGAAACTGCACAGTCGTATCCTTCTCGCCGCAGGAAATCCAGATCAGTCCGAGCTTCGCGTTGGTGCCTTTTGGATCGGACAGTGCCGCATTAATCTCCGTGAAACTCGGCGGCAGGCCCGGGCTGAAAATACCCAGCGCGCTGAACATCTCCGGATGAGAGAAACCCGTATGGATCGTGTGCCCGCCTCCCATCGAGAGCCCCGCCATGGCGCGGTTCTTGGCGTCTGTCGCCACCCGGTACTTCGACTCCACAAACGGAATCACCTCCGTCATCAGATACCGGTCGAACATTTGGCTGTTGCTGTTGCCACCTATGCCGGGTGCCCCGAACGGAATCGCATGTCCGGCCGGCATCACCACAATCATCGGCCTGGCCTTCTTATCCGCAATGAGATTGTCCAGAATCAGATTTGCGTTACCGGCGTTAGTCCACGATTCCGGCACGTCGCCGCTGCCGTGCACCAGATACAGCACCGGATACCGGGCATTTCCCTTTTCATAGCCCGGCGGCAGGTAAATCACGATCCGCTCGGTTCTCTTCAGCACCATCGATTTCTGCCACTCCGTGAGCACAACTCCGTGCGGAACATCCCGCAGGTCCCACGGCAATGGAGTGTCTGCGGGAACTTCGAACAGACTGGCCGAAGTGCGCTGCCGCAGCTTAATTCGCGGATTCACGGGATCCGCAATCGCCAAACCGTCGAGATTGAACCAGTAGAGATGGCCATTGGCCGCCAGAGGCTCCGTAGTGATGCTCCAGACGCCATCCGCAGCCTTCGTCATGTTCTCAGGCTTACCCACAGGCATCCAGTCACCGGAGAGCGTGACGAGCGTCGCCTGCGGCGCACTGACACGGAACGTCACAGTACGGTCCGCGTGTACTACCGGAGAAGCCGGGCCCGTGGGCGCGGGCGTCTGCGCGAATGCGGACAGTGCCAGCAACGACAGGGCAAACGTCAGCACAGGAACATGGAATCGGATCTTCATGGCTGAATGAAAGTATATCCCCGTTGGCGCGACTGGCAGCATATTATGACTGACATGCCGTTTCGCACTCTTTTTGCCGTGCTCCTGACCTTTTGCAGCACCGCGTTCGCGCAGGCTACTCCCGATAAGCCCTACTTTCCCGCTGCGTCATGGCGTACCGCAACGCCGGAATCGCAGGGACTGGACTCTGCTGCGCTCGCCGCTGCTATCGAACAGATCCGCGATAAGAAATGGGGCGTCCACAGTCTGGTGGTGATTCGGCACGGCTACGTGGTGGCCGATGCCAGCTTCTATCCGTACGATGGCACGGTCCCGCATGACCTCGCCTCCGTCACCAAAACTATTACTTCCACGCTCACTGGTGTTGCCGTCGCCAGTAACGTGCTGAAGCTCGATCAGCCCCTGCTCACGTTCTTCCCCAACGAGAGCCCCGCGAATCCCGACGCGCAGAAGCGTGCCATCACGATTGGCAATCTTCTGCACATGGAATCCGGCCTCGATTGCGGCATTCTCCCCGGCGAGCGCGAACTCGAACAGATGAAGCGTTCGCCCAACTGGGTGCAGTACGCACTTTCGTTGCCGATGAAGTATGAACCGGGCACGCATCCCGCTTATTGCAGCCCCGGCTATCATCTGCTCGGCTCGGTGCTTGCCGCCGCATCGCACATGACGGAAGCGGAGTTCGGCCGCAAGTATCTTTTCGATCCCCTCGGCATTGGCAAAGTCGTTTGGGCGGACGATCCCCAGGGCCGCAACCATGGCTGGGGTGACAGCCACTTCTTCCCTGCGGACGTTGCAAAACTCGGCTACCTGTATCTGCACGGCGGTGAATGGAACGGGAAGCAACTGGTCCCGCGGAATTGGGTCGCCACGTCGGTTGCCCCACCCACGGGCGGCCGCGGTGAACCAGGCGGCTACGGCATCGAATGGAACGCCACGCGCCTGCCCGATGGCACACAGTATGGCGGCACAGGCCGTGGCAGTCAGTTGCTCATCGTGTGGCCGGAACTCGACATGATCGTGGTCAGCATGGCGGGCGGCAACGCCGGACAACTCGCATCGCTCATTCGGCAATCGGTCAAATCTTCGTCGCCGCTGCCTGAGAATCCCGAGGGCGTGGCGCTCCTGCGCAGTGACGTCGCGGCTGCAATCAAAGCACCATCGCCGACGCCCGTTCCCGCACTGCCATCAATGGCCGCGTCTATTTCGGGCACCACCTGGAACTTCCCCGTGAACGCGTCGCGCCTCGACAGCATTGCGCTCATCTTCGCGAAGGACGGCACCGCCGCTGCCGATATCCGCTATTACGGCGAACCGCTGCACGTCCCCATGGGGCTCGATGGCGTCTATCGCATCGCTCCTAACGGGCCGATGCACCTACCGATCGGGGCCACCGGCAAGTGGACTTCCGAAAACGAATTCCTGCTGGATCTGAACTTCATCGCGAACATCAACCACTACACTGTCGCGATCCGCTTCCTGCCGGACCAGACCATCGACGTGACAGTGGACGAGGCCTCCGGGCTGATCCGAAACGGACACCTGACCGGCACCCGTGCAGGGCGGCCCTGAACGCTGACGGCTACCGGCCAGCGCCCTTGGGAACCCGGTCGAAGCCCACCCGCCGGATCAGATCGAGATAACGGGGATCCGCGCGGAGGCTTTCCATCCACGGCTCACCCTGCAGCCAGATCATGCAGTCGCACTGTTGGGAAAGACCGCTGTGGAGCCACTTCATGGCATGCTCCGTATCGCCCATGACAGAGTAGGCCTGGGCAATTTCGTAGTTGCAAACGTACTGCTGCTTTGCGATTTCTTCGATGCGATGCACCAGTCTTTCGGCTTCGGGCTTGTTTCCACCGGCGGCTTCCGTCATGGCCAGCAAGATCTGCATCCCCGGATTGGGGTCAATGGCGTAGGCGCGCTTCTGCGCCTCAATCGCCTCCGGGAAGCGCTTCTGCATCATAAAACCCATCGCCTTCCAGGCATAGCCCATGACGAAGTCGGGATTTCGCGCCAGCATGACATCAGCTTCCGAAATGGCGCGACCGTATTGCCTGAAGAATACGAGGATGTAGAGATAACGATCGGCAAACCGCAGGGAGAGAGGATCCAGTTCGCGCGCCTGCTGGACCTCGGAGAGCGCATCCCTGAAATTACCCAGAGCGGTGTAATAGGCGCTGTAAAGATCGTGCGCATCGGCGGAACTGTGATTGAGCTGAATTGCCTTTTTCAGATCCTGATTTGCGGCGTCCCAATCCCAGTCGTACTGGAGCTTCACAGTGGCGAGTGCGGTGTAGGCTTCCGAAAGCGTCGGGTCGAGACTGATCGCCTTCAACGCGGCTTCCCGAGCCAGCGGCATGACCTTATGAGGTTCATCGTAAAAACGACCCAGGCCGGCGTAGCTGAGCGCCAGGCCAGCCTGGGCCGGCGCAAAATTCGGATCCTTTGCGATGACCTGCTGAAATAAGCCAATAGCCCGCTTTCGATCCGGCACATTGTCCTGATCCAGCGAGTATTGGGCCTTGAGGTAGAGATCGTGGATTTCGGGATCTACCGCTGGTGCCGTGAGTCTGGTCTGTTCGTCGGGCGACAGAGTCAGGCGGATTCCCGCTGCGATCCTGCGCGCCACTTCACCCTGCAGCGACAGAACATCTTTTAGGTCGCGCTCGTAATTTTCGGCCCAGAGGACGGACTCCGTAGAGGCCTGAGTCAGGCGCGCCGAGATCCTGACACGGCCGTCCGCGCGAGTGACGGCACCTTCCACAATCGCATCCACGCCGAGTTCTTTTGCGATTTGCCTGGTGTTCTCTTTGCTTCCTTTGTACTGCATTGCGGACGTCCGGGAAATGACCTTCAACGCCCCCAGTTTGGACAAATCCGTGATCAGAGCATCGGTGAAGCCGCTGGCGAAATAATCCTGCGCGGAATCATTGGAATCGTTGGCCAGCGGGAGGACTGCAATAGAGCGGATCTGAATGGCTGGAGTGCCAGTCAAGCGGGCCTTCACGCCACCTGCGTTAAACCATACGGCCAATGTGGCGGAGACCAACAGTACAGCGGCCGCGGCGGCCGCGATGGCCATGCTGCGAGGGTTGCGTGATGGCGGGTCTGCCGGAGCAATCGCCGGAACGGTCTCCTGAACCAGCGTCTTTTCCAGTTCGCGACGAACTCCGCGGGGGTCTGCTGCCCGCAGGTCCAGATCTTTCTCCAGGCACTTCTTCAACAGATCGCGGATGCCCTGCGGCACCGACGCGGGCAGCGCGCTCCAATCCGGTTCCCGTGTCAGGATCTGCGCCATGACGTCGCTGGAGGTTTGGCCTACGAAGGGTCGACGACAACTAAGAAGTTCAAACAGGACGCAGCCGAACGCCCACAGGTCGGCCCGCGTATCGAGATTGAGCCCACGCACCTGCTCGGGACTCATGTAGGCGGGAGTTCCCAGGCATTGCCCGGCACGGGTTGGATCCTGCCGCATGGTGAGAGTAGCGGCCTGCGAGGAGTCCGGCATCGCTGGGGCGGATTCAAAGGCCTTCGCAAGGCCGAAATCCAGAATCTTAACCCGACCGTCCGGAGTGACTTTGATGTTGGCCGGTTTCAGATCCCGATGCACGATCCCTTTGATTTGCGCGGCCTCAAGCGCTTCCAGAATCTGACTGCCAATCAGGGCCGCATCCGTCAGCGGCAGCGGTCCGTGTGCGATTCGCTCGGCAAGTGTCTCGCCGGGGACCAGTTCCATCACCAGATAGTGGGTGCCGTCGCATTGTTCAAAGCCGTGAATAGTGGCAATGTTGGGGTGGTTGAGAGCCGCCAGCATGCGCGCTTCGCGTTCAAAGCGGGCCAGGGAATCGGGTGAATCGGCCAGGCACTGGGGGAGAACTTTAATGGCTACTTCGCGCCCGAGTCTGGTGTCGGTAGCGCGGTAAACGGTACCCATCGCGCCGGCACCGATTTGAGTCTGGACGCGGTACAGGCCGAGCTTGGAACCATCTGCGATGTTCAAGAGGAGTCTCCGGGAGGATCTTCATATGTTACTAGAGTCGGCCCGAAGATGCATATCATGCATCGACAGATCGCAATCATTAGGTGTCCGATAATGAAGCGCCTTGAGCGAACAACAATCTGCCGGCGAAGCTAACCGCCGCGCAGGTGAGTTCCCTACATGCGGGATGCGGAAACGTCTTCCCCACACTCAGCTAGTCATTTCCTGCCAGCGACGGCCACACCGCCGCACGTTTCTCCAGAAACGCACGCACTCCTTCGGTGAAATCCGCCGACGCCATCAGTTCGGCACGCATCTCCCGTGCCACCGGCGCAGCCTCTTCCCAGCTCAGGTCTCGGGTGAGGTGAGCACACTCCAGCCCGCTCGCAATCGCCTTCGGACTGAACATCGCTATACCTTGAGCCAGGGCCATGCCGCGGACCAGTGGCTCAACCGAGACTTCCGTTACCAACCCAAACCCCAATGCCTCTTCCGCCGAAAACACCCGACCTGTCAAACTCAGTTCGGTCGCCCGCCGCTCACCGATCGCCCTGGCCACTGCCCGGTAGACCATCATCGGCCAAAGCCCGATCCGTATCTCTGTCAGCCCGAACTTCGCCTCGGGGGCCGACACCACAAGGTGCGAATTCGCCACCAGGCCCACGCCGGCCGCCATCACACCGCCATGAACCGCCGCCACCATCGGCGTGCGCGCCCGTTGAATCGTGGTGAAAAGCCGCTCGTGCAAACCAGCCAGTTCGCTTTGATCCGCAGCCAGCACTTCCGCCAGATCCATCCCCGAACAAAAGCTCGTCCCGTGCCCGCACAGCACGACAGCCCCCACACCCGGATCCGCCTCGGCCCGCTCGAATATTTCCAGCAACTCCCTGCATGTGGCAATATTCAAAGCATTGCGCTGCTCTGGTCGGTTGAGCGCCACCCGCAGTACGCGACCCTCTGCTGTAACTTCAATCACAAGACCTCCAGCGCCAGCGCCTGGCCACGAGGCCTCTGCATGGCAGCTTCCAGCGCCAGTGTCAGCACTTCGCGCGTGTCGTTGGGATCAACAATCGCATCGCAATGTCCGCGGGCCGCAGCGTACCTTGCATCCAGCCAACGTTCGTAATCCGCGCGGGTCTTCGCCATGGCGTCTTTCAGCTCTTCAGGAATCTCTGTGCCCCGCTTCTTCACTTTTTCCAGTTCAACGGCGAACAGTGCCTGTACCGCAGAATCGCCTTCCATGACGCCGATGCGCGCCGTGGGCCAGCTGAACGTGAAATTCGGATCAAACCCCTGCCCTGCCATCGCATAATAGCCCGCGCCCGAGGCATGATTCACCGTCAGCACAATGCGCGGCACGGTGGCGCAGCTCATCGTCTCCACCATCTCCGCACCGGCGCGGATAATCCCTTCGGACTCCGCCTCCTGCCCCACCATGAAACCGGAAACATCCTGAACATAGAGGATCGGCGTGCCCTGCCGCTCCGCCAGTTCCACGAAGTAGGCCACCTTACGCGCGGTCTCCGTGTAAATAATCCCGCCAATACGCGGCTTCAGAAAGCCCCGACGATTCGCAATCACCGCCACCGGATGCCCGCCCAGGCGCGCCGTCGCGCAGAGCATCTCCGGCGCAAACTCCGGTTGAAACTCCAGAAAATCGTCGCGATCCAGGATGCGATGGAGAATATCCTCCATGTTGTATGGCAACCGATGGTCCGCCGGCAACACGCCATACAATCCGCTGGCGGCAGGTTCCGACTTTGCTGACACCGCGCCCTTCGCGGCAGGCAACTGCCGGAACCGCGACCGAATCATCTCCAGGCAAGCTTCGTCGTTCTTCGCGGTGTAGTGCGCCACACCACTGACCGCGGTGTGCAGCTTCGCGCCACCCAACGTTTCCTGGTCAATCTGCTGCCCGGTCGCGCCCTTCACCAGGTTGGGCCCGCCGAGCCCCATGAAACTGGTGCCCTCCACCATGATGATGACGTCGCTCAGCGCCGGCAAATAAGCCCCTCCCGCAATGCACGGCCCCATCACCGCCGCAATTTGCGGCAGGTGCAGTTTACGCCGCATCAGCGAGTTATAAAAGAAGATCCGCCCTGCCCCGTATTGCCCCGGAAAGATCCCGTCCTGATAGGGCAGATTGACGCCTGCGGAATCCACCAGATACACAATCGGTACCCGATTCCGCATGGCAATCTCCTGCGCCCGCAAAATCTTCGTGATCGTCTCCGGCCACCAGGCTCCGGCCTTCACCGTGGCATCGTTGGCAATAATAACTGCCGGCCGGCCCTCAATGCGACCCAAACCCGTCACCACTCCCGCCGCCGGAGCCTGACCATCGTAAAGATCGTAAGCGATCAGCAGCCCGATCTCCACAAACCGCGTGCCAGGGTCAATCAGGCGCGCCACACGCTCACGCGCCGTCAGCTTCCCGGCCTTATGCTGTTTATCTATTCTTTGTGCCCCGCCGCCCTCGCGAAGCTTATCCTCAAGATGCCGCAGCGTCTCCACCAGATGCCTCATATGTGAGGTCCGGGCGATCACCTGCGCGTCATTTCCCTGCTGCAAACTCTCTGCCATCGCTGCTTTAGTGTATCGGTTCCCGCAGCGCGGAAAAACAGGTGCCGCCGGACCACTCGCCCGCCCCGGACCGGCAGCCCGAAACCCGTAATATAAAATGTCTCTTGCAGGAGAAACCCATGAAAACACTCATTACGACCTTCGCCGCCATCGCGGCGATTTGCCTTGCGCTTCCTGTCACTGCCCCGGCGCAGGAGGCTTTACAGACCAACAGTGACGCACTTCGTGCCGCAGTAGATGGCAAGAAAGGCGCTGCTGAAATCAAGCGTCTCTCCGTACTCGTCTTCACAGAAGCGAAAAAGGACCTTGGCCCCATGCCGGCCGACGCCGACAAGGCGAATTGGGACGAACGCGCGAAGTATGCGCAGTCGGTGGTTGAGTATGCGGAATACGCCCTGTATTCGGCGTCAACAAGTGCCCCGGCCGCGACGGCGACGGACCTGATTGCCACGCTGGAAACTTATGCGCCCAAGAGCAAGTACCTCACCCAGGATGCTTACCTGGTGGTAGCTAACGCCGCGTTTTCGGGCCAACAGGCGGACCGGGCTTCGGCCTTCGCGAAGAAGTCTCTGACGGCGGCCAAAGGGGCCAATCCCGAAAAGGCTGCGGGCAATGCACACTACATCATCGGCGTCGTCGCGGCCACCAAAAACGACTTTGCCACGGCCGATAAAGAACTCCGTGCTGCCTTGGCTGGAGTCAAAGGCACTCCTGCAATGGAAGGCCCCGCCCTCTACTACCTCGGCGAAGCTGCCTATAGCCTGGGACGCAAGAATATGGATCGCGCCGGTGCCGATCAGGGCATCGGGTTCATGACGAAGTCGGCGCTTATCCCCGGTCAGTACCAGGCCATGGCGGGCAATGAAGTCAAGCGTATGAAAACGGAAATGGGCGAGAAGTAAGCGCCGCGATATCCCTTTGAAAACCACAATGGCCCGGTTCCGCAAAAGCGGGTCCGGGCCATTGTCTTTTTGTGACTGTGAACTATTTTTCCGGATGAACCGTCTGGAGAACGAACTTGTCTCCAGCGCGGTTGAACAGGAAGGTTGCCTTGCCGGACTCGCTGGTCTCAACGGTCACGGCGCTCCGGGGCACGAAAACTCCGCCCTTCTCGCCGCGAATCAGGATGTAGCCCGATGTGGCCGACGAAATCCTGTAAGTCCCGGCCGGCAATGTGGAAGCTCCGGCCTTGAAGGCAAAGGGCACCGTGACCGCCAGTTCATCAACCTGAGTGGCAAACGCCGACGCCGCGAAAACGGCGAACGCAAATACGGTAAACATTGTCTTTTTCATATGGTTTGTTTTCCTTTTGATCTTTCGATGTTGTTGTAGTTAGCGCACGGGCCAGACGACCGGTGTGAGAGATTTGGGCAACATCGCCCGGTTTGGGCGCAAGGCCAGGTCGCGCGCTGCTTCTGCTGCGAGACACACGTCCACCGTGTGAACCAAGGGTGGCAGCGGGTCAGGAAATAGCCAACGTGGGAGGAAACTATCCCTCGATCTGAGGAATGCTAACGAATCAACGCAAAAACGAGGAGCGAAGAAACTACTGAAGAGTAAAACGTCGCCGGACGATGTCTTCTCGCCGGTTTGCCTTACAAGCCTAGTCTATCGCGAAAGGCGGGGGAGAGCAAATTCATAAATTCAATAAGGCCTATATTTACTGGGTTTACATCGTGTTACAGACGCAGAAACGGCCCCGGAAGGGGGCCGTTTCGTGTCCTGAATCACTGGGTTTCGCTTACAGCTAAACGCTGAAAGCGGAATGCTGCTTAGTAACGGCCACCACCGCCGCCGCCACGACCGCCGCCGTAGCCGCCGCCACCGCCGCGGTTACCACCGCCGCCGCCACGTCCGCCACCACCGCCACGACCACCACCACCGCCGCCTTCGCCCTTCGGACGGGCTTCGTTGACGTTCAGTGCACGGCCGCCCACTTCATGGCCGTTGATGGCCGCAATGGCCTGGTCGCCTTCGGAGTTGTTCGCCATTTCGACAAAGGCGAAGCCGCGGGGCTGACCTGTATCGCGATCCGTCACAACGCTCACGCGGTCGACAGCGCCGTGTGCTTCGAAAAGCGAACGGATGTCCTGTTCAGTGGTGTTAAAGCTGAGGTTACCCACAAAGATGTTCTTCATTTTTATATTTTTCCTTCTGGATTTGAGAGCGAAGAAATTCGGGTGGGCGATGAAACGCGTGGCCTAAATCGGAGCGACAGTCAAATACGTCTGTAGTGTAGCAGTTGTGGGAGCGCGAAAAAAGGCCACCCTGAAAATTATTCCGGCCAGGAGCCGGTATGCTCAACGGGCGGAGTGATTCCCTGGCGTCGCTTCCGGTTCAATTCCATGTCGCGCAACTCATGCTCCGTGAGCGAAATTGGCGTCTCAGTTACGCCCCCGGCGGTCTTTTCCAACTCGGCTCGCGAGACGCGCCACCCCGAGCCCGTCTTGAGAGCCTTCAGTTTTCCCGTGGCCATCAGCCGGCGCAAAAACGCCACAGGCAACCCGCTGTACTCGGCGGCTTCCGCCAGCGTCAGGAACAGACGCCGCTCAATAGGAACGCCAACGACCGTGGTCTTCGATTGCAGGAACTCAAGCAGCGCCGTTTCCAGCGCACCCGGCATACCGGCAATCCTGGCAGGCACTGAGTCAGCCTCCGTCATGCGCGCTAACGCGACCGACACCGCCACTTCTTTTGGATCTGATGCCATAGTTTGAAGTCTATACCGGGGTATAAGCTTGAGGGGTGCAATCTGAAAATGCGTCACCTGATTCTGAACTGGTCACGATTCATACTTTCGGCGACATGTCGGAAGCGCTCATGGCGCAGGGACGCCTGGATTCCGCCGGCATTGAAAGCTTTCTGGCCGATACAAACATGGCCAGAGTCGACTGGCCCCTGACGCGCGGCATGAGGCTTCAGGTGGAATCCGCCGACGTGGCAACCGCGATGGAACTTCTGGCCCAACCGGACAATCCGGATCTGACGTCAGATCCCCAGTAATCGTTCGATCCGCACCTGCAGGATCACAATGTCAGGCGATTCCTGCACCGCATGCCAGTACCGCTTCTGAAAATCGCTGCCCTCTTCCCGGGGGCGCATCAGTTCACGAGCCTGCGCGATCAGCGCGTCTGCTTCCGGTTGCCCTGCCGTACTGCGTCGCGACAATGCTTCGTCGATTTCCACCACCATCGTGGAAATATTCTTCAACCAGAGAAAATGTTCGTCGCCAAGCACCAGTTGCAGAAACACACCCGGCCCGGCGATGGGCCCGTTGACCACTTCGTACTCCGCCTTCTCGCGATCCAGCAGCAACTTATGCTGCTCCAGCAGAAGATTGCTCAGGTTCACCAGCAGTTCGCGGCTCTCGTTGGCTATCGGTTGGGGAGACATGTCTTTCTCCATATTAGTTGCCCGCCGCTGGCCGTGGTGCCCATTCCACTCACAAGCGAATCATCGTCAGCAGCATTTTGAACCGGCTGACAGCTTTTAGTGCGTGCGGCTGGTTGGCCGGCATCAGAACAGCTTCGCCGGCCTTCACCCGCAATGGCTGGCCTGCGATTGTAATGATCGCTTCTCCTTCCAGCACCTGCGCCAGGGCATCGAAAGGAGTCGTATGCTCGCTAAGCCCCTGGTCTTCATCGAAGGCGAACAGAGTGATTGTGCCGGTCGTCTTCTTCACCAGCGTCCGGCTGACGACGGCCCCTTCCTGATAGTTCACCATCACCGCGAAACTTACCACTTCCGCTATGGGCATTTCGCCCTTATTCTCTGAGCTCATATCTGGCCACCTCCTGTGGCAATCGCCATCTCTGCCTGCCCACCGATTCGGGGCGCACATCCGACCAATGCGGAATGCGCCCTAACTTCCTCGTCCGCCCTAATCGCCCGCTACCAGAACGCCGGGTGCAGGCTCAGCGTTTTCCACTCTGGCCGTGTTTTTCTTCGCCGACCGCGTGGTAAACACGAAAGCCACAAGCACCAGCGCACCGGCGGCAAACAGCGTATCCCCCGGAGCCCGCATCCACCGCAGCCGCTGCATCAGAGGCGAGCCCAGAAACTCCGTACTGCGTGCAAACCAATAGCCGTGTTCCACCGAGGCCCACGTCTGCATCAGGCCAACAGGCAGCAGGCTGCCCACGCACATCGCGAACAGCCCCCCGTTCATGCCCCAGAATGCGAACCGCAGCCAGTTCTCTTTCCAGTGTGCCTCCGGGTCCATGGCACGCAGACAGACCAGCATCAGACCGATACCCAACATCCCGTAAACACCGAAAAGTGCGGCATGACCGTGCAGCGGTGTCGTATTCAGCCCCTGCATGAAATACAGAGCGATCGGCGGATTGATCATGAAGCCGAATAGTCCGGCACCCACCATATTCCAGAAAGCCACCGCGACAAAGAAGTTTACCGGCCAGCGATAACGCTGTGCCCAGTCCGTCAGGCGACCGCGGCGCAGATCGTCCAGCGCCGAGTAAGCCACCATGGTCAGCGGCACCACTTCGAGTGCGCTGAAGACAGATCCCCATGCCAGTGCCACGGTCGGCGTACCTGAAAAGTAGAGGTGATGGCAGGTTCCGATGATGCCTCCCGCCAGAAAAATTGTAGCTGAGAGCAGCGCGGCCTTCGCCGCCAGCGCGGGTCGGATCAGGCCCAGACGGGTGAAGAAGAACGCAATCACCGTAGTGGCAAAGACTTCAAAGAAACCTTCAACCCAAAGATGGATCACCCACCAGCGCCAATATTCCACGATGGAAAGATGTGTGTGTTGACCCCACGTCAGGCCCGCACCGTAGAACAAACCGATTGCACCCGCCGACAGTACAAACAGCCACAACAGAGGCTTCTGCTCGCCCGGTTTCTTCAAAGCGGGGCGGATGGACCGGACCACCAGAAACAACCAGATCAGCAGGCCGACGAATAAAAGGATCTGCCAGACTCTTCCGAGATCGACATATTCATAGCCCTGATGTCCCCAGAGAAACGCATTGGCATCGGACAAACGGTTGTGAATACTCAGCCACTCGCCGGCCATCGACCCGGCAACAACAACCAGCAGCGCACCAAACAACACGTGAACGCCCAGGCTTTGGAACTTCGGCTCAATGCCGCTGACCAGAGGCCCGATAAACAACCCCGCCGCCAGCCAGGCCGTAGCGATCCAGAAGATTCCCACCTGCACGTGCCACGTTCTGCTCACGCTGTATGGAAGAATGCTGGAGATCTTGATCCCATAGAAGCCATCGCCTTCCACCCCGTAATGGGCGGTGATGATACCCATGAGAATCTGAACCACAATCAGCGCTGAAACAACCCAAAAATATTTCAACGTCGCGCGCTGCGAAGGCGTCGCCACCCAGCGGCCCAGCGGGTCGTCGGCGGGCAGTGACTTCGGCATTTCCTCGGCTTCCTGTGACGCATACCACCAGACCATCGCGCAGATCCCCGCCAGCAGCATGATGATACTGACGCCTGTCCACATGACACTGTCGCCCGTGGGTCTGTTGCCAACCAGCGGCTCGTAGGGCCAGTTGTTCGTGTACGTAATGTGATCGCCAACCCGGTTCGCCGCCGCTGACCATGATGTCCAGAAGATGAATGCGGCAAACTGGCGCATTCTCTCCGGACTGCTGACGGTGCCGGCGGGAATTGCATACGCGGGATTCCCGCCAATAAATACCTCGGAAAAATGTTTCAGCGTCGCCTCAAACGCCCGCGCCCGTACCGGCTCAATCACAATGGTGTTCGTCTCCGGGTTATACGTATTGCGCCGGTACATTTCCTCCAGACGGCCCTGCAGCTTCGCTTTCCCTTCGGCGCCCAGTTGAGAGAAGGGTTTGCCATTCTCCGCCGCGGACCAGTCGTCCAGCACAAAAGTGGCTTCGCGATGCAGCCAGTCCGCTGTCCAGTCCGGAGCCACGTAGCTGCCATGCCCCCAAATCGAACCGACCTCCATGCCGCCCAGTGCCTGCCATACGTTTTGTCCTCTCCCGATCTCGCCATCTCCCACCACTACCGCTCCATCGCTGCTGACGACTCTCCCGGGGATCGGCGGCATCTCCTGGTAGATTCTGGTTCCGATCCATCCGAGGACGGCGAAGGACAGTACGAAGACAACTGCAAAGCTGATCCAGAGTTTTCTCATTGATTTTGCCTCCCACGGCGTCATGCAAGATTCAGATTAGTTGTAAAACCGTTTGACCGCAGTGACTTTGGTCACCGTGCGATTACCGATGCAAATACTCCAGGTGCAGGGCGCGGTGCCTCCACGCTCAAATGCGCGGGCGGCCGGCAGAAAGTCACCAGCAGATTGGCCGCAAAAACACTCACCGCCGTAAGCTCAGTGACCGCTGAGATCGGCAGTATCCGCCAAAACAGCTGCGCATACAGAAACCCTTCGTACGCCGGAATTTCCGAACTCACCCGCAAAGCGCAGCCCACATTCAGCAGCACGAGTGACGCCAGCATGGCTCGTTTGCTGAAGAGGACCCGCGCGCCGCAAAACGCAGGCAGGATCCTCTGCCCGATCGCGAATACCATGACGCCCAGAAAACCCACGGTGACGGAATGCCGGGATGCTCCCCAGATTCCTCCGGCATGATCCGCCGCCGCAGCCCACACCGTCAGCACGCCCGCAACACCCAGCCACAGATACGCGAACCGCACAAACCATGGGAATGAGCCATGCACGCCCGTCGTCTTCGCCGCCTTCACCGGGCGATGAAAAATGCGCAGCGCGAACGTGGCCACCGCTGCCGCTATGAGGAACAGGACAGCCGCAACCAGCGAATACCCGCTCAGCGCAAGCAGAACCCCCAGCCACCCCAGCCCCGTTGCCGCCAGCAACTGCTTGCCATTCGCGCCCTGCAGTCCCACGAAGACCGGGAGCCAGCGTGCGTTGAAACCCCACACCGTCGGCACCAGGAAAACCCACACGGGAATGACCAGCATCCGCTGATCGAGCGCATGGGGAACAGCGGGAGTCACACCGAGCCACGCCGCCTGACAAGTGGTAAAAACGTTCATCAGCAACGCAAATAGAAAGCCGCAGGTGCCCGCAATGACCACCAGCATCCACGGCTCCTTCGGTTTTCGCGGAGCACCCGGATTCGCTTTGTGCCGGGAAACAGTCGCGAAGAAAGTCAGAAATCCCGCCAGTTCCAGCGCGGCGGACACCGGCAGCGCGATCCTCCAATGCCACCCGGTGACATTCGCCCCCCACCGCAGCGTGACGCCGGCCGCCCACAATCCGTAGGCGGTCCAGGCGCGCCTTACCGCAAACGGCGGCAACTGCCCCATCTTCGACAACGAATAGAAGCCGATCCCGATAATGAAGGTTCCGATCCAGCCGTAGATCTGCGCATGCCCGTGTGCCTGAAGCCACGCCGGTGACAGCGTATCCAGCTGGTGCCGGTTGCTGATGGAGATCAAATTCCAAACACCCAGAAATGTTCCCGGCAGCAGCATGAAAACGATGCCCGTTACGATATACGCCATCACTGCGCGCTGTAACTGCACCTCGCGATGAACCGCAGGAGTGCGGGTCTCTGCCTTGTTGTTGTCCATGTTTCGTTTGCCTCTCTGAACCGAGAATATGGCTTTTCCGGCAAACAGTCAGTGACTGAAGTCACTCCGCGAAAAATGATTTCGCGGCTTATTTTTCAGGGATGCGAGAGCTGATCGGCCTGCGGGACGAGCTCGAAATAAACGCGCTCCGGCAGATTGGTATTCCAGTGCCCGGCCCACCGCGCACAGACATACGTCCCCAGAAATAAAGTTGCCACACCTGCCGCGATCGCCCATGCCGAAACCTTACGGCGCTGCGGGGCCGAGAGAAACAATGCGCCCTCCGCCGGGCACGCCGCCACACACTGCATACACCCAAGGCATTCCGCGGACCGGATGGTGATCAGCCGATCCACTGGTAGCGCGGAGGGGCACGCTTTGGCGCACTTCGCGCAATCGATGCACAAATCCTGATCGCGACGGATGCGGAGCGGACTGGCAAGAGATACCAGCCCCATCAACGCTCCGTACGGGCAGAAATAGCGGCACCAGAAGTTCTGTACCAGCACGGAGCCCACTACCAGGACAGCCATCACAATCCCGCCGGCCAGCCCCAGTTCACGAAAGAGATTGAGCATTTTCACGTCGGCAACGATGCCGTAGGGCCCGTCGAGAAACTGGCGAATACCCGTCACGGACATGTCCGCCACTACGTAGACGAACAAACCCATCAGAATGTATTTGATTCCACGCAGCACGATGTCCAGCGCACGGGGCAGGCGGAAGTTGCGACGGAAAACCCTGCGACCAAGCCGCCACAAATACTCGGACACCGTTCCGACCGGGCAGAGCCAGCCGCAGAAACTCTTGCGGAACAGCCACGACGCCAGCAGGAACGCAATCAGCAATAGAGCCCCCGCCGGGTGAGTCTCAGGCAGCCGCCCTGTGAAGACCAGCGCCTTCAGATTCATCAGCGACGCGATCGGCAGCCAGCCTTCCACGCCCGCAGGCCGGTCGACCCGGAAACCCTGGCCGCCAGTTTCGTAATACCGCACGAACAGGTAGAACTGGATTCCGATCCAAAGGTTCAGGAGCAGAAACGCAAACTGAACGGCGTGCCGCAGTGGCTGCGAAAAATCCGCGGCGGCACGGTTCAGGAGCTTCTTTTTGCGCGGAACTGCGGCCCTCGGGGCCACTGCGGCCTTCGGGGCCGTTGTCACTTCAGACGTTACTTCAGACGTGGCGGGCATTTCGTCTCTTCATCCCAAATCTGAGAATAGAGCCGAATGTTATTCTGCGCAGTGACTAAAGTCACCGCCCCGCCGGGTGGCCTGATGAATTGGTTATTTCATCAGTTCCGCGAGTTTGTCCTTCACCGCCGCGCCCCAGATGTCATAGCCTTTGGCCAGCGGGTGCAGGTTATCGGGCCGGAAAGATTCCGGCAAAAACACGCCTTTCTCGTCCAGGAACTTCGCGCCGATATCCAGATAGAAAACATGCTTCTGATCGTCAAGCTTTGAGACAATCCGGTTCGTTTCAGCGAGCTTGTCGCGAATCGGATCGCCCGGCGTGCTGCGCGGGAAAATCGCCAGCAGCAGAATTTTCGCATCCGGAAAGTCCTTCCGCATCTCCATCACAACCGCCCCCACGCCTTCTGCAATTTCCGCCGCACTCGACGACCCCGAATTATTCGTCCCGATCATCAGCATGATGGCCTTCGGCTGGAAGCCCTGGCCTTCGCCGTTTTTCAGGCCCCAGAGAAGTCCCTGCGTGGTGTCGCCGGAAATGCCGAAGTTCGCCGTCTTCATGCTGCCAAAATATTTCTCATACATCGCCTTGTTGGCGTCGTTCTGGGCCCAGAAATCGGTGATCGAGTCTCCGTCCAGGAGCAGGTCGATGTTGCCCTTGCTCGCGGTTTCCACAAAACCCAGGTGACGGGGTCCCATGCGCTGCGCCGTCTGCGTGTATGTTGCTGCCACGTTCAAACGCGGAGGCTGCAACAGCATCAGCGATTGGAATTTCTGCAGCAGCGGCTTATTCGCTGACTTATCCGACGCGACCCATTGTTGAATCGCCCTGTTCACCTGCGTCAGTTCCTCAGGCGTGGGACGTGGGATCGCCACCTCCGGCGGCACTGGTGCCGAAGGCCCGATGACGACCGGCGGCGGTGCCACAAACCCGGCGCGGCCCGGTCCGCCGGAGGCACCAAAGGCGGGCGGTCCCGCCTGCGCGAAAGCGTGGGCCGTCAGGGCCACGCAAAAAACTGAAATACGAAGCACACGAATCATGATGAATTCCCTTCTCCTTGATCTCCGCCATCATATACAACCCACCTGACCGGCGCAACCACGCAGATGACACCATGCCCATGCACAGCGAAAAGATGTGTTGAGCAAATCGAAATAATGGAAATGATAGAGTAGGGGACGGCAAACCGCTCGGCGCGCCAGGTCGCGAGCCGCTCAACGATGGTGCCGATGTCGTTCCTGAATCGCCGTCTGGCGGAAACAGGGGCCTCCGGGCCGTGTAGAAAACGAGGCCGGACGTGCTGTCGCGCGCCGGTCTGGACAAAGTCGGATCCATAAAAGTAAAAGAGGTATTGTGCAATGAAGATAAAGCTTGGAATAATTTCAATCGCCGTGGCGATGGCGCTTTCCGCCCAACAGCCCGGGCCCCCCGCCGGAGCCGCCGGTGGCAGCGGCAGGGGAGGCGGCGGCCGTGGACCGGCCCTGCGCTCTGCCGAGATCCTGGACGACCAGCGCGTGACCTTCCGCCTGCGCGCCCCTAACGCCACTGAAGTCACTCTCAATGGCGACTGGCCCAACGGCCGTGGCGTCCAGATGACTAAAGACGATACCGGGACTTGGTCCGCCACTGTCGGCCCGCTGACACCTGAGTTGTGGGCCTATACCTTCAGCGTCAACGGCGTGAGTCTTCTCGACTCAACCAACGCCAACATCCTGCGTGACGGCACCCGCTACTCCAACTTCTTCATCATCGATGGACCGCTTTCTGATACCTACAAAATCAAAGACGTCCCGCACGGCAACGTGAATGTCGTCTGGTACGATTCGCCCACCCTTACCGCCGCTCCCAACCGCCGCATGTACGTCTACACGCCGGCTGGGTATGACAAGTCGACGGAACGGTACCCGGTTCTTTATCTCCTCCACGGTGCAGGCGGCGACGAAGACGCCTGGAACAACATGGGCCGCGCCAGCGTGATCATGGACAACCTGATCGCCGCAAAGAAAGCGAAGCCAATGCTGGTCGTCATGACCAACGGCAACGCGAATCAGAAGATGGCACCCGGCTACGGCGTGATCCCTGGCCAGAACGTCGGCGCAACCGGCAATCCCGGTGAAGTCGGAGTGGTCGGCGCATTCGCGGGTGGCCGTGGCGGCGCACCCGGCGCTTCCGGCAACGGCGGCCGTGGTGCTGGTGCTCCCGGCGCTGGTGCTCCCGGCGGTTCAGGTCGCGGCGGCGGTGGTGGCAATCCGTTCGGCGGCGCTTTCCCGGAAAGCCTGGTGAAGGACGTGATTCCCTACGTCGACAAAAACTACCGCACCATCGCAAACAAAGACAGCCGCGCCATCGCCGGCCTGTCCATGGGTGGCGGCCACACAGTCGCGGCCACAAGCGCGCATCCGGAATCCTTCAGCTACGTCGGCGTCTTCAGTATGGGCACTGCGGCTGACATCAGCGATAAGCTGACTGACCTCAAGAAGGCCGGCGTGAAGTATTACTATGTCGGCCACGGTAAAGACGACCCGGTCGTGAAAGTCGCACAGGGCCAGAACCTTGCCGCTCAGTTGGAGAAGGTCGGCATCAACTATCACTACACGGAGAGCACCGGGGGCCACACGTGGTCCAACTGGCGCATCTACCTGAACGAACTGGCGCCGTCTCTGTTCCAGAAGTAAGGCACTTCGTCACTCGAAGTCATCCAACCGGTTCCGTGGGCAAATCGCTCACGGAACCGGTCTTTTTTTGCGACATATATTGGTCTGAAATTACAGCTTCTTCACGGCCCACGAGCACAGGCAGGCTACAGTTGAGGGGAGGTTCGCGCACTTGTCAAAAGAAAAAGAGACACCAGTAGTGAAAGAGAACGCGGCGACTGCGTCAGCAAGCACCGCGCCGCTCGCGGGAGCCACGCCGTCGAAGAAGCCCGTAAGAATACCAAAGCTGGCGCCAAAGAATAAGGCACGTCTGCCCCGGAAAGAGAAGAAGGCCGCGCAAAAGGCAGCGGCCCGCGCTTAAATCCGCAGCTGACCAGACGGCATCGGGCCCGATCCCGAGCCGGATCGTTGAAGGTATCCGCCGTTTCCGCGTGAAGCTTCGCGGAAGCGGCTTTTCCGTTCCCCACGCTGCATGGATGATCGGTCCGCAGGAAAGGCCGTTCGGGCAGGATTGTGCAATGGCTCCGTTCCTCTCTTCTGACGGCCCCACTATTCCACCGCATCACATAGTAATCTCAATGAAGCGATGCTGCCCGCACCCGATCCCCCGCCCAGCACTCTGACGCGTGCTCTTTCCCTGAAGGCCGAGGCAGCCGACCTGCAGACCTCGGGGAACCTCGCGCAGGCAACGCAAATCTGCCGTGAGGCCGTCACACTGCTCAATGGCGATCCCCCGCCCACATCCCCGCGCCTCGCCTTTCTGTGGTTCGCCCTCGGCAACATCTTCGAACCAGCCGGCGCATTTGCGGAAGCCCTGACCTGCGCGGAGGCCTCGCTGACAGCCATTGAGTCCCTCCTGCCTGGGAACGGCGGCAAATCCGGTGAACAGCTCCGTTTGCGCGCGCTGGGACTCCTCGTCACCGCGCTCCGCCAACTCGGTGAATATGCGAAAGCAGAGACGCACGCTGTACGCCAGATCGAACTCGCCACTGCACTGCCTGACGGCAGCCCCGCCAAACCCGCCGAATGCTCCATCGCCTGGAACAATCTCGGCATGTTGTGCAAATATGCGGGCTGGTTCGAGCGCGGCGCGGCAGCTTATGAAAAGGCTCTGGCGTTTGCGGAAGGCCAGTCGGAGGGCGCGAGTCGTCAATCCATGCTGGCCGCCGTGCTCCACAACATCGGGGGCCTTCGCCACGCCCGCGGCCTGTTTCGCGAGGCAGAGGAGCCAGCGCGCCGCGCGTGGGAGATTCGCCGTGACCTGCTGGGTGAAGATCACCTGGCCACGCTGGCGGACGCCACCGCTTACGCGGCCGTGCTCGACGGGCTGAAGCGCTACATGGAATCGCGCCCGATTTACGAGCATGCTTTGGAGGTATTTGAAAAGACTCTGGGGCCGGAACACTACGAGGTAGCGGCCACGCTGCACAATTTGGCGCTGGTGGAAAACGCGCAGGGCAACCGGGCACAGGCGATAGTGCTGGCCCGGCGTTCCCTGGCGCTGAAGACTTCGTTACTGGGCACGAACCACCCGGATACAGCTTTATCGGCGATGAATCTGGCCTCACTGCTGCCGGTGGAGAGTTCGGTCGAAGCGAGAGGTATCCTCGCGGCCTCGCTCATCGTCTTTGAGCGGACGCTGCATCCGGATCACCCGAATCTGGAGCGTTGCCATCAACTGCTGGAACGGCGTTCTGTCGCCTGATCGCGACCGGTTGATCCGACGACACTCACCGAACCGCGACTTTACGGTACAGCGCTCAAATTTACGTCTTAGACACCCTGTTAGACGTTCTGGTTGTGGTTGCCCAAAAGCCCCGCGCCGGCAACTTCATCCGCTTCGTCGGGTTTCAGTTCGATCTCTTCCTGCTGCTCGACCGCCGACTCGTCACCGGGCTCATCCGAAGCCGCCGTCTGATTGTGGTTCGGGGAACCGCCTGCACCGGCCACTTCATCCGCCTCGTCGGGCTTCAGCTCGATCTCTTCCTGCTGCTCGGCCACCGGCTCGTCGCCAGCTTCATCGGAGGCCGCCGTCTGATTGTGGTTCGCGGTAAGCGCGGCGCCAGCTACTTCATCCGCTTCGTCCGGCTTCAGTTCGATTTCTTCCTGTTGCTCCACAGCCGGCTCCTCACCGGATTCATCCGAAGCCGCCGTCTGGTTGTGGTTCGGGGTACCGCCTGCACCGGCCACTTCATCCGCTTCGTCCGGCTTCAGTTCGATTTCTTCCTGCTGCTCAACCACCGGCTCCTCGCCAGCTTCATCGGAGGCCGCCGTCTGGTTGTGGTTCGGGGCACCGCCTGCGCCGGCCACTTCATCCGCTTCGTCAGGCTTCAGTTCGACCTCTTCCTGCTGCTCCACAGCCGGCTCGGCAGCGGGCTCAGCAGAGGCCGATGCCTGGTTATGGTTCGCGGTAAGCGCGGCGCCAGCTACTTCATCCGCTTCGTCCGGCTTCAGTTCGATTTCTTCCTGTTGCTCGGCAACCGGTTCATAGCCAGCTTCATCCGATGCCGCCGTCTGATTGTGGTTATTCCAGCCTGCGCCAGCCACTTCTTCAGTCTCATCCGGCCTCAACTCGATTTCTTCGTGTTGCTCGGCAACCGGTTCGTCGCCGGGTTCATCCGAAGCCGCTGTCTGATTGTGGTTGCCGATAATCCCAGCACCCGCCACGTCATCCGCTTCATCCGGCTTCAGTTCGATCTCTTCCTGCTGCTCCGCGGCTGCTTCCGCACCGACTTCATCCGTGGCCGCCGTCTGATTGTGGTTATTCCAGCCTGCGCCAGCCACTTCTTCAGTCTCGTCCGGCTTCAACTCGATTTCTTCCTGTTGCTCGGCAACCGGTTCGTCGCCGGGTTCATCCGAAGCCGCTGTCTGATTGTGGTTGCCGATAAGCCCAGCACCCGCCACGTCATCCGCTTCATCCGGCTTCAGTTAGATCTCTTCCTGCTGCTCCGCGGCTGCTTCCGCACCGACTTCATCCGAAGCCGCTGTCTGATTGTGGTTATTCCAACCTGCGCCAGCCACTTCTTCAGTCTCATCCGGCTTCAACTCGATTTCTTCCTGTTGCTCGGCAACCGGTTCGTCGCCGGGTTCATCCGAAGCCGCTGTCTGGTTGTGATTAAAGCCGAGCCCCGCCCCAGCCACTTCATCCGCTTCGTCAGGCTTCAGTTGCACATTTTCACGAACACGTAATCCCTGCTGGTGTGCCCTCGGACGAGCGCACAAAAAAAGGAAGCCCGCCATCCGCCGCAGCCTCCAGGTCAACAACGCCTCGTTCGCCAGTTCCACTGATTCCTCGAGACCCGCCTGGCGAGCCCGTCCTTCTACTTCCGGTCGAACTCGCCAGGCCCGTCGCAATCGGCCCAAAAACGTCTAAAGCAATACGTAAAAACCGCCTGCCACCTTGTCGGCATCCGTGTTGCTCAACTCCCCGTCTTTACTCTCGACACCCTTCGGGGCGATATTCGTAACTGCTGGTGCGACTTCCTGCTCTACGTTCTCTTTCTCGATTTCATTCGCCATGGGCGACTCTCCTTTATAGTCAGCGAGTCTAACATTTTTTTCACCCACGATTCAAACGCTGTGCCCCGAAAATATTTCGCCATCGGCACCGTCTCTTATGCCCCCGCGCCTACATCTTCTGCCGGCTCGCCAGCCGCGCAAACAACCCCGGTTGCCCCACCAGATCCTCAAACCGTCCCTGCTGCACCACCCTCCCCTTTTCAATCACGTAAATCCGGTCCGCATGCCGAATCGTGCTCAACCGATGCGCCACCAGAATCCGCGTCGCCCGCAGCCGGTTCAGACTCTCCGTCACAATCGCCTGCGTCCGGTTATCCAGCGCACTGGTCGCTTCGTCGAAAATCAGAATCGCCGGCTTCAGCACCAGCGCCCTCGCGATCAGTACCCGCTGCCGCTGCCCCCCCGGAAAGATTGCCGCCGCCTTCCGAAACCACCGTGTGCATCCCCATCGCCATCGCTTCAATGTCTTCGCCCAATCCCGCCGCCCGCGCCGCCTCCCAGGCCTCATCCATCGTATTCAGCCCGCCACAACAAATGTTGTCGAACAGCGACCCCGCCATGATCCGCCCATCCTGCGTCACCACCCCGATCTGCCGCCGCACCGCCGTGATATCCAGTCCCGAAAGCTCCCGCCCATCCAGAAAAATCGCCCCGGAATGCGGCGTCTCAAACCGCAGCATCAAATTCAACAGCGTCGACTTGCCAGACCCCGAAGGCCCCGTCAGCGCAATGCATTCGCCGGGTGCCACATCAATCGAGACATCGTCCAGGATCATCGGCCCGTCGCTCCGATAACGAAATCTCAGGTTCTCCACCCGAACCGCCCCGCGCAGCCGTCCCGGATGCGTCTTCGAACCATCCACCTCCGGTTGTACCGCCAGAATCGTCCGCACCTGCTGCCATTTGTTGGCCGCCAGCACCAGACCCGCCACGCTGTCGCCGGCCGCGGCAACTGCGGCCAGGAACGCCGTCATCGCCGAACTGCACGCCAGGAACGCGCCCAGCGCCACGCTTTGCCGGAGCAGATAAAAGAAAGTCAGCGCCGTGGCCAGCGCCGGCACCACCACGTTGAAGAGGCGGATCGCGTCTTTCTTCTCCTGTATCGCGAGCGCGAGCTTTTCCATCTGGCTGTACTCGCGCGCCCAGCGCGAAAACGCCCGGTCCTGCGCGCCCGCCACCCGCAGCTTTGAGACGGCATTGATCGATTGCAGCACCAGCCCGGAAAGCAGTTCTTCCATATCCTGCCAGCGCTGCTGCACTGCAAACAGCGCCCGCGCCCGAAACCATGTGTGAAGCGCGATGGCCGCGCCACTCGCAAACGCGATCAATGCAATCGCCGGGCTGTACCAGAGAATCAGCGCCAGACTCAGAAAGCCTGCCGCGCCCGCGAACAGCGAACGCAGTGCATCCGCCGTCAGCAACTGATGCATGCGCGTCACGGCATCCGCGCGAAGCCGAAGCTGTCCCGCCGTAAACCCGCGAAAGAAAGCTGGGCTCAGTTTGAGCAGATAATCCCAGACGCCCGTCTGCAAGGCCATGAATGCCGTGCTCTGGAGCCGGAGAATGGCAATAGCCTGCGCCAGCAGAAAAATCGCAGAACCCAGGGCCGCCGCCAGAATACCGCCACCCACCTGCCAGACCATGCTGCGGTCGGCATCGGGAATCGCCTGGCCGATCAGAATCGCGAAGCCCTGTGGCGCCGCCATCGCCAGAATGGCCGCACCCGCGCCCGCCGCCAGCACCGTTCGCACGTCGCGCCGCCCGGTACCGATCGCATACCGGAAAAGACTGCCGGCGGAAAGATCCTCCGGCAGTGGCCGATAAAGCATTTGCGCGAAGGTGCCCAGATCGGCCGCCGTCGAGCGGCTGGCCTTCTCTCGTGTGCCTGCCACCGGATCGTAGATTTCGTAGCCGCGCCCGAATCCGCCGCGCAGTGGCACCAGTGCCACCGGGTTGCCGTTATCGCGATGCGCCACAAAGACGCCGCTCTCTTTGGCCCACCATTCGCCGGCCATGATGACGGTGCGCGTCCGCATCCCGGAAGCCTGTGCGATTTCACGCACGGCATCCGCGCGCGCCCCTGCCGCCCGCGCCGGACGAGCGGTGGCCCCCAGCGCCGCAGCCGCAACCCGGAACGCCTCGAACAGTGGATCAGCCCCCGAGGCCGCCGGCTCCGGTGCCCGCCGATCGCCGGCAATCGCCGCCAGATCCCCCAATGCCCGGGCCGAAACCCGTCGATTCAGTTCCTGCCGTGCCGCAAAGCGCTCCTGGTCAGCGGTTGCGCGCCGCTCCTTCACTTCATCCAGCGCTTCGAAGAGAACGCCGGTGGTGAGACCGATCGCCAACGCCAACGCCTCGCAATCGCCATTCTCAAGCGGCGTGACTTCCCACTCGTTGGCACCGGCATTCTCTGCCCAAAGGCCCGGCACCAGCGCGACCGTGGCCCCTGCCTCCACCGGCACTCCCAGCAGCGACACCTTTTCCCCGCGCAGGAACGCGATACCCTCTTCCACCGCCAAACGCTGCCCTGCCTTCAACAGCAGAGACCGTCCCGCCGTGGCCACCTGAGCCTCGCCCGGGGGCCGCAACTCCACCATCGCCCCGCCCAGCTTTGTCAGCCAGTTTTCGAGCGCAATACCGCGTTCCCATTCGTCCGGTTCCGTCATGGTGGCAAGACAACTGGTCTCCAGAGGTACCGCGACAATCTCCCACATCGAGTCGCCTGACTTCCCGGCGGGCAACAGGACGTCTCCCTGCGACACAGGAAACAGATGCAGCCGCTGCCCGGTTTCCCGGTCTACGGCGAATACCGCCAGCGAGCCCGATACCAGCGCGGTGGGCGGCATCCCCTCCCCAAGCGGAATAGCGCGATTGCCCGGAACCCATTGCGGTTCACCGGTCATGCTGCCGCCTCCCCGCCCGCATTCGTTTCCTCATCGTCCGCCAGTAACCGGGCATAGAAACCGTTGTTGCGAACCAGTTCGTCATGGCTCCCGCGTTCCGCCACCTGTCCCCGATCGAGCACGATAATCTCGTCGCTGTCCCGCACTGTACTGAGCCTGTGAGCCACCACAAAGCAGGTACAACCCCGCGCCCGGATATTGCGATCCACCGCCAGTTCCGTCTCAGAATCCAGGGCGCTGGTCGCCTCGTCCATGATGAGAATCGCCGGGTCCGCCGCCAGCGCCCGCGCGATCTCCAGCCGTTGTCTCTGTCCTCCGCTGAGGTTCGCGGCCCCTTCCAGCAGTTCGCTGGCGAAGCCCTCCGGCAGCGCGTCAATCGCACTGGTAATCTCCGCGTCCCGGCAGGCCCGCGCCACGCTCGCGTCCGGCGTGGAAGCGTCCCACAGCGTCAGATTCTCCCTCACATTCCCCTGAAAAAGCAGAATGTCCTGATCCACCATGGCCATGGAATTTGCCAGAATCTCCCGCGGTATCGCCGTAGCTTCAATCCCGTCGAAGTAAATCCCGCCGGAGTTCGGGCTGTAAAGTCCTGCCAGCAGCCGCGCCACCGTCGACTTGCCCGAACCGCTGCCGCCCACAAACGCAATCCTTTGACCCGGCTTAGCCGAAAAAGACAGCCCCGAAATCAGCGGCGGTGCCACAGGACTGTAGCCGAACGTCACGTCCCGAAACTCCACGTGCCCGCGCAGCCGGGCCGGTATGTTCGCAGCCAGTCCTTCGAGCGCCGTCCCTTCCGGAGCCGGACTGCTCAAAACGTCGTCCAGCCGGCTCAGATGCCCTTCCAGTTCCTGCACGCTCGCACCCATCGCCACCAGATTATTCACCGGCTGCAGAAAGCTGGTCGCCAGACTCTGGAACGCCACCAGCATGCCGATGCTCATGCGCCCGCTCATCACTTCAAAACCGCCCGCAATCAAAATGGACGCGGTCATCAGCGCCGAAAGCAGCGGTGGCAGCACGCCGAGGTAATAATTCACCACGCTCAGTTCCTGATCGGAGTTGTACATATTGGCGAAAAACCCCGCCCAGCGGGCGAAGAAGTCGGATTCCAGGCCAGACGCCTTCAGCGTCCGGATGCTCTGCAGCCCGGCAATGCCGACCCCTGCCGTCTTGCCCGTCGCCATGGAAAGCCGGACGTTGCCATCCTTGCGCCGCCGCGCAATCCACTGCATCACGCCGAAATTCACCAGCGCAAATGCCAGCGCGAACAACGTCAGCTGCCGATTGAACCACCACATCACCGCCATGTAGAAGACCATGGTCAGGGCATCGATGCACGTGGTCGCCAGCCGCCCGGAAAGCACCTCCGCCACGTTGTCATTGAGCGCAATGCGGCTGCTCACCTCACCCGCGTAACGCTGCGCGTAATAGGAAGCCGGCAGCTTCAGCAGATGCCGCACAAAGCGCGCCGAATTCGCCGCCGCCAGCCGCATCTGCAAACGACGCAGCAATCGAAATTCCAGCGCCGTCAGCGCACCGCGAAATACCGCCGCCAGCAGCAGCCCCAGCACCAGCGGCCTTCCCCAGTCGCGCAGCCCCTCTACAAGGACCCGATCCACAAACGTCGCCATCAGCGCCGGTATCGCCAGCCCCGGGGCCACCAGCAACAGGGACGTACAAATCGCCGCGAAGACCGGCGTCAGCGAGCCGCGCAGCCGCTTCCAGAGACTCCGCAGAATGCTCGGCTTCGAGCCTCCCTTACGAAACTCCGGGCCCGGCTTCATCGTCATCATGACGCCCGTGTAAGAACGGTCGAATTCTTCAATCGGAATCGATCGCGGTCCGGTCGCCGGATCGTTCAGATACACCCGGCCCTTGCGGTAACCCTCCACCACCAGGAAATGGTTGAAGTTCCAGAAAACGACGTACGGAAACGCCTGCTTCTTCAGGCCCGCAATGTCGCGCTTCCAGGCCTTCGCCTCCATCCCATAGGCATGGGCGGCTTTGAGAATATTCGAACACTTGGAGCCGTCCCGCGAAACTCCGCAATCGCGCCGGAGCGCCACCAGCGGCACGATGCGGCCATAGTGCGCCAGCATGATGGCCAACGATGCCGCGCCGCACTCCACCGCCTCCATCTGGAGAATGGTTGGAGTGCGCAAGCGCTGCCGCGGAAACGGCGAATCGGTAGCCACTTCAATAAACTCCCGAGACTTCCCTCAGAATCGGCAGCAGATACGTGATCGGTGCCCGCCCCTCAATGGTCACCCGGCTCGCATGCGTCAGGCCCGAAGTAATCCGAATCGCCGGACCGCGCGAAGAAGACCACTTGTAGCCGCTCGGTGTGGAAGCATCAGTCTCGAGCCGGGCCCGCACTTCGATATAGACGCCATCCGGCATCAGGTTCTGCACCAGTTCGGCATTGCCTATGGTGCTGACCGTGCCTTCCTTCGTCACCGGAATGGGCGAAACCGAAGTTACCGTCCCGAGGATGCCGCCGAAGCGCTCCCGCTCCACGGTATCTGGCGTGACCTGAATCCGCATTCCCGGCTGGATTCGTTTGCCGTCCTTCACCGGATAGTACGAGATACTGACAAGCCCGTCGCCGCCATCCGCGGCAGAACCGGCAGACGCCCCGTCCGATTCCAGCGTCACCAGCTTGCCCCCGGCCGGTACCACCTGCCCTACCGCCGCCATCACTTCCGCCACGCGCCCCGAATACTGGCTGCGAATATTGCCATCGCGCACAATCTGGAAGCTATCGAGCTCAATGGTCTTCCGCAGTTGAAAGATCTCGTTATGCCGCGCCGTCGCGTCCGCCAGAAACTGCCGCCCCAGCGCCGCCTGCCGGGTGTCAATCTGCTGCAACTGGCCGTCGATCTGCCCCAGCCGCGCGGTGAAATCGTCGATCTTCGCTTCGTTGTCATGGACAGCCTGCTCGGCATCCACAATGTCTTTAGCCGCAAAACCCAGCAGCCCGGCTTTCACCATCTTCTGGTTGGAATCCACGCGGGCCTCCAGGATGGGCTTCAGGCTGGTGGCGTCCGCCAGACTCTTGCGCAAAGCGGCACGCTGCGTTTCGAGGCCACGTCGCTCCATGGCATCCTGCTGTGTCTGTAACGTGGTCTGGCCGTTTTCGACTACCGTCTTGCGGGCATCCTGATCCTCCAGCCCCTGCACGGCCCGACGATTCTCCGCAATGCGCTTGACAATATCTTCCTGGTCGATCGTCGCAATCAGATCGCCTTCTTTGACGTGATCGCCCACGTGGACCCGCAGCGTCACAATCCGGCCCGCCGCGCTCGCCTGCGCCTGCATCATCTGGCGCGGCCGCAGAATCACTCCACGTCCTGTCGCGATGGTAGGCACCTGGCCGAACACGGACCAGACCCCGGCAGCCAGCAAAAGCGCACCCGCCGTTGCCAGCAGCAGCCAGTCCTTCGCTCTGGCAACCGGCATCAGTTGCTCCAGGTTGTCGGGCGAGGAAGCGTGCTTCAGTGCTTCGGCGCGAAAGAGCTTTTGACTCGGCTCAGGCATTTCCCTTTGCCGACCTCAACCGCTTCTGGACCCAGTCAAACCGCGCGCCCGCCATGGAGACATTATCCAGTGCGTCAAAGTCCATCTCGTCTTCCGTGTCTCCGGACGAGCGTCCCGCCAGTGCGTTGTTGGTGCTGCGCAGACGGGCGGCGAGGAACATGGAGAGCGCGCGGTAAAAGCGCGAAGCAAAGCCTGCGTCTTCCGCCAGTTTGGCGTTCAGCCGTCGTCGCGGGATATCCAGCACGAACGAAGGTTCCTTCGCCTGCACCGTGGCTGACGGCGGAGCCTGATCGACGAATTACATCTCGCCCATCACTTCGCCCGACATCAGCCGTGCCACTTCCCTAGTACCCAGCGCCGCGATATGCACAGAGAAAACGCCGTCGATAACCAGAAAGACCGAATCGATCTGTCGGCCCTCTTCAATCAGCCTTGTCCCCGCCGTGATCTCGCGCCGGCTCCCCGCCGCAATCAGCCAGTCGATATCGGAGTCATTCAGAATGCCGAGAAAGTAAAGCGCTTTTCTCAATATGAAAATCCCTCTGTAGCAGGATAAGGCTTTTTGGCGCAGATAGCCAGTTTGCTCGAAACCGGCGTGGAGCTAATCAATCGACTCCCTGATTGTGATTCCAGTTCTGGCCCGCGCCGGAGACGGTGTCGGCTTCATCCGGCAGCAGTTCAATGTTTTCGGGAGCCGCAGGCTCCGGGATGTCGGACTAACCCGCGCTGACCGACGAGATACTGTCCATCGGAGCGCTCTGGTTGTGGTTCCAACTCTGGCTCGCGCCGGTCACGGTGTCTGCTTCGTCCGGCAACAGTTCGACCGTGTCGAGAACATCAGCCGCCGAGGCCGCGTGGCCCCCATTGACCGGCGAGGCGTTGTCGTTCACCGGAACGCTCTGATTGTGGTTAAAGAGAATCCCGCCGCCAGCCAGATCCTCTGCCTCGCCCGCCTGCAGTTCACCATCTTCCGGCTCCGCCGTTTCCACCCCCACGGGCACGGGGTCGCCAATTGACGCGCCCTGATTATGGTTGAAGACTACCCCGCCACCCGCCAATTCTTCCGCTTCGCCCGCCTTCAATTCACCCTCTTCCGGTTCCGCCGCCTCCGCCGGAGCCGGTGCCGGGCTACCGGCCGGGACGCTCTGGTTGTGGTTAAATTGCTGCCCTCCACCGGCCAAATAACTCGCCTTCAATTCGTCGTCTTCCAACTCGGGAGTTACCGTTTGCACCGGTGCGGGGCTATCGGCTGCGGCACTCTGATTGTGGTT
Organism: uncultured Acidobacteriia bacterium; assembly: GCA_903875575.1. GTDB lineage: Bacteria > Acidobacteriota > Terriglobia > Bryobacterales > Bryobacteraceae > BOG-234. The sequence goes on along the minus strand of CAIQWJ010000036.1, from coordinate 1,089 downwards.
ATAACTAATCCCGCCGCCAGCCAGTTCGTCCGCCTCGGCTGCTTTGAGTTCACCCTCATCCTGCGCCTCGGCTTCCACCGACGTCAGGCTGGTATCCACAGGGGCGTTTTGGTTGTGGTTGTAGCTAAAACCGGCACCCGCCAGATCTTCCGCCTCACTCGCCTTGAGTTCACCCTCGTCCTGCACCTCGACTTCCGCCGACGTCGCGCTGGAGGTCTCCACGGGACCATTTTGGTTGTGATTGAAAACCAGGCCAGCACCCGCCACCTCGTCCGCTTCGCCCGCCTTCAATTCACCCTCTTCCGGTTCCACCGCTTCCACCGACGCGGGTGCAGACCTGTCGACCGAAACACTCTGGTTGTGATTGCCGCTCCCACCGTAGCGCGGACCCGCCGGAATCCCGCCGCCTGCCAGCGCCTCCATTTCGGATCCACTCAGCTCGCTGGCGTCCTCGGCCAGTCGCATCGCCGCAGGCACCGGCACATCGCTCCGGACACCATCGGCACCATTCTCACGGGTAGTAATGAAATCTGTATTGGACATTTTGACTCCCTTTCTGACATCCCGCACCCGGTTGATCCACGATGCGTACATTCAGATCGGCGCAAACCGATCGCAAAAAGGACCACGCGTCCGCTAATTATTTTCAAAACTCTTTGCCACGACCTTTGTCCGGCGGTGAAAACGGTGAACGCCGGCCCGGGGTCTGGCGTGATCTCTCCAGTCCACTCCCCCTTGATGAACTCTCCCCGGAGTACTGGAGCGGCCCGCCATCCGCGCATTCGCCGACGAAACCCATGATCCAAAAGGGTATACGTTGAAGGACCCCGAACGTGCCAGCCTGGTCCATTTCGCGAGGATGAGGGGCGATGCGTTGACGGAGAACTTCAGGGCAGTGGTCGAAAGAGCTGGTCCTCTTCGCAGAGGGTTATGAGGAGAGTTGAATCCGGCACTGGAATGATCGTAGCAGTTTTGTCCGGCGCACAACAAAAAGCCCGACCTTATGGGTCGGGCTTGATGATAAACCGGGCAACTTCCTGGTCTCCCACACACCTGCGCGTGCAGTACAATCGGGGCTGAGAGGCTTAA
>CAIQWJ010000035.1 GCA_903875575.1 uncultured Acidobacteriia bacterium | reverse complement strand
TCGACCACATCCTTCGCTGCGATCCAGAACTCCTGCTGACGCTCCCGCTTCTTTCCCATCGCCATATATAAGTGACGTTCGGAACATTTGCCAGGTCACATGTTGTCGAGAAAAAACTGACTATTACCACGGGCTGCTAGGCGTGTGCAATAACCCGGATGCTTCCGCGATCACGGAACCGCAACAAGCAGCGCACGTCATGGCGTGCTGCCTGATGATGAACGAACTCACTTCTAGCACTGCGCCTCAGACAGGCGTTGCCGATCTGCTGGTCCACCAGCTCGCCAATCACAACGCAACGGCGCATTATGATTTCCGGTCAGACTTGCTACGTAGCCTAGAAATATTCCAGCAAAACCGCTCGCTGCTGGCACAGCACCCGGGAACGGTAGATCTCGCAGCGGAGTTCAGTAGTGCGACTGGACTCTCTCCGCGTCAGTTCATCGAATTGTGCCTCATCATTGGCGTTCCTTACCGCATGATGAACGCCGGGTCGCTCATCGCCGACGATCCGCTTTTCTTTGTCGACAAGAACCGTTTTGGCAACATGAAGCTGAACGATGCCGGGCTGACTGCATTCTTCGGGACAGTTTCGCGCACAGCCCAAGAGCTCGCGGATTACCTGCCGACACAGGGGGAACGCCCATTGGCCGATACGACAGTGTTTCAGTCTTGGCCTGTCATCCGGGCTGCAGACGGCGAACGGTATTACTGCTGCGATATCGCGAGCCTGATGGATAAGACCGGACGTGGGCTCTACTGGACGCTGTTCGCTGCCGCCAGCAAACCCACCAAGAGAAAATTGGGCGGCACTTACGGCCGCGCCTTCGAGTCCTATCTGCACGACTGTGTGCGGCGCGCGGGTTTCGCCCCGGATGCTTATATTGATAGTCCGGCTTTCGTCGATGGTGCAGAGGTCTGTGACGGCATGTTCACAGATGGATCGCACATCATTCTATGCGAGTACAAGAGTAGCGTGCTGCGGGCCGACGCCAAGTTGAGCGGGAAGTTGGAGCTGCTCGAACCGGACATTCGCAGGAAATTCGTAACCGGCGATGAGGACGGTCGCAAAGGCATCGCCCAGTTGAGCCTCAGCATAGAGCGCCTGCTGCAAGGCGCGCCCATCGCGGGCATGACGGAGCGGAAATGGTCCATCGTTCACCCCGTGATGGTCTGCTTGGAACACGCAATGCTCTGTCCCGGCATGTCAGGCTATCTGAACAGTCAGTTCGATCGCGCGTCGCTCCGGCAGTTGTCACGAACCAAAATTGCTCCGTTGACTTTGATCGATATCGAGCATTTCGAGGATCTATTGCCGGACATGAAGCAATTCGGGTTCGGAGCTTTGCTCGACGATTACTATCGCGTGCATATGCGAAGCATGGCCGGCGGGCATGATCAACTTGTGGCGTTTCGCCGGAAGAATATCCCGTTTCTCGATGACAAACCAGAGCCGCCGGACGAGAAAGAAGCGGCACTTCGACAGTTCTTTCACAATCTGGGAGCCCGTTTGTTTGAAGACGATGATGGGACAGGTTAGTCCCCATACAGCCCCCAACGAATGATTTCACCCCCCATTCGCCCCAGTGTGATAATCTCCAAGACCGAAGGCCTCATCACCAAACCGCTCTCCGCCAAACGCCGCCCCCCAACAGGCAACCGGCCCAAACGGAAAAGCCCAGAGGCAAAGAAGGATCGACCACATGATTCCAGATCGCTTCAAACTACTCCTCCTGCTCCCCCTCATCTCCGCGGCCAGCCTCTACCTCGGCGCGCAAGCCCCAGCCGGCGGCCGCGGCGGAGGCGCCGGTCGTGGCGCCGCCCCCACCACCGCGCCCACCGCCATCACCCCCGGAGCCAAAGCCGAAAAAATGGTGGTCGATGACGCAGCCGCCGACCGCGGCGCCACCGTCTACAACGCCGAGTGCGTCAGTTGCCACGGGCCCAAGTCCCGCGGCACAGCCAAAGGCGCGGACCTGATTCGCTCCGAATTACTCATGCATGACCGTTACGGCGACCTCCTGTTCCCCTTTCTCCAGAAAGGCCACCCCACGCTGAGCGGCAAACCCAGCGCCAGCCTTGCCCGCGCTCAGGTCACCGACATGACCCACTTCCTGAAGCAAAGGGTCGCCGAAACCCTGGTTCGCTCGGGTCCGGGCAGCTCCGGCAATCCCCCGCCTAACATCATCACGGGCGATCCCAAAGCCGGCGAAGCCTTTTTCAACGCCAGCGCCAATCAGTGCACCACCTGTCACCAGCCCACCGGCGACCTCAAGGGCATCGCCACCAGACTGGCACCAATTGACCTGCAGCAGCGCTTCTTATTCCCCGGCCCCGGCGGGCGCGGACGAGGTGGCCGTGGTGCGCCTGGAGCATCCGGTCCTCCCGCAGTCCCCGCCGCCCCCCCAGCCAGCACACGCGGTCAGGTCACCGTCACCGTGACCCCTCCCACAGGCGCTCCCGTCACCGGCGTCCCCATCGTCAACGACGACTTCAACGTCTCCATCCGAACTCCCGATGGCCTCGTCAGCACATGGGCCCGCACCCCGGCCGTCAAAGTCGTCATCAACGATCCTCTGGTCTTCCACCACGCCCTGCTCGCCAGAATCACGGACAAAGAAATGCACGATGTTGTTGCTTACCTGGAGACATTGAAATGAGCTTGCTGAAAATCGTTCTCACCTCCGCGCTGGCCTCTCTGTCGCTCTTCGCCCAGACGCCGCTCGACAACACCCTGCTGCTGAAGCCGCCCACCGACAACTGGCCGTCCTACAACGGCGACTATTCCGGACGCCGCTACAGCACGCTGAAGAAGATCAACTCCACCAACATCAATTCCCTCACGCTCGCCTGGGTCAACAGGCCCACCGTGACCATGGGCGGCCTGGGCTTTGGTTCCGCCTCGCCGCTGGAGGTGGCCGGCGTTCTGTATTACACCAGCGGACACAGCGTGATCGCCGTGGACGCGCGTACGGGCCGCAACATCTGGCAGTTTGACTGGGCGGCCGTCGTCGCCCCGCGTGGCGTCGCCATCAATGGCAGCACGGTTTACGTCGAGACGCGCGACTGTTTTCTGATCGGCCTGAATATCAAGGATGGCCGGGAGCGCTGGCACAAGACCATTTGCGATACCGACCTCAATTACTACGGCAGCACCGCGCCGCTCATCATCGGCAATCACGTGATTGTCGGTTTCTCCGGCGACGCGCAGGACGTGCCCGGCATGCTGGCCTCGCACGATCCCGAAACCGGCGAACTGCAATGGCGCTGGTACGCGCATCCGAATCCCGGCGAGCCGGAAGCCAAAACCTGGCCCAATGAAGAGGCCATGATGCACGGCGGCGGTTCCACCTGGGGGTCGTGGACCTATGACCCGCAACTCAACCTGCTCTACTTCGGCACCGGCAATGCGCAGCCTGTCATCGCCGGCAAACAGCGCGAGGGAAGTAATCTCTACACCGGCTGCATCGTCGCGCTCAACGCCGATACCGGCAAAATTGCCTGGTATTACCAGCCGACCCCGCACGAAACGCACGATTTCGACAACAACCAGACGCCGGTCCTGTTCGATGGCGTGATTAACGGACAGCCCCGTAAGTTGCTCGCCCAGGCGACCCGCAGCGGCTGGTTCTCCGTCCTCGACCGCACCAACGGCAAAATGGTCAACGCCGGCACCTACGTTCCCGCCAACTGGATGAAAAAGGGCCTCCTCGACGCGAAGGGTCAGCCGATTCCCGATCCCGCCAAGGAACCGCAGTTCGATGGAGCGCTCGTGAATCCCGACCAGGGCGGCGCCACCAACTACTATCCCCCGGCCTTCAATCCGGACACAGGTCTCTTCTACGTGGATGCCCGCAATGCCTACAGCGTCTACTACATTTACGATGTGGAGGACAAGGTCGAGGGCTGGGGCGGCAACGACCGCGCCGGCTGGTCGGAGTCCTACATGCTCGCGCTGGACTACAAAACCGGCAAGCCCCGCTGGACCCACAAGTGGTCGGGCGCCAGCACCCGGTCGGGCCTGTTAACCACGGCGGGCAACCTTGTCTTCACGGCGGGCTCCAGCAACGACCTGGTCGCGCTCGACGCCAGCACAGGCGAAGCCCTCTGGCACGTAGGCCTGCTGAACGCCGTCACCAACTCCCCGATCACCTACGAACTGGACGGCACCCAGTATCTGGTAGTAATCGGCAGCGACACCATGTACTGCTTCGCCATGCGGGCAAAATAGGCCTTCTTGGCGCCCTTTGCGCACCTTTGCGCCTTTGCGTGAAAGTCACAAGCATTTGCCCCAAATAAATCAATAACATCCATATTTCTCTCAAATCCCGTCCTGCATAATGTCCAACGTATGCAGCGCTCACAGAAACAACGCGAAACCAGCCGCAAAAACGGCCGTAATTCCCGTGGCCCCGTCACCCCCGAAGGAAAACACAACTCCTCCGGCAACAACACCACCCACGGCCTCTTCGCCCGCCTCATCCTGATCGACGGCGAATCCCGCACCATCTTCAACCGCCTCGTAGACTCACTCATCGACGAACACCAGCCCGAAACCGCCACCGAATTCGTCCTCGTCCAGAAACTCGCCGCCTCACACTGGCGTCTCCAGCGCGCCTGGGCCATCGAAGCCGCCGGCTTCTCCCGCGAAATGAAGCTACAGGCCGACAGCCTCCCCGCCGAGTCCCACCACTCCCGCGCCAGCCTCGCCTTCACCGCCCTCGCCAACAAAGGTCGCCAACTCGACCTCATGAATCGCTACCAGCGTACTTTCGACCGCGAAAGCTACCGCGCCCTCGCCGCCCTCCAGCATTTGAAGGTTCAAAAAAACGCGGGGACAACTAGATCCCTGGAATGTGCCGAAAACAAACCACTTAGCGAAATCGGGTGTCCCGGGAATGACCCGGCAAAACCCGGGAAACAACCCGAGGAGACCCGGGAATCGGGTTCCACGCCCCCGGAACCCGGGCGTTTACCCGCAACCGGGCAGCCCATAAATGTGAAAGCGCGGAACAACGCCACGCAAAGTGAGGAAAATCAACAACATAAGAAGATCCGGAATGGCACCAAAACCCACCGAAAACCCACCAGATCGCTCCGCAAACCCACCCCGCGCCACCGCACCCTGCAACCGCGAATCCGACAACGGACAGCGGAATACGGACAACCCGAACCGTGTTATCTTTGTCCCAGAGTGTCCATGCGCCGTTCTTTAGCTTTTTCCTCGATTTTCGTGCTTTCCAGCGGCCTGGCTTTCCCCCAGGCGCTCTTCCAGAAACCCATCAAATACCTCGGCGATTCCGACTTCCTCGCCACCGCCGCCAACCCCCTCGCCTTCCAGTCCACCGGCCCCAACTGGATCGACGGCCGTGAACTCAATAACCCAAAAGCCATCGCCCTCGATACCTCCGTCTCCCCGCCCATCGTCTACATCGCCGATTCCGGCAACAACCGCGTACTCGGTTTTCGCTACGCCACTCAACTCGTCGCGGGCGCTGTCGCCGATATCGTCATCGGTCAGGTGAACCTCTACGCCAACCAGCCGCAAAACCCCGCCAACGGCGGTCGCCAGACCGGTCTCAGCAATCCGACTGGCCTCGCCGTCGATAGCGTTGGCAACCTTTATGTCGCCGACGCCGGCAACAATCGCATTCTGCGTTTCCCCCAGCCCTTCGCGCCGGCCAACGTGAACCAGTTCCCCTCGCTCGTCATCGGCCAGAAAGGCTATTCCACCAGCACCGCCAATCTGAACGGCATCGGAGCCTCCACCCTGTTCCTCAATTCCGGCACCACCGGCCGCATGGGCATCGCCTTCGACGCCACCGGGAATCTCTGGGTTGCCGACCGCGGCAACAATCGCGTCCTACGCTTCCCCGCCACAACTCTGGCCACGGGTGCCAATTTCCCTGCTGCCGACCTCGTGATCGGCCAGCCTGACTTTGTCAGCAGCGGAAACGCCGGGAATTCCAATGCGTCCCGTAGTACGCTTACCGGGCTCACCAACCCGGAAGCCGTTTCGCTGGACAGTTCCGGCAACCTCTTTGTTGTCGATCAGTTATTCCGCACCGTCGTCTACAACGCCCCGCTCGCCACAGGTCAAACGGCAAATATGCTTTTCGGTGTGGACCCATCCGCCGCCAACCCTGCTTCGGCGACCCAGATTGCCCTCAATTCCCCGGTTGGCGTCCTCGCTTCAGCTTCCGGTCCCATCGTCGCGGATACAGGTAACAATCGCTTGATGTTGTTTGCGGCCCAGTCGAAATGGCAGGGCACCTCCCCCTCCGCCAACGCCGTCATCGGCCAGCCATCTTATGTCGTGAACCAGGTCAACCAGGGCAATGTCGACGCCTCCGCCACCACCCTCAGCTCGCCTTCGGATCTCGCGGCCACCCTCACCGAACTCTTCGTCGTCGATACCGGTAACAACCGCGTCCTCGTTTACCCCGCCACCGCCGCCGGCGGCTTCAGCCCCACCGCTTCGCGCGTCATCGGCCAGTTGGATTTTCCCTTCAACGGCGCGAATCTCGTCGATGGCAAGGGTTTCTCCTTCGCCACCGGTTACCCTGCCGGTGCCGTACTCGATAACAGCGTCACCCCCGCACGTCTCTATGTGGCCGATACCCTGAACAACCGCATTCTTGGCTACAAGGACTTCACGCATCTCCAGAACGGTCAGCAGCCCGATCTGGTCATCGGCCAGCCTGACTTCAATCGCAATATTGTCAACTACCCCTCCGGCCTCGCTTCCACCCCAGGTGCCACCGGTCTGAGCGTCCCCACCGCACTCGCTGTCGATGCCGCCGGCAACCTCTTCGTCGCCGATTCCGGCAACTCCCGTATCCTGCGCTTCCCGGCACCCTTCGCCTCCGGTAAGACTGCCCTCGAACCGGCTGATCTGGTCCTGGGACAACAGAGCTTCACTTCAGCGATTACAGACCCGACTCCGCTCACCCTGAACCTTCCTGTCGGCCTCGCGCTGACCTCAGCCGCGTTCAAGGGCGGTACTCCCGGCGGAGGCTGGCTGGTGGTGGCCGATAGCGCGCAGAACCGCGTCCTGCTCTTCCCCGCGCCGTTCGTCTCCGGGGAAAGCGCCACAGTCGTGCTCGGGCAATACAATTTCAACGTCGCTGCCTCTGGGTCCGGTACTTCGGCTCTGAGTTCACCCCGCGGCGTTGCGGTCGATCCTCAGGATCGCGTCATCGTCACCGACACCGGCAATGCCCGCGTCCAGATCTACGATGTTGCCGCGAACCTCTCCAACGGTGCGCCCGCTTCCATCAGCCTGGCCGGCTACTTCTCCGCGCCGCTTTCTCCCTCCGTCGGACCCAATGGAGATTTCTGGATTGCCGATAGCTCCGCCGGCCGCTTTGTCCACTTTGCGTCCGTCGCGAACCTGCCGTTATCGAACGATACTCCCGATGTCGCCCTCTCAGTTTTGTCGCCGCACTCGGGGTTCGTCGACGCCTTCAATAACCTTCTGGTGACCGATGGCCTGAACCGCGTCCTCTACTTCGCGCCCCAGATCAGCTTCACCAACGCGGCAAACTACAGCACTCGCGCACTGGCCGCCGGAACGGTAGCCGCGATCTTCCCCACGGTGACCACAAACTCCATCGCGAATGGCACCGCCACCGCCACCGCAAACCAGTTCCCGCTGCCCACCACGCTGTCCGATACTCAGGTCACGGTCGGCGGCACTCCTGCCCCGCTGCTCTTTGTTTCGCCCGGTCAGAACAACGTCATCATGCCCCAGTCCCTCGGCACCAGCGGCACCGCCGATCTTCTGGCCATCCGCCCGTCCACCGGACAGATCCTCGGCGGCGCGGAAGTCCCGCTCGCCCCCGCTTCACCCGGTTTGTTCACCCAGGCCGCCCTCGGCTCCGGCCAGTTGCTGGCAGTTAACCTTCAGGACGCATCCATCAACAACGCCGCCCACCCCGTGGTGCGCGGACAGTACGTGATCCTCTACGGCACCGGCGTCGGCCCCGTCTCCGGCCCCCCAGCCGATGGCGCCGCAGCCTCCGGCCAGCCCGCGTCCGACTTCCCCACGGTCCTGATCGCCTCTTCCGGCACCACCACAACCACAGGCGGAGTCACCACCACCCTGCCTGCCTTTGTCCCGGCCTCGGTGAACTTCTCAGGCCTCGCCCCGGGCTACGCCGGCCTCTGGCAGATCAACGTCCAGATCCCCTTGACGGCCCAATCCGGCAGCGCCGTTGTGATTAAGGTTTACGAGAAGGACATCCCCAATCTGGACCAGTCCAGCGCCCTCACCACCACCATCGCGGTCCGCTGAACTTGAAGGGGCGGCATAGGCTTTGGCCTTGTGGGGTCGAGCGCAGCTCGACGAGGTGTTGATTGTTTCTCTTGCGAAATCCGGGTCGCGAGAAACTCGAGTGAACTAAACCGCTGCGCGGTAAACGGCTGCGGGTGAAGAGCGCGGTTGGAGGGTGTCTTTAAGAGAAGAAAGCGTAAGCAGGTGATGGTGTGGGGTTCCGTCTGGAACACTGGATCAGGTTATATCCCAATAGCCAAT
>CAIQWJ010000034.1 GCA_903875575.1 uncultured Acidobacteriia bacterium | reverse complement strand
TTGGCTATTGGGATATAACCTGATCCAGTGTTCCAGACGGAACCCCACACCATCACCTGCTTACGCTTTCTTCTCTTAAAGACACCCTCCAACCGCGCTCTTCACCCGCAGCCGTTTACCGCGCAGCGGTTTAGTTCACTGCTGGGTTGCCGGAAGGCGTAATACTCAGACTCTGTGCGGGCAGGGTACCGGCACAGAGCAATAGAAACGCGGGAAGCCACAAGGCCGCTAAGGCGGGTCGGGCTGTTGTTGTCTTTCTAAACACTTGATTCATTCCTCCATGGCGGGCTCTGAATCTGTTGTGGAGCCTCGCTGAAGGGATGGTGGCGGAAAGGGTGTTGGTATTAGCGGGGCGGGAAGATATTTTTCGATGTCGCGAGGGAGGATCAACGGAGGTTCATTGTCAGAATGGTATTCATGCTGAGCGTTCAGATTTTCGGCGTTAAGAATTCGCCTGCCACACGCGCCGCGGAGCGGTTCTTCAAGGAGCGGCGGATCCAGATACACTTCGTGGATCTGAAGATCAAACCTATGTCGCCGGGGGAGATTAAGAGGTTTATTGATCGCTTCACGCTGGCCGGGCTGGTGGACCGCGAGGGGAAGGCGTGGGTGGACGCGGGGATGCAGTATATGAAGCTGTCCGATGCGGAGTTACTCGCGAAGATTGAGCGCACACCCACCCTGCTCCGGCTCCCGCTCATTCGCTGTGGGAACAAGCTAAGCGCAGGGCAGGACGAGGCTGCGTGGAAAGCTATGGTGGCGGCGGGGTAGAAGCTATTTACCGTCGTTCGGCAGGAGTTCCCACTTTTCGCCGAAGAAGCCGGCGGCGGCGATCTTGCCGGGCCAGCGGGAATCGGGCGGGGTGGTGAGATCGATCACCGCGTAGTCCGGCAGGTAGGCCACCTGGAGGGCGTTGTTCGATTCGGCGCATTCGCGCATGGTCATGCCGCTGTTCACGACGATGTACTTCTTCGGGTTGAGCGGGTTCGGGTAGATCATGATTGGCGCGTTGGTGGCGGAGGGGAACTTTCTGGTGCCCAGTGTGACGGCGTCTGAGGTCCACGTCACCGGCAACTGGGCGGCAATGCGGGCGAGGACCTTGTTGCTTTGGGGGTCGCCCCAGAGGATCAGGTTGTTGGCTGCGATATCGGCATCGGTGATGGCGGTATCGTCTTTGACGGGGGCATCGCCGCGCATTTGCGTGCGCCACATTTTGACGGCGTGATCCATTTCGGATTTCGTCCAGTTGCCGACGGCTTCGTTCATGGCCGTGCCGGTGGGGCGGACCATGAGGAAGCTATCGAAGAAGGCGTCGTCGATGGGGCCCTGGAGGTCGTGGCGTTTGCGAAGCGATTTGGAGTCATCCGCGGTGGTCTGGGGCAGCAGCGCCCACTTCGTTCCTGTTTTCTGAAAGTGCGCAGACCAGGAGCCGTCGGTGAGAGGGCCGCCCGTGGTGAGAGTTTGGCCGTCGAGTACGACGTTGACTTTCGTTGCGGGGTGCAGCATTCGGGCGGCGGTGCCGAGTTCGAAACTGATGGCTGATACGTTTGAGGTTTTTGCCTGAATGGTGTGATCGCCTTCAACAGTTGCGTCGACGCGCGCGCGTTCCCAATGTTTTTCCAGACCGTCTACTACGACCCAGCGCATGCGGTTGTATTTCAGGGTCCAGGTGGTGAAGCGGACTTCGCGTGGCCACTGGTCGCGGCCTTTGGCTGCGATGGCGTCCGTCATTTCGTTGATCTGGGTGATGGCGGCAGGGGTGTAGGCGTGGCCGATGCTCTTGCCGATGACGCGGGAGAGAGTGAGGCCTTCGGCGTCCATATTCTTTTCCATGATGTCGGCAGCCTGTTTCTGGGCGTCCTGATCGCCGTTATAGGCAATCACGGGTACGTTGAAAAAGTTGCCCGCGTAGTCAGTGGCGTTGGTGAGATGCAGGAGTTTGTCTTCGAACCAGGACGGCTGGATGCCGCGGCGCGTCTGGCCCGTGAATTCCATGGTCTCGGCAAAACCCGCGCCGGGTGCAACTGCGGCGAAATCCGTGCCGTAGTGCGCGCCGATGTGCCAGGCGGAAGCGCCACCCATGCTGAAGCCGCGGATGAGGATGCGGTTTTCGTCGACGTTATAGGTTTTCTTCACGTCGGCCAGAGTTTCGAAGAGATCGACCTCGCCGGCGAGGGTACTGGCGTTGCAGTAGCGGCCGTAAAGATGAACCATGATGGTGTCGCGTGGGGTGAACTGGCCGGCGTTGAAGATTCGATCCCAAAGGAAATTCACTTCGCTGAGGGTTTCGGTGCGACCGTGGAACCAGGTGTCGACGCGCCAGTGGTGAGGTTTTTCGGGGCCGAAGGTGGGGGGCAGGACGAGGCCATAGGGCTGGACGCTGCCATCGATTTTGGAGACGTAGCCGCGGACGACCATGCCGGTGGCTTTGATCCATGGGGCTTCACCGCGCAGGAGCTGGTCGGCGCGTTCGGTGCCCATGCGGAGGAGTTCTTTGGCGCGGAAGACCTCTTCCGGAGTGAAGAACTCGTTGCCATCGAGAGCGTAGCGGACGGCTTTTTCGAAGATCTGGACGTCCGCAAGACGTGGATTACCTTTGAGTGAGTCGATGCGGGTGGCGAGGCGGGTGAGGCCGGCTCGCAGGGCCTTCTGATCTGCGTCGGCGACTGGGACGCCAGGGGGCGGGATGAGATGGAGTTGGGCTGATGCAGGGCCGGGCTGTTGCGCGACGAGGAAGGTCGCGAACAGGGCGAGAGTGATCGCGAGTGCGATTTTCTTCATAGAGGAGACACTATCACAGGTTCGGCGCTCTGCGCCAAGGACTGTTGCACCCACGGGCGCGGGGCGCGTTACCATAGGGAATTCATGCCTAACCCGACCCGGTGGATCATTCTAACGTTGGCCGTCGCGTCGGCAGTCTGCGCTCAGACTTCCCTGCCCCCGGCTGTGCCGGCGCTCAACGGTGGCGTGCGCGCACACTGGCTGCTGGTGGAGAATCTGGACGGCGGATCCGTGGCCGACGATATTGTTGTGGGTGCGGCCGATACGTTTCTCAAGACTCCGAAGGAGTACGGGACGCACTGGTCTGGGTTCGGGAAGCGAACGGGACTGATCGCTGCCAACTACGGGGTCAGGAGCACGATGGAGGCCGGTCTGGGCGCGATCTGGGGCGAGGATCCGCGTTACTTTCGTACCGAGGGGCTGCCATTGCGAAGCAGACTGGCTTATGTGGTGAAGGCGACCTTTCTGGCGAGAAATCGGCAAGGCCAGACGATGCCGGCGTGGTCGCGCTTGATTGCGACTCCAGGGGGCAATTTTCTTGCGAATACATGGCAGCCGGATAGTCAGGCGAAGGTCAGCGACGCGGTGATTCGAACGGGCCTGAATTTTCTCAGCCGAATGGGCGAGAACGCGTGGAAGGAATTCATCGTCCGGCACTAGGCGACCAATGATGCGGCGCTGATCCCGTTTCGAAACGGGATATACCTCCTTAAAAAAACGGAGGAATATCATTCCTGCGCGAAAAAGTATAGGCTGGCTGTGTGATCTCCAGATTCCTGTCCGTGCTGTTTGTATTCGCCCTTGTGGGAATGAATCAGCCGGTGTCGGCAGCCACCAAGGGTGCCGGAAACTCAACGCAGCGAGCCGTTTCCGATGCGCAGATTCAGCAGACGATGCGTGCCAAGCTGGCGAAATCCAAGATTGGCGCAGACCATTTTACGTTCACCGTGTCTCAGGGCGTAGTGACATTTGAGGGTAAGACCGACGTGATGCAGCATAAGGGCGCTGCGACACGAATGGCGAAATCAAGCGGGGCCATCGCGGTACACAATAACATCCGGATCTCGGATGCAGCCAAAGCGAAGGCGGTGGCGCGGTTGCAGAAGTATCGGCCGGGCGGGACAGCGACGCCAGCGGACGTGAAGTCAGCTGATGCCCTGACAGCAAGCCCCGCAGGGCTTCCAAGAGCTACTGTGGTGAAATGATTTGGCGCAGGGTTGCGACAGCGCCGGCAGCATGAAAAAAGGGGACCACAGTTGTGGTCCCCTTTTGCTGACTCTGTTGATTGACTGAGGATCTACTGGTCGCCGTCAAGCAGCGTTCCCCATACTGCGGAATCCGCTGAGATCGTCCAGGTTCCCCAGACCGCTGAAGTTCCCCATACAGCCGAAGTGCCCCAGACTGCGGAGGTTCCCCAAACTGCGGAGGTGCCCCAGACGGCGGAGGTTCCCCAGACAGCGGAGGTTCCCCAGACTGCCGAAGTGCCCCAGACTGCCGAGGTTCCCCATACTGCCGAAGTTCCCCAGACTGCCGAGGTACCCCAGACTGCCGAGGTACCCCAGACTGCCGAAGTGCCCCAGACGGCTGAATTGCCATCGTCGCCACCAAAAGTCCCCCAGACTGCCGAAGTTCCCCAGACTGCCGAGGTGCCCCAGACTGCGGAGGTTCCCCAAACCGCGGAGGTTCCCCAAACTGCCGAAGCCCCTGCCTGCCAGGCCGAAGTACCCCATACGGCCGAAGTTCCCCAGACAGCCGAAGTTCCCCAGACCGCCGAAGTGCCCCAGACTGCCGATTGGTCATTTACGATGTTGACGATAACGCGATTATTCGAGTCCAGTTTGCCGGTTGCAACGGCGATGGGAGACGCTGCGTTCTGGGTCGAGCCGATTGTGGCTGTGCTTGAGATCGCCGCGTCGAGATTCAGATACCCGGCACCAACCGTGAAGATATCGTACTGAACGTGGAAGGTCTGGCCGGTAGTGGGATCTTTGATATCCGAGTACTGCGGGAAATTTTTCGACGCCGTGACCATCAGGCGGGCCTTGACCTGGTCGGGAGTAAGCTTGCTGTTCGCCGGAGTGCTGAGGAGGGAGGCGACGGCACCGCTGGTGGCGGCCGCGGCCATACTGGTCCCGCTCAGGACGAAGTAATCACTCGACTGGCGGCTCGTCGGAGACGTCACGTAGGACGAGAGCGGAACGATATTCGACGACTGCGCTTCAGTGAGAGTGGAACCGTCTACAAGAAGCGAAAAGATCTTGTTCCCCGGTGCGACGAGATCAGGCTTCACAACGTCATCGCCCATCGTCGGACCCTTTGAACTGTAGGTGGTCATCAGGTCATCGGTGCGGGTAGCAGTATGCTCGGTGTTCATGGCACCGACAGTGATGACGCGCGGATCGTTGCCTGGAACTTCGATGGTGCCGTAACCGTTGGTGATTGCACCCTTTTGCGGGCGGCCACCATTGCCAGCGGCAACGACGACGACGATGCCAGCCTGCCAGGCGTCTTCGACAGCCTGATCGAGGGGATCGACCTTATAGCTTTCAAACGCCGGACGGCCAAGCGACAGATTGATGACCTTGATATTGTAGAGATCCTTGAGCTGGATCGCGGCGCGAATGGCCTGAATTACTTCGGCATCGTTCGACAGGCCGTTCTTATCGATGACCTTCAGGTTGATCAGGTTGGCTGCCGGCGCAACGCCATGAATGTAGTTCGAATACGCCGGGCCGTAACTATTGGTGCCATCGCCTGCGATGATCCCGGCCACGTGCGTTCCGTGTCCGTAGAGGTCATTCGTGGTGGTTTCATACGGGATGAAACTCTGGGAATAGACGACGCGGGATTTCTTTTGGCTATAAGAGCTTGCAGGTCCGCTGCCGATCAGGTCCGGATTCGTGGTGTCGATGCCGCTATCAATGATCGCAACGCCAATGCCGCTGCCGAAAGAACTGTTGGAGGCAGTTCCGGCGTAAGGTGTGGACGTTGGCTGAATGGTGCGCGGCAGGTAGTCATAACCAAGCGATGCGCTGCCGACCAAAATGTGGTTCACAGCGACGTGATCCACCGCAGAATCGCCAGCCAGGCTAATGGCCGTGCCAGCTGTTGTCTGCAGGATTAAGCCACTCGGAACCGTCGCGACGGTTACAGCACCTTTCAGGTTCGTCGAGGACGGCAACTGCGAACCCTTGAGTTTTACAATGATCTGAAGCAGGTCACCCGAACTATGGTCGTTGAGGTCCGGTGCGATCGTGCCTGCCGAAAGGGCGGCAACCGCCACCAGAGTGGCTGCGAGAGCTTTTGACAATAACCGTAATTGGGTTAACATAACCATCACCTATACTATACTGTATGCAATAACCGGGCCAAACTTACCACGAAAAAAAACGGCGTAAAATATGTGGTTCTAGTACCGGATGGCCGTTGGATAACCGTTGGTGTGACATTATGGCGCATTGGGCTGCATGAGTGTCACTGTCCACGAATCGGGTATTTCCTAAATGACCGACTAAAAACCTGAAGGCACTGGTTAGAACATCAGGAGATGCCACAAGATAACGGCAAGCTTCCGATTGTTCGGGAGGTTCGGATGGCAGCGATGTATGACAATGTGGCACATCCAGTGCAGCACACCCCAGGATGTGACTAGACCTTGCGGGGTCCACTCCCAGGCAGTGCAGCGGGATTCTCCTGTACTCTTTCTTTATATTTGCCGCGGAGCCCTGAGCCCAGTGAGACGGCTGATTCGCCGTAGCGATCACGGAGGCGGTCAGTCGCCTGGAGGGCCTGGCGCCACCGTTCGGCGCGGCCGCCATCGATCAGGCTGAGTTGGCCCTGTTCTTCCGAAAAACCCGAGGCGTGAATGCCGATCAGGCGAATGGATTGGCGGCGATCCCAGTTGGCGTGGAGGAGGCGGCGGGAGTGCTCGATGAGATCGATGTCGATCTGAGTTGGTTCAGGGAGTGAGTGGGCGCGGGTGATGGTGGTGAAGTCCGAGTAGCGGAGTTTGAGTTGGATGGTGCGGGCGTGGAGGGCGTGGTCGCGAAGGCGGCGTGCGACTTTTTCAGCGAGGTGAGCAAGGGTGGCTTCGAGCTGAGCGGCGTCCTGAGTGTCGTGGTCGAAAGTGTGTTCGTGGCTGATGGATTTGGGGCCTTCCGCGGGACTGGATTCAGTACTAAAGTCCTTATCGAACCAGCCGCCGGCGTCGAGACCCTGGGCTTTGCCTGCAAGGGCGAGACCCCATTTGCCGAAGCGGGCTTCGAGATCGGCTTCGCTGAGGCCGGCGAGGTCTCCGATGCGCATGATGCCAATGGAATGCAGGTTTTTTTCGGTCACTTTGCCGACACCGGGGATGCGGCGGACTTCGAGCGGCGCGAGGAAGCTGGCTTCGAGGCCCGGCATGACATAGAGAATGCCGTTGGGCTTGGCCTGATCTGAGGAGATCTTTGCCACCAGGCGAGATGTGGCGATGCCGATGGAACAATTGAGGCCGGTCTCCGCCTTCATGGTTTCGTGGAGCGTGTGAGCGGAGCGGAGTGGCGGGCCGAGGAGCCGCTCGGTGCCGGTCATATCGACGTAGGCTTCGTCGACCGAGGCCATTTCCACCAGGGGGGAGAACTGCTGGAGGACGGTATGAACGCGGGCGGAATAGTCGCGGTAACGGTCGGGATGGCCTTCGACGAAGATGGCGTGGGGGCAGCGCTGGCAGGCGGTACGGAGCGGCATGGCGGAGTGGATGCCGAATTTGCGGGCGGCGTAAGAGGCGGCGGAGACAACGCCGCGCTCGTCACTTTTGCCGCCCACGACGACAGGCTTGCCTTTGAGGGAGGGATCGAAGATCTCTTCCACGGAAACGAAGAAGGCATCCATATCGACATGGAAGATGGTTCTCATGCTGCTCCTTCAGGATAGATCGTGCAGGCAGGGTATGCGTGTCATGCGCGGGGGGCAGGAATGTTGTTTGGGCCGCACGGTGCCGCTTGATGGGGTGGGTGCGGGCAGCGGAGACCCTTGGGCGACGAGGGTGGCGGAGTAGGTGCGGCGCGTGGAGCGGCGCCGGTTCGTGGACGGGGCGGAGTGATAGAGTGATGCCGATGAAACTGGTGTTTTGGGGATTTCTGGCCGCAGCCACCGTATTCGGGCAGCCTTTGCGGTTGGGTTCTGAGAATCCGCACTATTTTGCCCTGGGCGGGACGCCAACGGTGCTGGTCACGTCGGGAGAGCATTACGGGGCGGTACTCAATGCGGGGTTCGACTACGTCCGCTATCTGGATACGCTGGCGAAAGACAGGCTGAATCTCACGCGCGTGTTTTCGGGATCGTATCGCGAGGTGGCGGGGGATTTTGCGATTACCAGCAATACGCTGGCTCCGGCGCCAGGGCAGTTCCTGTCACCGTGGGCGCAGCGCGAAGGCAAGTTCGATCTGACCCGGTGGGATGAGGCTTACTTCGCACGGCTGAAGGCGTTTGTGCGGGCCGCAGGGCAACGGGGAATCGTAGTGGAACTGGTGCTGTTCTGTCCTTTGTACGAAGACAGCATGTGGAGCGTGAGTCCGATCAATGCGCGTAACAACCTGAATGGTCTGGGCGAGGTGGCTCTTACGGAAGTTCTGGCGCTGAAAGATGCCGGACTGACCGGGGTGCAGGATGCCATGGTGCGGAAAATTGTCAGCGAGTTGCGGGAGTTCGACAATCTTTACTACGAAATCTGCAATGAGCCCTATTTCGGGGGCGTGACGGCGGAGTGGCAGGAACATATTTCGCGGGTGATTGCGGAGACGGAGACGGGATTCGCGAAGAAACATTTGATCGCACAGAACTGGGCGAATGGTTCGTCGGTGATCGTGAAGGCGAATCCGCAGGTGGGGCTGTTTAATTTTCATTACTCGCGACCACCGGCGGCTATTGCGATGAACCGGGAACTACCGGTGGCATTGGGGAATAACGAGACGGGATTCGATGGCGGGGATGATGCCACCTATCGAATTCAGGGCTGGGATTTTCTGATGGCGGGCGGGGCGCTTTATAACAATCTGGATTATTCGTTCACGGTGGGGCATGAAGACGGGAGTTTTGTGCCGGGGGCGGGGACGCCTGGCGGCGGGAGTGCGGCGTTGCGGCGGCAACTGGGGTATTTGCGGGCGTTTTTCGACGAAATTCCATTTTGGCGAATGCGGGCGATGGAGGCGGGGCGGGTGTCGGGGCCAGACGGCGCTTCGGTGCGGGCGCTGGAGGAGGCGGGCCGGGTTTACGCCGTTTATGTGCATCACGGGCGCGTGGTGAGAGATGCGAAGCCGCGATATCAGACGGACCAGACGGCGGCGGTCCGGGAGATTGGGATTGATTTGCCGGCTGGCAAGTATGCGGCGGTCTGGCGGGACACGCGGACGGGACGCGAGGCGAAGGTGGAGCGGTTCACAGTACAGGCGGGCGGCGAGAAGAAGATGCTGACGTCGCCTGTGTATGCCGAGGATATCGGGTTGATCGTGCGGGCGGAGTGACTGGCGGAAGAACTGCGTAACTTTTTGGATGTTCGCGCTATTCATTGGTGTTGGCTCATGACTGCGATTTGACGGACATCGGACTTATTTCTCGGGCGGCAGGCGGGGACGCGCCTGCGTTTCAGTCGCTTTACGACCGCCACTGGAAGGCTGTCTACAGCTACGCGTGGTTACTGACGAGATCGGTATCGGACGCTGAGGATGTTACGCAGGAATGCTTCCTGGCTCTCCTGCACAAGCCGGGTGCCTTCGACCCCGCGCGCGCTGCGTTGCGTACGTGGCTGATTGCCATAGTCCGGCGGCAGTGCTTCACGAGGTATCGAAATCTGCGTCACGAGGCGGGATCCGAGGAACTGGAACACGCCCGGACAGAGGCCGGATTCGACGCGGAATTGATTCATCAGGAACGGGCATCCGCGGTTCGCGCGGCGGTGAACGCGCTGCCGCAGGCGCAGCGTGAAGCGCTGTATTTATTTGAGTTCGAGGGGCTGAGTCTGACGGAAGCGGCGGAAGTTCTGGAGATTGAAGTCAATGCGGTGAAGGCGCGGATTTTTCGCGCGCGGGAACAACTGAAGCGGTCGCTGAGCAGGAGGGATTTATGAACGATGAATATCGGGACGCGGAAACGAGTGCGATATTTGCGGAGTGGTCAGCACCGGCTCCGAGTGACGGATTTCACTCACGAGTGGAGAGCGCGTTCGAACGTGAGTTTGGCGGGGTGCCGTGGTGGAGGCGCGCGCTGGCCGCAATTGGCCATGGCCTCTGGCGGCACCGTCTTGCGGAAGTCGGCGTGGTGGCGATCGGGTTTTTCGCAATGCAGTTCCAGAGCGTGGGTTCGCCGCCCGCAGCCGTGCCGTGGACCGTGGATTCCGAGTTTGTGAGTTATGGTTTGGATGGATCGCGAACCGTTGAGATGATCAGCACTTCGTATGAAGCGAATTCGTCGGAAGTGCTGGTCTCGCGAGCTGTGCCGGGGAACGTGTTTTTGACGGCACTGGGTCGGGTGGCGGATGCGGCGCTTCCGGCATGGGGACGATTGATTACGCCCTTTGTGGTGGACCCGGCTATGGTGGAGAAACGACGGCGGGCTCAGTTAGCTACCGTTGGGTTTCTGACTGGTTGCAACGCGGGTTGTACAGTGCTTGAGCACTACGGGTTCGTGAGGACGGCGGGCGGAACGGGGTGTATTGAGGGGTCGATTGCGGGACGCGAAACGATCCTCGGCCATGCGACGGAAGCGGTGCAGCGACGGTGGATGGAACACGGACGGATGACGCTGTGGATGGCACCGGATCTGGGGTGTTTCGCGCTGCGGGTTACGCACGAGGAACCGCGCGCGGACGGCAGTTTCCGGATGGTAAAGGCGAAACAGGCTGTGCGGGTGAATCTAAGTCCGCATTAGCGTGAATTTGGTGTCTCCCGTTAGTTCAGAACCTCGTCAATGGTACGCATCCTGATCACTCGTACTGCATACTGTTCGAGTTGTGACTCGGAAAGCGCAGCCAGGCGTTTCTTCGCTGCCGACGGGACCGGGCCGAAGCGTTCGCCCATCAGCCGGAGGACCATCCGCAGGCCCGCCTCGCGGCGGCCTTCTTTCCTGCCTTCTTTCCTGCCTTCTTTCCGGCCGCGCCGAATGGCGGGTCCGATGACCTTATGATCCATAATGTCGTTTAAAAGCGGCATTTTCTTCGCTTCCGATAAGTTTGACAGGTGGTGTGGTTCTAACTCAGAACATCCTCGATCGTGCGCGCTTTCATGATCCGTATTGCACACTGTTCGAGTTTCGGCTCCGGGAACCCCGCGAGCCGTTTCTTTGTGGATTCCGGGACCGGACCGAAGCGATCCCCTATCAGCCGGAGGACCATGCGCAGCGCGGTCTCGCGACTGCCTTCTTCCCGGCCTTCTTTGCGACCTTGCCGGATGGCGGGACCGATGACCTTATGGTCCATAATATCGTTCAAAAGAGGCATTTTCTTCGCTTCCTTTCGGATCGACGGCTCCATCGATCTCAACCCCGCCAGCAGCAGCAATTCCGAAAACGCTTCGGCCCTTCGACCAGGCTCCGCAAGCGCGATACGCTCCAGAATTTGGCGAACGGCCACCCGTTCGTTCCGCAACCGCGCGAGGATCGCAATTACATTGTCCTCCAGTTGCCCACGCGCAATCAAGGCATCGCCATCCAGACTTCGGATATCCATAACGCGATACGAATAAGTCCAGTCCGGGCCCTTTATACGGCGAAGCATCCGGAGGGGTGACTTCCCCACGTAGACGACCAGTTGCCGGGGCAAACGATCAAACTGACGCTGGATCTGCGCCGCATATTCGAGCATGCGGGTGGCCATCCGCCGGTCGTTGGCGCTCTGCAGTTCGATATGCAGCAGCTCGCCATCCGCGGTTTCGCCGAGCATGTCCGCCGTGCGACTCTGAACCGCCGCAAACTCCACGTTGTGCCAGCGAGTTACCTGACAGCCGGTCAATTCCCTGAGTGCGCTGCCTGCCAGTTTGCGCAGCACGCTCTTCAGAGCGATGTCGTATTCATTCACGCAGCGGGCACCTAAGGGTATTTAGTGTCCGCTGCGGGGTGAATTTCTCAGATCTATTTTCTGCCTGGCTGATTCCCTATTGCACCTGATTGCTGAATGTTGCGGTTCCGGTTGTCTTGCCGGTGTTGGCCGTGTAACCGACCGCGAGCTTGTAGCGGTTCGTGCCCGCGCAGCCGGTGAAGTTGATGGTTACATTGGCCGTCACGGTGGAACCCAGCGTCGCGGCGGTACCCACCAGCAGCGGGGTCGTCGTCTGCACCGCGGGCGTGCAGGCCACGCCGAGTGTTTGGGTCAACGTCAGGCTGGTGATGGTGATGGCCGTGGCCGGACCGGGTGCGCCGCTGTTCGTTAAGGTGACCGGCCAGACACGGGCGTTGGCAGCGCCCGTTTTCGTGCCCAGAGAGCTCGTCAACAGTACCGGCGAGAACCACGCCGTTACCGTTTGCGGGCCGGTCATGGTGACGGAACAGGCACCGGAGCCGGTGCAGGCTCCGGTCCAGGCGTTGAAGCCATAGCCTGCCGTGCCGGCGGGCGTCAGGGATTGCACGGTGCCCGCCGTATAGAAGTTCGAACAGGTGCTGGTGCAGTTCAGGGACGTGGCTGTGACGGAGCCCAGCGTCGCGGCGTTGATCGTCAGGGAGAGAGCGTATTGGGTGTCAAACGTGGCGGTGTAAACCGTGTTCGCGGACGGGGCCGTTATGGAGCGGGTGGCGTTGGTGGATGCGTTCTCCCAGTGATTGAAGGCGTACTGGGTGCCCGTGGTGCCAGCCTGCGTCGCGGTGAAGCTAACCTGGCAGGCGGAGCCAAACGTCCAGGAGAGAACTTTCGGGGTTGTGTAAGGGCCGGGCGCACAGCCGGTGCCGGTGGTGGAGAACGCCAGGCCCGTAATGGAGCTTTGGATGGTGATGTTGAAGTTCGCCGCGGCGAAGTTGGCCGTGATGGATTTCGGCGCGTCCATGGTCAGCGAGAGGGGATTCGAAGTGGACGTGGTGGCCCCGGTGAAGTTGACGAAGTTGTAGCCTGCAGAGGGTGTGGCCGTGACGTTCGTGCTGGTGCCGCTGGTGAAGTAACCGCCGTTGCTGATGTTGCCGCCGGTACCCGCCGCGGTTGTCAGCAGGTACTGGGTGTCAAATGTCGCCGTGTAACTTGTGTCTGTCGCCGGGCCCGTAATCGAGCGGATCGCGTTGGTCGACGCGTCTTCCCAGTGGTTGAACACATACTGCGTCCCCGTGGTGCCGCTCTGCGTCACCGTGAAGCTGATCTGGCAAGCCGAGGCTGGCGTCCACACCAGCACCTGCGGAGTGGTGTAGGAGCCTGGCGCGCAGCCAGTGCCCGAGGAGGTGAATGACAGGCCCGCAGGCGCGCTGGCGATGGTGACATTTGCCGCCGATGGTGGCTGCACGAACACGTAGGCCGCCCCGCTGGTGCTTGCACTGTTGTTGCTCTGGTTCCCGTTCACGCCCGTCGCGTTGCTGCTCTCCAGGTCCGCGCCCACCACCACGGTATCCCCGGAAACAGCCACGGATTGGCTGAAATCGTCACCCGCATCCGTGTTTGACGCCTTCAGATACGCCTGCTGCGACCACGCCGTTCCGGTACGCACGAACACGTACGCCGCCCCGCTGCTGGGGCTGCTGTTGTTGCTCTGGCTCCCGTTCACGCCCGTCGCGTTGCTGCTCTCCTCGTACGCGCCCACCACCACCGTATCCCCGGAAATCGCCACGGATTGGCCGAAGAAATCGTTCGAATCCGTGTTTGACGCCTTCAGGTACGCCTGCTGCGACCACGCCGTTCCGCTGCGCACAAACACGTAGGCCGCCCCGCTGTTGCTTGCACTGTTGTTGGACCCGTTCCCGTTCACGCCCGTCGCGTTGCTGTCCTCCCGGTACGCGCCCACCACCACGGTATCCCCGGAAACAGCCACGGAAGTGCCGAAATTGTCATTCGCATCCGTGTTTGACGCCTTCAGGTACGCCTGCTGCGACCACGCCGTTCCGCTGCGCACAAACACGTACGCCGCCCCGCTGTTGGTGCTGCTGTTGTCGCTCTGGCTCCCGTTCACGCCCGTCGCGTTGCTGTCCTCCTGGTACGCGCCCACCACCACGGTATCCCCGGAAACAGCCACGGAATAGCCGAAATTGTCACCCGAATCCGTGTTTGACGCCTTCAGATACGCCTGCTGGGCCCACGCGGTTCCGGTGCGCACAAACACATACGCCGCCCCGCTGTTGAGGAAGGTGTTGATGAACCCGCTCCCGTTCACGCCCGTATCGGGGCTGTCCTCCAGTGGAGCGCCCACCACCACGGTATCCCCGGAAATCGCAACGGAATAGCCGAAATTGTCAAAAATGTCCGTGTTGAACGCCTTCAGATACGCCTGCTGCGTCCACGCCGTTCCGCTGCGCACAAACACGTACGCCGCCCCGCTGTTG